>NZ_FSRG01000006.1:430635-642298 GCF_900129975.1 Halodesulfovibrio marinisediminis DSM 17456
GATGTCGCCTCCACTCAAGAGCGGGAATAACTCAGTGGTAGAGTACAACCTTGCCAAGGTTGGAGTCGCGAGTTCAAATCTCGTTTCCCGCTCCAAAAGCATTCTAAGCCAGTTCATTGAACTGGCTTTTTTTGTGTCTATCATCCACCTATCACAACACTATTACGGCATGCCCTCACTTTGCTGATCTTTTTCTTTCATACTAGACTATGTTCTTTTATCTACGTCATCAGTTCACAACATTTTTAGAATAAGAAAGACATACATAACAAAAAAATCCCCTGCACAAACTCTGTGCAGGGGATTTCTTACTTATTGTACTAGATTGCTCATTGCATTACGCAACGCCACGCGCCTTGTTAAAATATTTTTCACGAACTTTATCGAACACAATGACCGTTCGGAAACACGAGACTATTATTGCAAAAATGGAGAACCCTAAAATCAGCTGCTTCTGAATATCCCATTTTTCTTTAAATAATAGTCCAGTTGCCCACTCCATGCCCGACTGTTCTCCGTAAAACATAGATAAAGGAAGCGCCACAACAACAATGCACATAAAGGCAACTTCAACCCAGAAGAAGGTTCGCGCCATAATGAGCATAAACAATGTGGAATCGCGCACTACTTTTAAAAACTTTAAACGCTTTTCTAGTTTTTCAAGACGCTTTTCCTCTGTCTCAGCAACAGACTGCGCTTTTTTGAATATATCAGCTACCTGAAAATGTGTTTTGAGCGCCCATTTAATATTTGCAGCACACACATTATAGTTTTTATTAAATTCAACAAGCGCCCTCGGGAACGGGAACCAAGCAGCCTCTTCGCGAATATAATGCAAGCGCTCTCTGTGATCTTGAAATTTTTTCTTCAACGCACTTGCTTCTTTTGTGACATACCTGTCCAAATCTTTCGCAAGATTTTTACAGCCATGCAGAATAAGCATAAATGACACGTAATTTTTAATATCACTCGCAGCGGTCATCCGTTCAATCCGCTTCATGCTTTTTGCAAAGAACGGGCTTCCCTCATCGAACCATTCATGTACTTCTTTCTTCAGGTCTTCCAACTGTTCAAGGGCCTTTTCCACCTGACTCTCGGCCTCTATCCACGGAGAATGCAAAGCGGATAAAACCTGAATGTGACCACGCTCCATCTCAGGATCAATAAGTACACGGTTAAAGTATTGAGGTGTTTTTTGAACCAGTTCGATAAGCGAAGACATGGCTTGTTCTGCAAAACCGATCTTAACCTGGCATACTGACTTACGATACTGCGCATCCTGCATAGTAGGACACATCCGCAACACTCGACTATATAAATCAGATGCCTGCTGGTATTGAGCCGTATATTCAAGCAATCTTGCCTGCAAGAATACGCAGTATGCTTGCTTCATCATAGTGGTGGAAAGAATCTCTGCTTCTTTCCACATCATCATAGCCTTGTGATTGTCACCACGCTCCATGGCAACAAATCCTGCCAGCATACGTGGTCTTGCATCACGCGGAGCACGTATTGACAAGTTTGAAAGTTCCTTGTCAGCTACTAGCAAATCACCTGAAAGCAAATATCCAAGCGTACTCCAGACAGGGTTATTGTCACGCGGCACAACTTCCTTCAGCCCTTTATCAAAGTCTTTGCCCCGACAAACCCACATATGCTGCATCATACGCAGCTGAGAAATCTGATTCACACCATACACTGCGTTCAGCAAAATTCCTTCATGCCCTTTTGAGGTCTGAATTTCTTTCAACGCCTCAATATCGTCCTTGCCTAATTTTGCATCAATCGTCTCAAAGGCTTTGTTGAACTCTTCAAAATTTAATCTGGAAAGTTCATGCCATACCTTAGGAGTGAGCTTGGACAAGGCTTTTGTCGGACACTTATGCGATGAATGCGAACGCATACCGCAGTAAAAACAATGATCATTACTTCCTGCAATAAGGCGCTTGGAAATTTGTACAGGCAAAATGCCACTTTCTTGAGAATGATTCACCGTAAGAGTTACCTTACACCAGTCATCAACACTGCTTGCGTCTAAAGAGAAGTTCACGTCATGAACTTCAAAAGAACTTCCAAGCAGGTAACCGGAACGATAACTCATATGTGGAAAATCAGGGACCAGTTGGTTCCAGTCCAACGCCATTTTTTTCGGCAAGTCAGGAGTAAAGTTCAACCCGCGTTTGTTAGTCACTGCCACGACTGCAGGCCAATACAGCTCTCGTTTTGTCGCTTTAATCCTCTCCACCAACATCAAATGCTCGCGCGTCCATTGGCGGAGCATCTGTAAGTTCTCCAACTGGAAGACTAAGTAACTATCCTGAACAATAAATTTAATCTTTAACTGTTCAAAAAGGTTCTTTATTTCACTGGAATAAATTCTCCAATTTTCAAGAAAATTCTTCTCCATGGAATTACCAAGCGGCTTGATTACACCATACCACCCCAGCGACGACTGGTATGGAAGCCTTGGGTCAACCATCAGCGATGTCCACTCAACAGGCGCTAAACCGGAACGAGAGCTTTCCGGCTTAAATGTCAGTCCCGGAATCCCCCTGCCATCATTGCGACACTTCGGATGCACAAAAATCTGGCAACTATCTGAAACAATTACGGACTGCGCCATAATTGCCGGTTCTACTGAAAACGATTTTTCACGTTTTGGGCTGAATAATAATTTTGCCGGAAGCAACTGAGCGTACAACTGCAATGAGTTAAACTTAGCCCACACACTCAGTCTGGCAGCAGCCAAAAATACATCTGAACTAAAGAAGAACCACAACGCTTGATCTCTATCAACTTCTACCTGTAATCCACCGTAATCCTGCAATGTCTGCACTACTGCAGGATTAAGTTCGCCATTCCAGCAAATCCACATGCCGTAGCCTGTAGCCACCATGCGGGATTCTTGAAACATAGGAAGTTTGTTGAGCAAGTTTGATAAATGAGGCATATCTACCTTTCACCATTACTTTTGGGAGGACTTATGGACATTACCAGAACTCTGGCTGAACTGAAAAAAGACCCAGGTTTTGCCGAAAACGTCGGCATGACACTTATTCACAATGGCACTGTACGCGGTTGGTCTCGCAAAGACCGACAAGAAGTTAAAGCAATTCGCGTCCGCCATGATTACGATAAAATTGAAAGTATTCGCAAAGAGCTTGAACAGAACGAAGGCATTTACCGCATTATTACCGAAGCATACGAAGGCGACTTTAAGCCCGGCGATGATGTAATGTACCTTATTGTTGCAGGCGACATTCGTGAAAACGTAAAAGCAACTCTTGCGGAACTGCTTGATAGAATCAAATCTGAAGCAGTTACCAAAGAAGAAATTTTTGCCTAAATACTAATCGGCATATTTCCACTTTTCACTAGATTCAGATTAATTCCATTCTAAGCATGGCGCTTTTTTCCTAACCGCCGCTTAATAATTAAAATTTGCAATATTTATTCCAATAAAAAAGAGCCTGCATACATTATGCAGGCTCTTTTTTATTAAAACACTATCGTTCACAAACACTTGCTGATTGCGGACAATGAATATTGAGGATACTCCGTAGCACAACCTCAAGTTCCGCATTATCCATTGCTTCAAAGTGCCTCAAGTCAATGAACTTTTTTTGTATACAAAAGACATCCAACATACATCTGAATGCTTCCGGATCCTTTGGCAACAGGTCACTTCCTTCCACAGTGTCAGCGTAACTACGCAACAATACTCCACCTGCATTCCTGCGCCACACTTCTGCCCATATCTCGAGCATATCCTTGTCTTCATGACGAATAAACGAAGAATGACGCAATACTCTTAAGGCTGTAATCTGAAGTGAATCCAGCAGATCAACAATATCGCGTAAGCCGCTGTCCTTTAACCTTCGAGCCGTAAACGAACGATACTTATACCCTTCAAAATTGACGAAAAGAAAATCTTTACCTGTATAGAATATTCTCCGGAGGTATAAATTTCCATGCACTCTAATTTTATGGCAATCGTACTGATAGTCTAAAAATTGTTTTGCATTCTTAAGTAGTTGCTTCCTTCGCCCCAGTACCATATCAACGTATGGAATCACACTACTGTGCAATTTCCCTCGATTTTGATGAAGTTTATCCATCGTGCGCTTCATCACACTTTGCACACTTTGATACACAGAACGGGCGTACAATTTTGAATAAGGCTCTGGAGCAAAATCTTTACGTGCACCTCGTCTAGACAGTGCCAGATGCATTTCACCCAGCCTTTTTCCTAGCAGAGTAAAAAAGGTCACATCTGCTTCAGTCAATACCTCAGTAGAATTCAAGTCTAGGCGCTCAAAGGCAATCTCAAAGATATCTGCATCAAACTCTTCCGGTGCTTTTTCAATAGCTTTATCACTAGCAAGACGTCCCTCATAGAAACGTGTCACACTATCGACGACCATCTGTCTTACATCAGACTCACAATGAATATACTCGGTGAATGATCCCACATAATGCTCGTCTCCCTTGCTGCAAATATACTTTAAGGCACCAAAATATTGCGGCACATTCGGATAACCACATCTCACCGACAAGTGTTCCATCATTTCTGCATCTGGATTAATGCCGTCACTAAGCCTGCGATACATCCGGAAAAACAAATCATTACCACAGATAACAGCACTGGATTCCGGATTCTCTTTCCACCAACCAAAACACGGACGAAGCATAGGAAGCCTGCGCCTATCCTGCAGAACGGTAAACACGCCATGTCTACCGGAAATGGACTTCACCTGCTTATATAGATTGATAAACGATTCGCAACTCCAACCTTCCACAAAGCCTTCGATCAATACCGCAGGCTTGCTGTCCCCCTCTATCGTACAGATAAGCTCAGGTCTGCGTGCTGTTGCAATATCAGTTGCGGCTTCCCCTTCCACCCGACTGACAAACAACGAATAAAGCTCTGTCGGTTGCTGCATATAGCGCACAGCAACAACAAGAAGCCAACACTGTTGTGTTTCACGACCAAACGGCAATGCTTCTAAGATATTAATTTCGCGTAAAATTGCAGTGGACGACAAGAGTCTGTTGCGACGTATGAAATACGATGGAAGAACACTCTCAACCCCACTTCTGAAATCAGCATCGAACATATTTACAGTTGTAGAAGAGGTAACTACAGGAACAACTTCTGAGCGCGCCACTTCTTCTGCAATATTTCGGTGCAGCTTAAACATGTAATACCCATGCGGGTTAAGTGTCAGATCATAGGCGGCGGTTCGTACCATAGGGAATCTTGTGTGTGACATCAGCTCAATTGGCTCACACCCTTCAAAACCTGACAGAACTAATGAAGCGGCCTGTGGAAACCGTGATAAGTTGCATACAATTAATATATGTTCATCCTTGTAACTTCGAATAAATGCCAACACCTTATGGTTATCCGGCATAAGAAACGAAACATCCCCTCGCGCAAATGCAGGGTACATTTTACGCATGGCAATCATCCCTTTCATCCACCAAAATAAAGAGGACCTGTTACTCTGTGCCGTCTCAACATTAATAGCTTCGTAATGATACTCTGGATCAATAATAACAGGTAGATACAAACTCTGTGGATTTGATCGGGAAAAACCGGCATTTCTGTCCGCGCTCCATTGCATTGGAGTGCGAACACCGTCACGGTCGCCTAGATAGTAGTTGTCCCCCATAGCTATCTCATCACCGTAATACAAAACAGGTGTTCCAGGCATAGAAAACAGCAGAACATTCATCAGCTCTATCTTACGTCTGTCATTCCCCAGCAACGGAGCAAGCCTGCGACGAATTCCCAAATTAATCCGACTCTTCGGGTCACGGGCATACATCCTGTACATGTAATCCCGTTCTTCATCAGTTACCATTTCAAGTGTCAGTTCATCATGGTTACGCAGGAAAATAGCCCACTGAGCAGTTTCAGGGATAGACGGTGTCTGTTCTAGGATATCAAGGATTGGATATCTGTCCTCCATCTCAAGAGCCATGAACATGCGTGGCATCAACGGAAAATGGAATGACATATGGCATGCATCACCATCTCCAAAATATTCTGCAGCGTCTTCCGGCCATTGGTTAGCCTCTGCAAGCAACATGCGGTCTTTGTATCTTTCATCAAGGCGAGCACGAAGCTTCTTCAAAAACTCAAAAGTCCTTGGTAAATTCTCGCAGTTAGTTCCTTCCTCTTCATAAAGATACGGAACTGCGTCCAAACGCACGCCATCCACCCCCATCTTGAACCAGAAATCAAACACCTTGAATAGGGCCTTATGCACCTGTGGGTTCTCGTAGTTCAAATCTGGCTGATGATGGTAAAAACGATGCCAGTAATATGCTTTGGCTTCAGGATCCCAACTCCAGTTGGATGGTTCGAAATCCTTAAAGATTATTCGGGCATCCCGATATTTATCCTGCGTATCGCTCCATACATAAAAATCTCTATGAGCAGACCCAGCCGGAGCCTTCCGAGCACGCTTGAACCATTCATGCTGATCTGAAGTATGATTAAGAACCAGCTCAATGATAATCCGCAAGTCACGTTTATGCGCCTCACGAATGAGCTTTTTAAAATCTTGAATCGTCCCGTATTCAGGGTTTACATTCATGTAATCCTGAATGTCATACCCATCGTCACGCAATGGTGAAGGGAAAAAAGGCAACAACCAAACAGCCGTAACCCCAAGGTCCTGCAAGTAATCAAGCTTTTCAATTACCCCTTGGATATCGCCTTTACCGCTCCCTGTAGAGTCGTTAAACGATTTAATATGCAACTCATAAATGATTGCATCTTTATACCATGTGGGGTTGTTAGCATCGGAAACTTTTCTTTTCGGCATAGGACTTCCTGCACGTTAAGAGAAAATAGTCGTCTCACCATACCAAGGAGTCACCTTGGATGTAATGTGATTATTTTACCTAAAGTGTTTCTGAATACTATTATGCCTACAACAGTTGCTTGAAGCAGTTACGAGCCCCCTTTTAAAAAGGCTCTCTCTCCCTGTCCTTGCCCCCAAAGAACATTCACTCCATCAACTTATATTATTAACTAAATAACAAAAAAGGCTGTCCTTATGCAAAGGACAGCCTTTTTAATTCACGAAAGATATTGAAACATAAGCCGCTTATTACTAATGCAACGGGCTTGCCTCACAATCAAAAGGTTCTTAAGCCGCAGCAGGCTCTCAAGAACACTCTACGACTTAGAATGCACCAAGACCTTTAAGAAGCACGATGAACACGAGGATTGGTGTCACGTACTTAACGAGCATGAACCAAATTTTCAGAACACCTTCGTTAGCAAGAGCGCCACCGTTAGTAAGACATTCTTTGGAACGTTCCCAGCCCCATACCCAACCTACGAACAGACAGATAAACGCGCCGCCGGAAGGAAGGAGAATGTTAGAACTTAGGAAGTCATACATATCAAAGAAGTTTTTACCAAAAATAGTCACATCAGAAAGAACACTGAAAGACAAGGTAGCCGGAGCACCACACAATCCAATACCGATAGCAACGATAATAGTCGCTGTCTTACGGGAGAAGGACGGAACAGTTTCAACAAGAAACGCTACAGGAACCTCGAACAGGGAACACATAGCGCCGATGGTTGCTACGGAAGTGAGTACGAAGAACAGTGTCATAAAAAGCTGACCAGCTGGAAGTGCGCTAAATACAGCAGGCATAGTCATAAAGAGCAGACCAGGTCCAGCTGTCGGCTCCAGACCGTAGTTAAATACTGCCGGGAAGATAGCAATACCAGCAAGCATGGATACGGTAAGGTCGGCGAGCATTACACGCATGGTAGTTTTTGGAATATCCGCTTCATCAAGGAAGTAACTACCATAGGTCATCATAGTACCCATACCCAAAGAAAGCTTGAAGAATGCAAGCCCCATTGCATTAAGTACTACTTCGATTGTAATTTTGGAGAAATCTGGAGCAAACAGGAACGCAAGACCTTCGCTAGCTTTTGGAAGCATAAGGGAACGTACACAGATTGCACACAGCATAAAGAACAAAACCGGCATAAGAATTTTGGTTGTTTTTTCAATACCCTTAGAAACACCTGCGATAAGAATAAGTGCAACAAGAGCAAGAACAAACCACTGCCAAACAAGAGAAGCTGTTGGGTCAGATACCATGGACCCGAATGCAGCTTCCCCAACTGACTTATCAAGACCAAGAAGCTGACCGGAAGCAGCTTTTATTACGTAAGAAAAAACCCAGCCTGCTACGTCTGAGTAGAAAGCCATGATGCAGAATGCAGCCAGAACACCACCGCAACCTACGAGAAACCAAGGAGAACCCGGAGCAACTTTGTACCAGGTACCAATTGCATTTTGACGAGCCTTACGACCAAGCATAATTTCGCCAATCATTACAGGAAGGCCAACTACAAGAGTGGCAAGCAAATATACGATAAGGAAAGCAGCACCACCGCCTTCACCTGTCATGTACGGGAATTTCCAGATGTTACCAAGCCCAACTGCTGAGCCCAAAGTCGCGGTGAGTACACCAAGAGCAGTGGCGAACCCTTCACGATTGTTCACAGGAGACGTCATTTTCCACCTCAACGAGTTTTACAGTTTTGTTATTTGTCGTCCCCGTTGTAGTTCGCAACGGCGATGCATTCAAGTCTTTTTGGTCACATTAGCCATTCCAATTTGTCATACCCCACCGCATTGCTCAGTAAAAAAAGAAATACGTTCTGTTTTTTCAATGAATGATAACTGTTAGTTAGTGCTTTTTATTATCACATAAAGCAATCACTCCATAATAACCAAGTAACACCACTATTAAAATTCTAAAATGATCACTGAAAGCAAATCTTTCTCCCATTACTTTTATTCTTTGCACAAAAATGAAAAACCAATGAACTATATTTTGCAGTATTTTTCTAATTTCACACACGAGACAAAAAAAAAGAGCCCTTTCACGTCTGTGAAAGAGCTCTCTAACAATACCCCGGATTGACCGTTACCGATGAGACCTTGCAAAATCCTTTTTTTAAAAGGATATGGCAGCCGCCGTCAGGAGCAACTCAATCCCCTTTGGTGACAACGGCAAGGTGCCTGCATGTAATAGTATTGATTCTGCCTACGTATCAAAGGCTGACGAATCATCCAGGAAATTCTATTAATTCGCGCGGGCACGTGCCTCTTCGCGTATTTCTTCTTTTGCATCAGGCCAAAGCCATTCAGCCCAGCCCATTGGTGTTTCTCTCGAAGGAGTAACAGTAAGGATACATTCTTCTTCGTTGTCCTTACTTACAGTTACTACACTCACTTTTACTGGAACGCCAGCTTTTTTTGCTTTCGGGGAATAAGAAGCTGCCCATGCCGCTGCATCTGCAATAACTTCTTCAGACCACGGTTCACCTTCAAACTGACGACCGATAGATATTGGTCCCGGATAATCCACGACTTTAAACACGAGGTCACTATCCTTTTTAACCTTAAGGAGTGACTCATTATCCATCTGGTTACGTCCAACAGCCATCCAATGTTTGCCAGACCAGTACTGACGACCAATGTTCGACAGTTTAAAGTCTGCAACGGATGGTTTTGGTGAGTATTTAAGTACAGGCCAGTAACGACGACCGTTCTCACGTTCTGTAAGCTTACAGCCCCCACCAGGTGAAGGAATTTCTGTAAACCCGTAATGCTCAGCAAGTCTAAGCTGCTCTTTACGTCCACGACCGTACAAGCCGAGCAGTTTATCACGTTGTACAAGGCCAGACTCTTCCATAGGGGTCGGATCCTGACACAGAGCACATAAAGGACGAAGCAGTACGGACTGCACGTCTGCATCACGCTTAATAACATTAAGGGTGTCTCTGCGCTGCGACATAGGGCGCTGCCCGATGACCTCACCGGAAATAATAAACTTAGCGCCGTATTTGCCCATAAGCTCATGTGCTTTTCTGAGCATCAATATCTTACAGTCAACACATGGGTTCAGGGTTTTACCAAACCCGTGGACAGGGCGCTCAACCATCATACGAACATATTCTTCAGACACATCAACAGCGTCGATTTCCATGCCGTACAATTTTTCCCAGCGGCGCACCATGTGCGGTTTACCAAAAAATGGGGTTACAAAGTGCAACCCTTTTACCCTAAGCCCCTGATCCTGTATTACCTTAACAGCGAGCAGAGAATCCAGTCCACCGGACAGTAATGCCACGGCATCATATTGCTTCGTTACCTTTTCCATGCAGGGCAAATAAGGCTCATTGCATATAAAAGCAAGACCCGTTTTACCCGCAATCTCTATTCCCCTGATTTTATGAATAAAGATTTTCGGACGTTTATTTTTATGATACTATTTAACTGTACAATGTACATAACCTGCGTTGCACCTTTTGGAGATTGCCCCTGACTCAGCGATTTGCTATTCACGATGAGCGCTCCCAAAACAACACTTTCCGCACGGAGATTAAAAAAATGGCTACTAAATCCGCAATGAGTCCGGATGACATGCGTCGTGAGGCTCTTAAAACAGCAATGAGCACTATTCAGCGTAAATACGGACAGGGTTCCGTAATGAAGCTGAATGACGATGCACACGTCGCTATCCCTGTTATTCCTACCGGCTCTATTACACTTGACCTTGCACTGGGTATTGGCGGCATCCCTAAAGGTCGTGTTACTGAAATTTACGGTCCTGAATCTTCCGGTAAAACCACCCTTGCACTGCACGCCATTGCACAGTGTCAGAAACAGGGCGGAACAGCTGCATTTATCGATGCTGAGCATGCGCTTGACCCTACATATGCACGTCGTCTTGGTGTAGACACTGAAGCTCTGCTTATTTCTCAGCCGGATTACGGCGAACAGGCACTTGATATTGCCGACATGCTCGTACGTTCCGGTGCTGTTGATATTATTGTTATCGACTCCGTTGCTGCCCTTATCCCGCAGTCTGAACTTGAAGGTAACATGGGTGAAACACAGGTAGGCAGTCAGGCTCGCCTCATGTCTCACGCCCTGCGTAAACTTACCGGTACCATTCATAAATCCAACGTAAGTGTTATCTTCATCAACCAGATCCGTATGAAGATCGGCACAATGGGCTATGGTAACCCTGAAACCACTACTGGTGGTAACGCACTTAAATTCTACTCTTCTATCCGTATTGACGTACGCCGTATTCAATCTCTTAAAGACAAAGATGAAGTATTCGGTAACCGCACACGCGCAAAAATCGTAAAAAACAAAGTTGCACCACCGTTCCGTGAGGCTTTATTCGATATTTTATACGGAACAGGCATATCCCGTACTGGCGAATTGCTTGATCTTGGTGTAGAACACGGCATAGTAGATAAAAGTGGTGCCTGGTACGCGTATGGCTCTGAACGATTAGGTCAGGGTAAGGAAAACGTTCGAGCTTTCTTGAACGAGAACGACGCGATCAGAGACCAGATTGAAAAGAAATTACTTACACATCTGGGCGTAATTGAGGAAGGAACTGAGGAAGCAAAGCCTGAAGAAGCTGCTGATCCTAAAAAATCTTCCAAAAAATAGCACCGCTTCTCATATTCGAGATAAAGTACGCCGCCCTGTTTTCAGGGCGGCGTTTCTTATAACAATAAGCCGTTAATGTTTTTCCAAGGGAGACAACGCTGTGATGACCGCAAACGAAATTCGAGAGAAGTTTCTCAAATTCTTCGAGGACAGAGGACATGAAATCGTGCCTTCTTCAGGCCTCATTCCTGCCGACGACCCTACTCTGCTCTTCACTAACGCAGGCATGGTTCAGTTTAAAAAAACCTTCCTCGGTCAGGAAAAACGAGCGTATGTGCGAGCCACCTCTTCCCAGAAGTGCCTGCGCGTAGGCGGCAAACACAACGACCTTGAAAACGTAGGCCGTACAGCACGCCACCACACCTTCTTTGAAATGCTCGGTAACTTCAGCTTTGGCGATTACTTCAAAAAAGATGCAATCCGTTACGCATGGGAGTTCATCACTGAAGAACTCAAGCTTCCAAAAGAGAAACTCTACATCACCATCTACAGCGATGATGACGAAGCTAAAGAACTCTGGATGACAGAAGCTGGCGTTCCTGAAGACAGAATTTTCCGTCTCGGCGAAAAGGACAACTTCTGGTCTATGGGGGACACCGGCCCTTGCGGTCCGTGTACTGAAATCCATATCGACCAGGGTGAACACATGACCTGTGGCCCTGACTGCGGTATCGGCAAATGTGACTGTGACCGCTTCCTTGAGATCTGGAACCTCGTGTTCATGCAGTTCAATCAGGACGAACAGGGCATCCGAACTCCTCTGCCTAAACCAAACATCGATACCGGCATGGGCCTTGAGCGTATTGCTGCGGTTTGTCAGGGCGTGTACTCCAACTACGACACAGACCTTTTCCTCGAGTTCATCAACTTTACTGCGAACCTTGCAGGCGTGACCTACAAGAAAGACGGTGATGACGTGGATACAGCTCTCCGCGTTATTGCTGACCACAGCCGCGCTATCGCATTCATGATCAGCGACGGCATCCTTCCTTCCAACGAAGGCCGCGGATATGTTCTGCGCCGCCTCATCCGCCGTGCGTACCGTTTTGGTCGCCTGATGGGGCTTTCCGGCTGCTACATCCACAAATCTGTAGCAAAAGTTGTTGAAGTAATGGGTGACCAGTACCCAGAACTTCGCGAAAACGCAGAGTTCATGGATCGTGTTGTGATCATGGAAGAAGAAGGCTTCAACAAAACTCTGGATAAAGGTCTTGCTCTTCTGGAAGACGAAATCCTTGCTGTTGAAAACACCGCGAAAAAAGAACTCAAAGGCGAAACCGTATTTAAACTGTACGACACTTACGGCTTCCCTATCGACATCATCAACGACATCGCTGAAAAGCGCGGCATCGCTGTTGATGAAGAAGGCTTCAATGCATTCATGGCACAGCAGAAACAGCGTGCTAAGGCTGCTTGGAAAGGCGCAGCTGGTGACACCCTTGCAGCTCGTTTCCAGTCCCTCCTTGAAGAAGGTCTGCGTTGCGAGTTCGTAGGCTACACCAACCTCGGCACTGACAGCCGTATTGCTGTACTCATGAATGAGGACGCAGAAACTGTAGAATCTCTTATTGCTGGCCAAAAAGGCTACCTTGTTACCAGCAAAACTCCATTCTACGGTGAATCCGGCGGTCAGTCCGGTGACCATGGTGAAATATCTGCGGACTCCGGTAAAGCTACCGTACTCGATACTCTGAAGCCTAATGCAGAGCTTACCGTACATCATATCGAAGTTGCTGAAGGCACCATCCGCAACGAACAGGAAGTGAACATGCAGGTAAGCGAAGAACTTCGCCTTGCTGCTGCACGTAACCACACCTGTACTCACTTGCTCCACGCTGCACTCCGCCGCGTGCTGGGTGATCATGTAAAACAGTCCGGTTCTCTGGTAACCCCAGATCGTCTGCGTTTCGACTTCACCCACATTTCCGCTCTTACTCCAGAAGAAATCAAAGCGATTGAACTGGATGTAAACACAGCGATTATGGCAAACATCCCTCTTGATGTTGCGGAGATGGACTACGACAAAGCAGTTGAAAAAGGTGCTATGGCACTCTTCGGCGAAAAATACGAAGACAAAGTACGTGTTGTTGCTATCGGCGACAATTCTGTTGAACTTTGTGGTGGTACTCACCTTTCTGCTACCGGTCAGGCTGGGTCCTTCTTTGTACTGTCTGACAGCGGCGTTGCTGCTGGCATCCGTCGTATTGAAGCAACAACCGGCTTTAACGCACTCAACCTCTCCCTTGGCAACCGTGAAGAGCTGCAGGACATTGCAGGTCTTGTAAAAGGCAAGCCAGGTGATGTTGCTAACCGCGTTAAAGGCCTACAACAGGAAAACCGCTCCCTGCGTAAAGAAATGGAAAAACTCGCAGCAAAAGCGGCTTCCAGTCAGGGTGGCGACCTTATGTCCAACGTTACCGACGTTGATGGCGTAAAAGTCCTCGCAGCACGTGTGGACGTTCCTAACGTAAAAGCACTGCGTGACATCATGGATGACATCCGCTCCAAACTTGGTTCCGGTATCGCATGTCTTGCTAGTGCAGATGCTGAAGGCAAAGTAACCCTGCTCGTGGCTGTTACTAAAGACCTCAATGAGAAGTTCAAAGCTGGTCAGCTCATCGGTCAAATTGCAGCTGAAGTAGGCGGTAAAGGCGGCGGTCGACCTGATATGGCTCAGGCTGGCGGTAACAATCCAAATGGTATCAACGCTGCATTCGACAAGCTTAAAACCCTCATAAAAGGCTAATCAGCCTAATATACCAACGACAATCCCATGCACGAAAGTGCATGGGATTTTTTTATTGCGTACTGCAACATACATCATCGGACATAACTCAATCATCGGACAATTCTTCTTAGGCTTACGACTATGATTCTTTGCATATCGACAATCAGTTACATCCCAGTGTTACAAGCAACAGAAATCTCCTAATATCTCTACAAATAGCTTTCTGCTTCATTATCTCATCTCAGGAAAAACAGGCAAATGCTGCATCATTCAAAATCTAACCAATGAAAAACGGGCTTGAAAGTATTTCGAGCCCGTTTTTCAGTATGTGTTGTGCCAGTCGGCTTATTTACAAAACATTTGCTCCGCCGTTCTGGTGATCAATAGTAAATAACCATGTCCCGTCTTCCTGCTTTTCCAGCACTTCGACACCGCTACTGACCACCTCTTCTCTCTCTCCATCAGGCGTAACGTACACAGAACGATATTTTGATCTGAACAAAACAGTATTCTCTGCTTCAACCTGATATACGGTCTCAATATCAAGTGATTCCACCATGTCAACCATTATGGAAAAAACTCTTCTGATACGACTCGGACCACTCACTTCAAGTTTTCCATCTCGCAGCACCATTACTGCATCATCAGTATACATAGCACAGAGCTGATCAATATTTTTTTCATTCATCGCCTTGACGAACAATGCATGCGCCATGTCCGGATCTGTAATTTTCTCTAGGGGAATCACAGGTTCTTCTGCAAAGGCACCTGCTGGTAGGAGCATACATACCATAAGGAGGCCAACTAGATTTTTCATACATTCTCCATACTCAATTATTACGCGTAGCTAGCTTGAGCTTTCATTCAATAATACACACTGGTACTATCCGAACTTACGTGCAATTATTTCATACGGCTTATCATGCATCACAACCAAAAAAGGCTCGCAGCGTTTGCTGCGAGCCTTTTTACTTTAAGAATGAAAAGATACTAAGATGCGTTGTACACTTCTTCGTTAAGCTCATTCTCAGTGCGAGATACGAGAACTGCAGTCATTGCGTCACCGGAAATGTTAACGGTGGTACGTGCCATATCAAGAACACGGTCAATACCAGCGATGAGCGCAATACCTTCCATAGGAAGACCTACAGAAGAAAGAATCAGGGAAAGCATGATAAGACCTGCACCCGGAACACCGGCAGTACCGATGGAAGCAAGAGTACCGGTCAGCATGATAGTCACAATATTACCAAGAGTAAGATCAATGTTGTATGCCTGAGCAATAAATAACGCACATACACCCTGATAAATTGCTGTGCCGTCCATGTTGATGGTTGCACCAAGCGGAAGCACGAAGCTGGAGATGGAAGGAGAAACGCCGAGGTTCTTTTCAGTACAACGAATTGTCGCAGGAAGAGTACCAGCACTGGATGAAGTAGAGAATGCTACCATCTGGGCATCAACGATGCCGCGGAAGAACTTCACTGGGTTCAGACGACCGATGGTAGTTACGTAGCTACCGTAAGTGAAGAAGATGTGTACAATTGCACCAAGGTACATGGCACAGATGATTTTTGCGAGTGGCAAAAGCGCATCCAGACCGTACTGAGCAACAACTTTTGCGATAAGAGCAGCAACACCATAAGGAGCACACGCCATAACAATTGAAGTCATAGAGTACATTACTTCTGCGAGAGATTCGAAGAAGCTCTTAACAGGAGCACCTTTTTCGCCTGCAAAGTTGATGGAAAGACCAACGAAGATTGCAAACACAATAATCTGCAAGATGTTGCCTTTCACCATTGCGTCAATCGGATTCTTAGGAATAAGTCCGGTCAAAGTATTAGCAAGGGATGGCGCTTCTTTAGTAACCTGCTCACCGGCAGCGGCAAGGTTCATGCCTGCGCCAGGCTGGAGGAGTTCACCAATAATGAGGCCGATAGAAATCGCAATCACGGTAGTGGTGAGGTAAATGCTG
This sequence comes from Halodesulfovibrio marinisediminis DSM 17456, assembly GCF_900129975.1. NCBI lineage: Bacteria > Pseudomonadati > Thermodesulfobacteriota > Desulfovibrionia > Desulfovibrionales > Desulfovibrionaceae > Halodesulfovibrio > Halodesulfovibrio marinisediminis. Next base: position 446,867 of record NZ_FSRG01000006.1, read on the forward strand.
ATGGTCTTAAAACTGATACGACCAAGTTTTTTCACATCGTCCATGCTGGTCATACCAGTCACGAGGGATGCAAACACCAATGGAACGATCAACATTTTGATTGCATTAATAAACAAAGTCCCTACAGGGGAAACGTATGGTACCACTGCCGGTACAAACGCACCAACAACTACACCTACAATCATACCGATGAGGATTTTAGTCCACAACTTCATTAACAGCTCTCCTTTGCTTGCCGATGCAGCAACATCAAACAAAATTTTTTCAAAACAGCAGCACCGGATTTACAACGACATCTGGCAACACACGCCACGTTCTCCTCTCTGATAACGCAGCCTGCACGTCGCACACCGGCTTTTACACACCTAAATGCTTTACACACTCGCTCAGGTGTTTTTTGAATAACGCTATTAAATAGACTGTTATTCAAAATTCTCCTTATATACTGCTATCCAAGCAACAAAAAAGGCAGACTCATGACTGCCGCTCGTGACTTAAAGTAGACAAAAAATTACGGTGCTAACGCTAAAAGCTTAGGGTGAATATCGCACCTTTGCTTTTTCGTCAAATAAAGCTAACCACCTACTATTGTAGACATATGCAAAAATCGTTAAACACTTCTTTTTAGTTTGATTATCATAGTAAAATTCATTTTTTTACATTTTCGTTACACAAAGTTTTTTTCTTTTGCATAAAAAAAAGTTTTATTATCTGTATAATAGAGGAAAAACCTCTGCACATTTTTTTTATGCAGAGGCTTTTTTCAACATGAGGAGATTTTTTTCATATATGTAAAATTTACAACAGTAATAATTTTTTCAGTCTATTTATGAATATTCTCTGATTATTTCATCAGATTTTTTTTAAAAAAATAACTCTCCACCCTACTACACAAGACAGGTAATGCTGTACTGCAAGATATCTTGCTAGCTACAAATTTTATGCTTTATGCTCTCACCTTCAACTATGAAAACAACCGCTTCGCCAATATTTGTAGCAAGGTCACCAACTCTTTCCAAACTACGGGAGGTTAGAATTGCAGCCACAGCACGTTTAACAGCCGGAGACTCGTACCCCATATAGCTAACCAGTTCCTTGATCACTTCTACATCCAAATCATCACACTCTTGGTCCATACGGCAAACCTCTCGGGCAAGCAAAGAATCCCCCTCACGAAAAGCCACTATTGAGGTCCGTAACATGTCCAATGCAACGGAACATAGTTCTTCCATGTTCTCTTTGAATGGCAATTCCGGTCTTGAGGACAGATACTTGGCCTGACGTGCAATGTTTACAGCCTGATCCCCAATCCGCTCAAGGTTCACAGCCACGCGCATTATCCCAACAATCGAACGTAAATCAATCGCAACAGGGGTATCCAAAGCTAAAAGGCGCAAAGACATTTCATCAATATCGCATTCAATCTCATCAATAAATCTGTCTTCTTTAATTACACGCTCTGCGAGTTCTACATCACGCTGTAAAAGTGCAGTAGTGGCATACTCAATCGCATTCTGAGCCCGTGCCGCCATCTCAAGTAATTTAGCGCGCAGATCATCAAGCTTTGCGTGAAAATGCGTCTCCATATCTTTTCTCCAAAAACGTTAACAACTAATCAAGATTGTTGTGGTAACCGGAGCGGCTAACCGAATCTGCCAGTTATGTAATCTTCTGTCTGCTTCTGCGCAGGTCTTGTAAACAGTACTTCCGTATCACCATGTTCAATAAGTTTGCCCATGTAGAAAAAGGCAGTATTATCAGAAACACGTGCTGCCTGCTGCATGCTGTGAGTAACAATAATGATGGTGTAGTTCTTTTTAAGCTCAAAAATAAGCTCTTCAATTTTCTGCGTAGCAATTGGATCAAGCGCAGATGCTGGCTCATCCATAAGAAGCACTTCCGGCTCAACCGCCAATGCACGAGCAATACAAAGACGCTGCTGCTGTCCACCGGAAAGCCCCAGAGCAGAGGTATCAAGACGATCTTTTACTTCGTCCCAAAGTGCAGCGTGTTTAAGGCTTTCCTCTACTTTTGCAGCAAGGTAAGAAGCATCCTTAATGCCATTTACGCGCAAGCCATATGCAACATTTTCAAAAATAGTTTTCGGAAACGGATTCGGCTTCTGAAAAACCATTCCCACACGACGGCGTAGCTCTACGACATCCAGTTTGGGGGTATAGATATTAGTACCATCAAGAACAATCTCCCCTTCAACTCGCGCCACAGGAATAAGATCGTTCATGCGGTTCAGACAACGCAAAAAGGTTGACTTACCACAACCTGAAGGGCCAATAAGCGCGGTCACCTGATTCTGCGCAAATTCAAGATTAATATCTTCCAATGCCTGAAAATCTCCGTAGTAGAAATTCAGCCCCCTAGCATACATTTTCATATTGATTTACTCCACCATTGCTACAATCATCCGGCTGTCTCTGCAGCTGGAATCTATTCCTTAAATCTATATCCGACACCACGCATGGTTTCGATGTAATTTGCGTAGTCTCCAATTTTTTGGCGCAATCGACGTACATGTGTGTCCACAGTACGGGCGTAGCCTTCAAACTCATATCCCCATACGGTGTTCAACAACTGATCTCGGGTTCGTACTCGACCTTTATTCTTAAGTAGCTCTACGAGTAGTTTAAATTCTGTTGCTGTTAACAACACTTCTTCACCGTCGATAAGAACTTTATAAGCGTCCATATCAACAACAAGACCATCCATTTGAAGACTAGCTGCTTTTGTAACAGGCTCTACTGGTGCATTACGTTTGAGTACAGCGCGCACACGCAATACCAATTCACGCGGACTGAAAGGCTTTACAACATAGTCGTCAGCACCAAGCTCCAGACCGACAACACGATCCACTTCTTCACCACGGGCGGTAAGCATAATAACCGGAATCGACTCAGTCTCAGCATTACGCTTGAGTACCTTGCAGATATCCAGCCCACTCATAGACGGAAGCATAATATCCAGAATCACAACATCAGGAAGCTCTGCCATTGCGGTATCAAGCCCTTCCTGACCATCAGAACGGGTAATGACATTAAACCCTGCTGCTTCAAACGTGAATGTGAGCAGTTGTCTGATATCCTCATCATCTTCTACAAGCAAAATAGTATTAGCCATCTGTTTCCTCCGACTCGCATGACGGTTACATCAGTAATTGATGACAGCCTAATGGAGACATGGTTACATCAATATGACAAAGTGTATTATTTATGAACAATGGTGCGCTATCATACATTTTTTGTTTCAAAAAAACAAAAAAGGTCGGAATCAAACGATTCCGACCTTTTTTGCATTGCTGAAAAAGCAGTGCATTAATCAAAGGAAATGCCAGCCATAAGACCGGTCTCTTCCATTCTAATGTGAATAAGACGGCTAACCCAAGCATCAGTAGCTGCATAGACTATCTGTTGATGTGTCAGCTCCTTGTTCGCCCAGTTGGAGCATTGTGCTCCCTTTGAGATCCTGAAATCCAAAAGATTTGCGGCTAAATTACGCAATCCATGAGTTTCAAGACCTATATGACGGGCGATCTCTCCCAAGTCCACCACACCCTTGTCTTTGAACGAAGACAGCTTCTGCAAATCTTTAATGTCGTCTCTGACGGCTACTCCGGTTTTAAGAATAGTATCGTCGGCAAGTAACGAAATAAGAGGTTCACAAAACGGTACCCAGTTCAATTGGATGAGGAAGACAACATCCGAGCACGCTAATTGTACCAAAGAAGGAAGATTTATTTTGCCTTTCCGGAAAGTTGGCCTTGTTTCGGTATCAAAACCGAGCAAGTCCTCCTCTCTCATACGGTTAACTGCATACTGCAGTTCACCTTCTGTTCGAATAAGACAGATGTCACCATCATATCGTCGTAAAGGCAGCGCGTTTATCTCTTCTTTAGTAATTTTGCGCTTATATAGTTCTGGATCATACATCATAGTCATTTACGTGGGCTACAAGAATACATAACCATACTGTTCTAGTAAAGTCCTTTGACTACATGCAACGCACATCCTACATTCGCGCTACTCCTAAGAAAATTGCATGCAATGATGTAACAAGAACTACAAATAAATTGGTAAGTTTGGGGGAAGTAATGCCAAGGAAGCGTACCTCGGCTGCTCCATGTCTGCAGACTGCAGTACAGTCACGACAAAGCGAACAAGAAAATGCCGGCTTTCCTAGCTCCAATCTTTCCGGCGTAATGGCATTATACCGGCATACGGAAGCGCAAGCATTACACTTTGTACATGCATCGGAAAAACGCAAACGCCACGGACTAATTTTCCCTAACAGATTCGACATGACACCGAGCGGGCAAAATGCGCTGCAATGTACCATCATCTTCATGCGACGGCTCAAGCAGAGCATACTAGCAACGCCAATCAGCCCCAATATTGCCGCAAGCCACACAGCAACAATCACAGAGACACCGGAAAGCCCCATGCCCAATGCTGTAGCAAAAACAATCACAGCAAGAACTATACGAAGTCTAGGGGCCCAAACAGGCAAACACCCTGTTTTTCCTTTGCGTACACGCCCCATTCTGTCATCCCATGCGCCGATGTAACACAAGTGACTACACCATGCGGGACCGACCAGCAGCACGGAGACAGTAAAAAGAATCAGCATAAAAAAGCCGCTGCCCCTGAATAATGGCCCTGCTACAATGAGAGCCGGTACGGGAAGATGCAACGAACCTGTCATCAGAAATACCATAAATCCAAGCAAGCCGAGTGCAAGCTGCCCAAAAAACACAAAGGAGAAAAATGCCCAAGCATAAGAGCGGGCTTTGCGTTGTGTTTTTTTATTCAAAAGAAGCCCGCACAGCCATGCTGCATACACGGCGATACCAAAAATCTCTACAGCCCCGCTGCCCGGCAAAAAACGGTCAGCAAGAAGCAATGTCATGTTCTTGGGCATAATACGGCAGAGCCATAGTCCACCGCAGGTGAGAACAAATACAGCCGCCTGACTTATGGCAATCGCACTCCCCTTATAAAACCTCGCAGCAGCTTTTTCTGTGCTAAGAAGCCATGCCCCAAGCAAACTAAAAGCACAAATACTGGCCATAATAACCGCAAGACGCATCCACGGTTGCCCTACTGCCATTCTAATCTGAACGAAGTCTATCCCTGTTTTTACCCATAAAAATGACCCCACAAACAGTGCGACAGAGCAAACCAGTCGTGCCCATCCTAACCGAGTAAGACACAAGCCAGCCGTGGCGACAATTGCCACGGCAAGCCACATATCGCCAAACCGCAAAAAATGTGCAGCTAGAACAAGCAAGCCCACTATAGGCACAGTAAGCCAACCTGCCCGCATCGGAGAAACAGAAGACGCTTCACTTGAAGCATCAGCTGCCGAATCACACATCTTCTGCAATTTCGTCATGTTTTATCCTTTGCAGCGAACGGCCTTCGCCAGTTCCAACCGCTGCATCAGCGAATCATAATTTTCTTCAACAAGAGTACCGAAGCGAAGTTTTGGCCGATATTGTTCCATGTAGTAAAAGAGAGACTCTGCAACAATTGCAAGAACCTGCTCTTCACAAAAGATACCACCTAGTTCAGAAGCAAGGCGTGGATGCCTTCCAAGCTTACCGCCCAACACAACTCTATACCCGTCCTCAACAGCATGGATTGCTCGTTCCGGACACTTTTCCATGCACATGCCACACGTCATACACTGTTCAAAATCAAAAACAGGCTCACCGTTATCAAAGGAGATCGCCTTGTCCGGACAGATACGCCCACAGAGACCGCAGTGAGAGCATGTATTTGGAACAAGTTCCGGCTGCTTTGCACGTATAATCCCGATATCAGCAATATGCGGACGTGAACAACCATTAGGGCATGCTGCAACAGAAATTTTAAAAGTATGATGGTGTAGCAACGGTCCTCGAATCTGAGTGCGCAAAAAGTTATCCCACCCTGTCTGCTCTACAACGTCTTTAATGGCAGCAGGAAAAGAGCTGTCAGCGTTCATGGCAAAACGACAGTTTCCACCGGAGATACCGCGACAAGAAGTAATTTCAACAGATTCTACAGCTGGTTTAGACATACAAACTCCATACAGATAAAAAAACTGCCCAACTTAACACTCCACTCATACAGCAGCACACATTGGATCAGGTAGTTTTTACGACTTCCAGACCGTATCACTACCGCAAGATACCTATGTATTAGGTTGAAGCAGTTGAATAATCATAAAAAAACGGCACAAGATTACTGTGACATACATCACACTCTTGTGCCGATTCCGGTTTTACAAGTGCTTATTAAGAACATATCCTGATAGCAAGCAGTTCTCAAGCACGTCATACTACTTACCGATGCAGAAACTCTCGAAGATTTTGTTCAGGATTTCATTCGGTGTTGTTTCGCCTGTAATTTCAGACAAAATAGAACACGCTGTTTCAAGACGCACACCAAGTAGATCATAAGGAACCTGCATAGCAAGGTCATCAAGAAGCCCCTCAAGCTCAGTAGCAGCCTGCTCAAGGGCATGGCTCTGGCGCAGGTTTGGAACAAGATCGCCTGCTTCAGGCTCCTTAGCCTCCCCGCTACGCAAGAGGATATTGGAACGAATAGCATCAGCTAGCTTATCCAGCCCGTCGCCCAATTTGGCAGAAATCTGCACCAAATCACAACCTGCGGAATCAATAGCCTGTGCTTCTTCAACTAAATCAACTTTGTTCCACACAAGAAGAACTTTTTCTGCACCGACAGAAGCAATAAGCTCACGCTCATGCTGACCAAGTCCACGGGTAGCATCAACAACAAGCAACACTAGGTCAGCCTGTGACGCAAGGTCACGACTCAAGCGAACACCTTCCTGCTCTACGATGTCACCTGTCTCACGAAGGCCTGCGGTATCCACCAGTCGAATTGGCAGCCCGTCGAAGGTAAGATGCTCTTCCAGAAAATCTCGAGTGGTACCCGGAATATCAGTAACAATCGCTCGTTTACGACCCAGCAGTCCGTTCATAAGGCTGGATTTACCAGCATTAACCTGACCAGCGAGTACTACAAGAGCACCATCACGCCAACAACGTGCACGGTCAAAGTTACCAAGCAAGGTTCGAATTGCTTCCATAACGGACGCAATATCGTCAGTAAATTCCTGCGGGTCGAGACATTCAAGATCTTCTTCAGGAAAATCCACTGCTACACACAGCTTCATACGAACAAGTTCGAGGCGGGTACGAAGTTCAGCAATACGCTTTCCTAACAGACCATCAAGCTTAGCCTGTGCAAGACGAACACCTTCACGAGCCGGAGCTGCAATCATTTCCGCAATAGCTTCAACCTGAGTTAAGTCCATACGACCGTTCAGAAAAGCACGCTTTGAAAATTCACCACTATCTGCCGGACGCGCACCTAAGGAAAAAACTGCCTCAAGCACACTGCTTAAAATCGCCGGTCCACCGTGGCAGTGGATCTCTGCACACTCTTCACCGGTGAATGTTTTTGTACCCGGCATATGCACAACCAGTACGTCATCCAGATCTTCGCCCTTTGCATCTAATATATGCCCGTGATGAAGCACCCAAGGACGAAAGTCTGTAAAACTTTTGCTGGAAGAGCGGAACAGTTTGCGCAGAATAGTACCGGCATTATCACCGCTAATGCGAATGATGCCAATACCACCCTGCCCCATTGCTGTGGCGATTGCTGCAATTGTATCGTTCTGGGTCATGACTGTGTCCTAAAAATTTTTTCATAAAGAGTAACACAAAAAAGAGGAGCCGAGGGCTCCTCTTTTTTAATACTGTATCGTCAAAAACGCTATTTGCGTTTGCGACTGATGATAACACGCTTAAGCGGGCCATCACCTTTACTACGAGTCTGAATTTCATCATCTTCCTGTAAAGCAAGATGAACAACTCGGCGATGATAGGAGCTGAGAGGACGGGTAGACTGCGGCTTGCCCATGTTCTTAGCTTTTTCAGCCAAGTGAAGAGCGATATCACGCAGTTTTTCATCCTGACGCTCGCGGTAGTCGCCAGTATCCAGTTGTACTCGTACTGCAACACCGAAAATCTTAGCGACAATACGGTTTGCAAGGTACTGGAATGAAGCAAGTGTCTGGCCTTCACGACCAATCAGGAGTCCAGAGTTATCACCGCTTGAAATGGAAGCTTTTACACGTCCGTCTTCGATGCGGGCTTCTACCGGAGTCTCACCGATTACAGGAGTAATAAGGCGGTTTACTACTTCTGTTACGACCTTCAAAAGCTCGGCCTGATCGAGCTCATCAAGGTTTGCCTCAGGGATCGGTTCCGCTTTAACCGGTTCAATAACAGGTTCCGGTTTTGGAGCCGGACGCTGTTTTTTAGGAGCCGGAGCAGTTTCCGATTTTGGAGCCTGCTGTTTCTGCGGACGACGGCGCTGACCATTACGACTGCGCTTTTGCCCTTCCAGCTTCTCTTCACTTACCTCGTGCTTCTTACGAGCAGGTTTAGCACCTTGAGGCTTCTCAGAAGGCTTCTGGGTCTGTTTTTTCTGACCACGACTGCCTTCCTGTTTAGAGCGCTGGGAGCGTCCACGTTCCTGCTTTGGTTTTGCAGCCTGAGCTTCTTCAGGAGATGCTTCAGGCTTTTCTTTCGTTTTTTGTTGTTTAACAGACTGAGTTTTTTCTGGACGCCTTTTCGGGCGTTCCTGCTGTTTCGGCTTCTCAGTCTTGCGCTCGGTTTCAGGTTCCGCCGTAACCGATGCGGCACTTTTCTTAGGGCGTCGGGAAGTTTCTAACGGGGCTGACAGGGTTTGAGTATCAAACTGCACCTGCATTCTTCGAGCTTTAATCTTAGCTTTTTTTGCCCCAACTAAACCAAAAATACCGGTCTTTGCGTCATTAATGAGGTCAATTTCCAGTTTTTCCCGAGGACTATTGAAGTAGCGACACGCTTCCTCAATAGCGTTGTCAAGGGTCTTACCCTTGAACTCTTTGTATCCATCCATGCATACACCTCAAAAGGTAATCGCGTTTCTAAAACAGAGGCGTTACGCCTTACGTAGCATGAGCCACTGCTGGAAGATGGAGAGCACGTTGTTTACAAGCCAGTACACCACGAGACCGGATGGGAAGTTCAAGAACATAAACGTAAAGACTACTGGCATGATGAGCATCATCTTGCGCTGAGTCGGATCACCGGTGCTCGGGCTGAGCAGCTGCTGGAGCAGCATGGTTGCACCCATCACAATAGGAGTGATGTAGTATGGATCTGGTGCAGATAAGTCAGAAAGCCAAGGCATGTTTGTGAACGGCAGGTAATCAATAAATGAAGCATGACGCAACTGAATTGCGTTAAGCAACGCCTGATACAAACCGAAGAATACTGGAATCTGAATGATCATTGGCAGACAGCCGCCTACAGGATTTACCTTGTAGGTTTTGTACAATGCCATAACTTCCTGATTCTGTTTTTCGCGATCGTCTGCATACTTTTCGCGAATCTTCTGCATCATTGGCTGGAGCTTTTTCATAGCTTCCATAGATTTGTAGCTCTTACGAGACAGTGGCCAGAATGCAATCTTAATAAGAATGGTAAGCAGAATAATCGCTACACCGTAGTTACCTACGTACTGCTCAAAGAAATTAATCATTTTGAGCATTGGCACTGCGAGAATAGTAAAGAAACCGTAGTCTTCTGCCGCACTCAGAGTATTAGGAGCAGCAGCAAGGTACTTGGAAATCTTAGGGCCAATGTAGTAGGTAGCAGTCGCAGAGGACATGTTACCAGGTGCAATACCAATACCGTCTTTTTCAAGTGCAATTCTGTACACGCCGCTCTGGTACTTAGCTTTCAGAGCAAGATCAGCAGATTTTGGTGCAATGGCAGCAATAAAGTAGTTGCTTTCCACACCCGCCCACATCATAGGCAGAGTGCTACTAATGCCGGTTCCGAGATCATCAACATCTTCTTCAGTGTCAAGACCTTCAGTATCAGTAAACCATGCAACACGAGTTTTGTTGTACGGGTTGCCAGCGTCGGTCATACTGTTGGCATCAAGAGTGTAGTCCAATCGAACATTACGCGGGTTACTTCCTGCGTTAATGATATTTGTTTTTTCAGTAATAGTGTAGTTGTCTGCTGTAAATGAGAATTCGCGTTCAACACGCAAACCATCTACTTCACCAACAAACACGAGCATGCCGTTCTTACCTTCATCTAAGGTAAGATCAGAGCCTTTCAGGCTCCATGCTGCTTTTTCCCAAGTCCGGTCGCCATCAATAAGAAGGCCAAGGGGAGCAAATGCAGCGGCAGATTTGCCGATGAGATCAACTTTTGGAGAATCCGGGGTGTTTTCAGCTTTGTAATTTTTAAGAACAAAGCTCTGCAGCACACCGCCGTTAGAATGAAATACGGCAGTGTAAAGAGGAGTATCAACAGTAACAGTGCGTCCGTTTTCAGCTTTGAAAACTGGCAGTTCTGGTGCCGGTGTGTTTTGTGCTGGCTGAACCTTCGCAGGGGATGTGGAACCTGCATTTGCAGTTTCTTCTACCACAGTCTGCTGTACTGGCTGTGGCAACCATCCCATGTACTCAGCAAGGTAGTTCCACCCTACGGTGATAACCATACAGAGCACAACGGTAATTATGACTCGGTTTTTATCCATGGGCCCTCAATAGCTCCTATGCATAGGGATGTTTTTCTTTGGAAGGCGGGACGGGATCGTGCCCCCCTGCAGACCAGGGGTTACAACGCAAAATGCGCCATCCGGCGAGAACTGATCCCTTCAAAAAGCCGTGGCGCATCACGGCCTGCGCCGCATACTCTGAACACGAAGGTACAAAGCGGCAGGCAGGCGGAAAAAGAGGCGAAATACAGAGCTGGTAAAATCGTATAGGCGCTACCAGCAGCGTGCGGAAGGTTTTCTTCATTACGCTTCGTCTTCCCCATCCTGAGCGGACCTTTCACGTAATTTGTGAATGATCGGTAAAAGTTCCTGTGTGACAAAATGTAGGTCAACACGCTCAGGATCCAATCGGCGTTTAGGCACTACAACTAAATCAATGCCGTTCGGTATTTCCCGCTGATTCAGTCGAAAGAACTCGCGCAACACACGTTTGACGCGGTTACGTTGTACTGCCGATCCTGTTTTCTTCGTCACTGCCAACCCCACTCGCCACGGAGCAAGTGATTCTTCCTTTTCTAAAACAAACAAGACGAAATTTTTAGAAAAGTATCGGCGACCATCATCGTAACATTTTACGAATTCAGGCCGCCGGGTCAGCCGATGTGTTCTTGGGAACGTTAGGCAGATAATTTCGCACGACCTTTAGCGCGTCTGCGACGAAGAATCGCACGACCACTAGCGGTTTTGAGACGAGCACGAAAACCGTGGGTTCTTTTGCGCTTAATTTTGCTTGGCTGGTAAGTTCTCTTCATGAGATGACTCCTTTAAAAAAATGAACGGCATCTTCTACAGACTTTACGCGTTCACGTCAAGTTTATCATAAACATAGAAAACGTCAGCCCCCATTTTACCGGCAGCTGACTAATAATAACAAAATATAGTACCGAACAGCTGTGTATACATAGAGGGTTTTGCTTGTACCATCAAGCATAAACCCTCAATTATAGCTTTTTTCCACTACATTCCTAAATCATCAGCAGTAGCTGGAGAACTCAAAACAGGAAAGTTCGTCATATCCACATCATCATCCACCACAGGATTAATCATGTCCGGTGCAGACAACATTACGCCCTTTTTAATTTTTTCTCTTCTACCCTGCTGTGCATAGGCATTGGGCCGCTTGTTAAACATAGCCCACAAGTCACGTTGCTCACCTTTGTCCTCGCGAAGCAGAACTGCAAATTCACGACGATTCCTCAGTGTATATTCATGCGCAGCAATAACAGCGCCATCAGAAACACGCAGCAACCTGATCGAAACATACACTCTATACGGTGTAGGCACATAGCTGCCAACCAGCACCACCTGTGCATTGTATTCCTTTTTCATCAATTCAGAAACATCACGAGTTAAAATAAACTCACCTTCTTTAGGAATGATAGAGTATTCCTTCTTAAGACGAGATTCTATCACACTGTATCCAAATTGACTGATGCGGGAAGATATCTGCTGCATAACAAGCCGTCCCAACATTGAAGAATGTCGGAAATCACTTAACTGCACCATGCTAGCAATTAGCACAGGACTGTTACGGCTCACCTTACCGCTCATCTGCTCTGCGATCACATCCGCTGCCATAAAGTTTTCAGCAGACAGTGATGAAGGTTCAAAGCGCAGTTCCGGCAAAGTAACAATCTTTTCCGGTGCAGGTGGTAACACACTACCACGCTCTGCAAATGCTGCCGCAGGAATTAAACAAGTAATCACCGCTAAAAGAACAAGTACATTTCGCATGCTTACTCTCCTGTAACCTTAATTGTGCGGGCTGGAAACTCTTCAACCTGGTATCCGCGCTCATATGGAGAAACAAAGTTCGCCTGCTGATCTTCCGCAACACGCAGAACTGATGAAGCATGCATGACATACCGGTTGTTATAGCTCATACCTACAGAAAGGATTACAGCCTTATCCTCATCACTTCCGGTCTTGTCATACAGCTGCGCACTCGAATTTTTGCTGGAACCGCGTCCTTCAAGAGTGTCCGCTCCAGAAGTACCGATAAGATGAGTGTCACTGCTTGCCTGCATGAGTTCACCACGGTCAGTTGAAACAGGGAGCGTCGCATAGCTTAATTGAATCATGTCTTCTTCACGCTGCACCGCAACCTGCAGTCCACGACTAATTAACTCTGTATGCAGCAGACTGTAAAAACCTGTATCAAACGCACGGTCATTAAGCGGACGCATGTAAATAGGTTTACCCGCGAGATCAGGTCTATCCTTAATGGCCTTTGCCACATGATTAGCTATTTCAGCTGCCCACTCGCTCCAATCATCAACCGCAACGTAGTCTTCGTAAACTACGGGCGATGTTGTACGCGCAAATGTCGCCTTACGCCTCACTTTTACACAGCCTGCTGTTGCAAATACCAGAACAACCACAAGTGCAATTGTCCATATTCTTCTAACATTATGCATATGCGCCTCTTCACGTTAATAGTACAAATCGTCCCCGAAGACGTTTTCTATCTACTTTTCGGAAGACGCCGCAGTATCTTTAATAAAGTGTTTTCACACAAAAAAAGGCCGGAGCAAATGCTCCGGCCTTTAATAGCAAGATAGCTAGGAAGACTGTACTGATTAGTACATGCCACCCATGCCGCCCATGCCGCCCATGCCACCTGGCATTGCAGGAGCTGCAGCACCAGCAGGTTCAGGCTTGTCTGCAATTGCGCACTCAGTGGTGAGCAGGAGAGAAGCAACAGAAGCTGCGTTCTGGAGAGCGATACGGGTAACTTTCTTAGGATCGATAACGCCGGACTTGATAAGGTCTTCGTATTCGCCGATAGCAGCGTTGAAGCCCATACCGTCTTTACCGTCTTTTACTTTCTCAACGATTACGGAACCTTCGAAGCCTGCGTTAGCAGAGATCTGACGGAGAGGCTCTTCGATAGCGCGGCTAATGATGCGTACGCCAGCTGCTTCATCGTCGTCAGCAGGTTTTACTTCACTGAGAATAGTGGAAACGCGAACAAGAGCAGTACCACCGCCAGGAACGATGCCTTCTTCAACAGCAGCACGAGTTGCGTTGAGAGCATCTTCTACACGGTCTTTTTTCTCTTTCATTTCGGTTTCAGTTGCTGCGCCAACGTTGATTACAGCTACGCCGCCAACGATTTTAGCGAGACGTTCCTGAAGTTTTTCGCGATCGTAGTCAGAAGAAGACTCTTCGATCTGAGCACGGATCATTTTACCGCGTGCTTTGATGTCTTCAGCTTTACCAGCACCGTGAACGATAGTGGTGTTTTCTTTGTCGATTACAACACGTTTTGCGGAACCGAGTTCTGCAACGGTGATGGTTTCGAGTTTAACACCCATTTCTTCGGAAACAACCTGGCCACCGGTGAGGATAGCGATGTCTTCGAGCATTGCTTTACGACGTTCGCCGAAACCAGGAGCTTTAACAGCAGCAACGTTAAGGGTACCGCGGAGTTTGTTAACAACGAGAGCTGCGAGAGCTTCGCCGTCTACATCTTCAGAGATGATAACGAGAGGCTTGGACATTTTAGCAACCTGTTCGAGAACAGGGAGCATGTCTTTCATGTTTGAAATTTTCTTTTCGCAGATAAGGATGAGAGGCTCGTCCATTTCTGCAACCATTTTGTCTGCGTTGGTTACAAAGTAAGGAGAAAGGTAACCACGGTCGAACTGCATACCTTCTACTACGTCGAGAGTAGTTTCGAGGCCTTTTGCTTCTTCAACAGTGATAACGCCTTCTTTACCAACTTTGCTCATTGCTTCAGCAATGATGTTACCGATGGTAGCATCGGAGTTAGCAGAGATGGTACCAACCTGTGCGATTTCTTTCTGATCACGGGTTGGTTTTGCAAGAGCGTTGAGCTCGCCTACGAGAGCTTCAACAGCTTTGTCGATGCCGCGTTTGATAGCCATTGGGTTACGGCCAGCAGCAACGAGTTTTACACCTTCACGGTAGATTGCCTGAGCGAGGATGGTAGCAGTAGTGGTACCGTCACCAGCGATGTCAGAAGTTTTAGAAGCAACTTCTTTAACCATCTGTGCGCCCATGTTTTCGAACTTGTCTTCGAGTTCGATTTCTTTAGCAACAGAAACACCGTCTTTAGTGATAACAGGAGCACCGAAAGATTTTTCGATTACAACGTTACGACCTTTAGGGCCGAGGGTCACTTTAACAGCGTTAGCAAGTTTATCTACACCGCGAGAAAGGCTTTCGCGAGCTTTAACGTCAAAAAGAATTTCTTTTGCCATGTTGTTTATCTCCTAAGAATCTAAAGAGAGGGAAAAATATTAAGCGATAATTGCGAGAACGTCTTCTTCGCGCATTACGAGGAATTCTTCGCCGTCGATTTTGATTTCGTTGCCTGCGTATTTGTTGAAGAGAACAACGTCGCCAACTTTAACAGTCATAGCGATGGTGTTACCATTTTCAACACGACCTGGACCTGCAGCTACGATTTCACCGCGAGAAGGTTTTTCTTTGGCAGTGTCAGGAATGTAGAGACCGCCAGCAGTCTTCTCTTCAGCTTCAAGGCGTTTTACCAGAACTCGATCGCTCAGTGGCTTCAGATTCATAAGTATAAACCTCCAACATAATGTTACTATCTAAATTCTCAACTGACACATTGAAGAATGCCAGTCTCGTGCTTCACCTGTAATATTATTAAAAACAAGCATATTACGTTAAAAAAGGTGAAGCCACCAATTACTTTTAAATCAGACTCGATGAAATTTGCTTCATCGAGTTGCATACTTATTCAAAACTGTCAGGGAGTATAAATCGGTTTTCATGATTGAAAAGGGGGCAAAGTAATCTTTTTTCGCTCTTTTTCATTTTTTACTGAAAAAACAAAACGTTAAGCTTTTTATTTTTTCTACACTTTTACGCTACCTTCGCATTTTCCACTACTCTAGACTATATTAGAGCATGCTATTTCTTTGCGAACGGTTAGCAACATGAATCAATCAATCCCTTAAACAGGTGCACGGCTATAGCGTAAGCACAACAAACTCACAAGCATTAATCGTACGACATTGATTTCTGTCAGCATTTGCTAACGCTGAATACACGTCTACTTTTCAAATTGCGAAAGTTCTTCAGCGCGCGCTTCTGCTTCTTCCCAGCGCATCATGACGCTTTCCAACTCTTCAGCCAGTGCTTCAAGTCGGGCTGTTGTTTTCTCAAACTCTTCAGGGCTGTTAGCATACAGTTGTGGATCAGCCAGTTTTGTTTCCAAAGCCGCCTGCTCTTCCTCCATGCTCTCTAATTTTGCTGGAATCTCTTCCAGCTCATTACGGAGCATGTCCAATTCGCGCTGTTCATTATAAGAAAGTTTTTTTGGCTTAGCAGATTCTTTTTTCGGCTCAGCTTTTTCCTGAGCTGCTTTCTTATTCGCAGCTTTCTCGACTTCAAGGTCAGGACGCTGGCGAATCCAATCATCGTATCCACCGACATACTCATTAATGACACCATTGCCCTCGAAAGCGAGAGTTGATGTCACAACATTGTTCACAAATGCACGGTCGTGACTAACAATAAGGACTGTTCCGGCAAACTCTACAAGCTGAGCTTCCAGCAATTCCAATGTTTCCACATCAAGATCGTTTGTAGGTTCGTCAAGTACCAGTACGTTGCATGGCTGGGTGAACAACTTCGCAAGCAACAAACGGTTACGTTCACCACCGGACAGTGTATTTACTGTCATGTTCATACGTTCTGGATCGAACAAAAAGTCTTTTAAGTAGCCGACAACATGTTTACGAACACCGGCAATTTCAACGGTATCATTACCATCTGCTACGTTGTCTCGAACGGACTTATTCTCATCCAACACATTTCGTAGTTGGTCAAAGTAAGCAACTTCAAGCTTAGTACCATCCTGTACGTTCCCCACCTGCGGAGTCAGCTCTCCAAGTAACAACCGTAACAATGTTGTCTTACCCACACCGTTCGGGCCGATGAGCGCAACCTTATCACCACGAGAAACAACCGTAGAAAAATCTTTAATAACTGGCTCAGACGCATCAGGATACGTGTACGTCACGTGCTCTGCCTTCACCACAACTTTACCGGAGCGCTCTGCGGTCTGGACAGCCATGCCGACATTGCCGGAACGCTCACGCCGCTTAGCACGCTCTTTACGCAAGTCCTGCAATGCTCGTACTCGCCCCATGTTACGAGTTCGACGTGCTTTGATGCCTTTTCGAATCCAAATCTCTTCTTCTTTGAGCTTCTGATCCATGCGGCGCCATTCTTCTTCCTCCGCATGAAGCACCTCTTCCTTGCGCTCCAAGAATGTATCGTAATCACATGACCAGTCAGCAAGATGTCCTCGATCAAGCTCAACAATACGGTTAGCAACCTTACGCAGGAACATCCTATCGTGAGTAATCAAAACAAGAGACTTCACATAGCGCAGCAGAAATTCTTCAAGCCATGTAATGGATTCCACATCAAGGTGGTTAGTCGGTTCATCGAGCAGCAACAAATCCGGCTCGGATGCAAGTGCTCGGGCAAGCATAGTGCGACGTTTCACACCACCGGAAAGGGATGAAAACTCAGCATCGGCATTCAGCTTCAGGTGGTTGATCACTGTCTGAATTTTCTGATGCAGTTCCCAACCGCCTTTTTCATCCAGCACATGTTGTGCCTTGGACATAGCAGCCAAAGCAGCATCGGCATCGTTACCAGTATCGAGTAAAACAGATGCGTCATGGTATGCCGCTAACGCCTCGCCAAGCTGACCAATGCCGGAAGCAACTACGCTGTAAACATTGCCCGTAATATCTTCAGGCACTTCCTGAGAAAGCATTGCGACTTTCAAGCCCTGCTGACGTGCAACCACACCGCTATCAGGTTTAATGTCGCCAAACATGAGCTTCATAAAGGTAGACTTACCCGCGCCGTTACGACCAAGCAGACAAACTCGTTGTCCTTCTTCTATCTGCAAGCTCACACCGGATAAAAGTTCCGGACCACTCAGAGTAAGTGAAACATTCTGTATACTTAAAAGTGCCATATATTATCTCCAAACCGAACATACATAAAATTCAGGTCTGTGTTGTATATGCGAGAACAATAATTCGCAAGGAAGCAATGTATAGATGCTATTTTCTCCTCCTAAACAGCACATAGCCTTCTTGCTCCTTGGAATAACGAAAATTCGATGCTACATTCTCTACAAAAGGAGGAAGAAACACTATGCGAGTGCAACCCATGGATGAACTCATAACCCTGCTTTCAAAACAGGCCGAGCAGATTGAAAAGCTTGAATCTCACGCAGCAACACTGGCTCACGACCCGCAGCAAATACAACGTTATCGCTGTATCCTAGAAGAAAAAGCTCGCCTGCTTTCTGGCCTTGCACATCTCTCGCAGCCCATAACAAAAAAAATGCCTCCAGAGAAAGCCACACCAGTACAACACATGCTGAACAGGTTCTCGCAAAGTGCCACAACATCCATGCGCATTGGCTCCCCCTTTTACATGTCCGCACTACTATACCCACAAGATCATCAGCCCGGACAGCCCAATGATCTTCAGCTGTTCATCCAACAACTTAAAGAACAAGAGTAAGTCTCCGACGGCGCTTGCCAGCGGGACTTTAAGAACCTGCCGGTAGAAAGGGTTCTTAAAAATCTCCAAAGACTTTCACTCGCGAGTTCAGCCCGTTGTTTTCACAACATCACGGCTTACGCTCTACTACCTTGCTAAAAATAAAAAAGGCTGCCCTAATTACATAGGACAGCCTTTTTTTGCTATTCAAGCCAGTAACGAGGTTCTTGAGCCGCCGGAGACAGACGTCGTAGACAAAAAGCGTCGCAGACCCGCCGGAGGCTTCCCCTTATGAAAGCTTAGTTTTTCATGTTTACGAACTGAAGCGGAATACCGTAATCGCCTTCACGAAGCATTGCGATTACAGCCTGAAGGTCATCAAGCTTTTTCCCTGTTACACGCAGCTGATCATCCTGAATCTGTGCCTGTACTTTAAGCTTGGACGCTTTGATTTCTTTCACCATTTTTTTGGCGAGATCTTTATCGATACCCTCTTTAAGAACAACTTCACGCTTAAGTGCACCTTTAGAGGTTGGTTCCGAATCTTTAAACTCAAGAACCTGTGGGTCAACTTTTCGGCGCAAGCAGTGAGTTTTAAGCATTTCTGCCACTGCTTTCATCTTAAGTTCATCCGCTGCGAGGATACTGAGGCGTTTGTTACCCTTATCAAGACTGATTTCAGTTGTAGTGCCACGGAAATCGTAACGGGTTTCAACTTCTTTTTTCACGTTGTTCACAGCGTTATCAAGTTCCTGCAAATCAACTTTATTTACTACGTCAAAAGATGGCATTGTATAGTCTCCTACTATGTCTGACTTTCGTCAGCTTCTTGAAATTTCTTTTCTTCTATTTTGAGCTTTTGAAGCTTACGCGGCGAATGCGGTTGCTTGATCGTGGTACGTGAAGCCGGACGCAGATCGAGCACTTCCTGCTTTGTCTTTTTCTCTGTCGGCTTCGAAATAATCCGTGCCTGAGACTGCGGACGTCCTGGCATTGTCTGCCGTGCTGGACGATTCCGCGGTGTCACCTGCTCCGCACTGAGCAACGTACCTTTTTTGCGAATACGCTGCGGACGCGGCTGTTTTTTCAACTTTGCCGGCTTTGCTGCTGTGCTCCGTCGCTGTGCACTGTAATCAAACTCGTCCATGTAGCAATATGTAATATCACCATCAAGAGCTCGTTCCAATGTTTTCATCATTGGCGCATCTTCGGGTGAAACAAACGTAAACGCACTGCCAGTGGCACTTGCCCTGCCAGTTCTGCCAATTCTATGAATATATGTATCCACCGTCGGCGGGAAATCGTAGTTAATAACATGAGAAACGCAAGAAATATCCAACCCGCGGGCAGCAATGTCTGTGGCAACCATGATTGCATACTTACCACGGCGGAACCCGCACATGGCTTCCTGACGCCTTCGCTGGCTCAACTTCCCTTGCAGACACGTTGCAGCAAAGCCTGCATTACCAAGCTGCCGCCACAACCGTTTAGCCCCGTGGCGGGTACGGACAAAAACGAGAAGCGATTGGAAATCCATTAAACGCAACATTGTCTTCAACAGCGGCGTTTTTAAATGCTGCGCGATCGGATAAATTGCGTGGGAAACACTAGCTACAGGCGCTATTGTGTCCACTTGAATATGCAGTGGACTGTTCATGGCCTCTTTTGCCATCTGCTCCAGCTCTTCCGGCATGGTTGCAGAGAAAAGAAGTGTCTGGTCACGTTGTTCAGTCAACTGCAAAATGTGTTGGATATCTTCGATGAATCCCATATCGAGCATCATATCCGCCTCATCCAGCACCAACATTTTTACAGTTGAAAGGTCGATAGATTTCCGGCGCACATGATCAAGCAGACGTCCTGGACAAGCAACAACAATGTCCACATCCCCTTTAAGCTGCTGCCGCTGGGTGTGCAGTCCCACACCACCAAATATAGTGACGCAGCTTAAGTCTGTTTTACGGATCATCTGCTGAATATCAGAAAAAATCTGAACAGCAAGTTCGCGGGTAGGAGCAACAACTAGCGCACGAACGCCGTTACCGGAACTTGTGAGTAATTTGTGCAGTAAAGGCAGAACATACGCCAGAGTCTTACCGGTGCCTGTTCGAGCCAGCCCAAGTAGGTCATGCCCTGCTAGCGCGGGTGGAACTGCCTTATCCTGAATAGGAGTAGGCTCTATAAAGCCCTGAGCAGAAAGTGCATCCAACAACATAGGATGCATGGAAAAATGAGCAAAACTCACGGTACTATCCTTGAAAAACGATAATCGCAAAGCCCTCGTACAACCCCATAACAATACCCATCTGCATCGCTAAGCGCAATGTTTTACCGTGTACATCGTATCAATTTACTTACGGAAACGCTTTCACTGCCTCATGATTTATCTGGACACCAACATCCGCACAATGTATTGTTCATTATTAATACTAATTACTATTCT
Source organism: Halodesulfovibrio marinisediminis DSM 17456 (assembly GCF_900129975.1). Classification (NCBI taxonomy): domain Bacteria; kingdom Pseudomonadati; phylum Thermodesulfobacteriota; class Desulfovibrionia; order Desulfovibrionales; family Desulfovibrionaceae; genus Halodesulfovibrio; species Halodesulfovibrio marinisediminis. The sequence continues at coordinate 467,492 of NZ_FSRG01000006.1, forward strand.
CTTTATGTATCATGAACACTCTTTTTAATAAATTCTCTCTTTCATTCGGACGGATGCGTTCCGACATAGAAATCCCCGGGAGTCCTGAACGTTGTCTTGCGCGTTTTGTTGCTGAGGATAAAGACGGAAACTTATGGCTTGTGGAAAAGCTTAAAGAAGCTCAAGCCAACTGGCGCAACACTGTGGGCACACTTCTTACGGACTTATGGAACGAAAATGTGCCGTTCATCCATGCCCCCGCCCAATCAACCGATGGGCAAACTGTAGTAATCCATAATGACGTACCATACCAGATGACACCATTTATTATTGGTACCAATCTCCCAAGACCTGCCTACTGTGCAGATAAAGAGCGTGGTCGAGCCATTGGGGAGTTCATTACCTCACTTCAGGCCGCTGGGAAAAATATTGTAACGCCAACCTGCTCCACACCATCCTTGCCGGAGTATGTAGCAAAGATTGTAAGCACCATTACTAAACACAGACCAGATATGGCCAGTCAACTTAAAACGATCCTACCACATCTGGATACGTTCTTTGCAGAACAGGACTCAATTCCGCTTGCATTGGCGCATGGGGATTGTCATCCGCTGAATATTGTTTGGCAGGATAAAGACATCGCAGGCGTCATTGACTGGGAATTTACCGGAGAAAAGATTGTTCTCTATGACGCAGCCAACTGCATTGGCTGCGTGGGCATTGAACATCCTAACTGGTTGATTAACGGTCTCGTACCGGAACTAATAGCAACGCTGTACACAAAGAATGAAGCTTTTGCTGCTAACATTCATCAGCTCGTTCCAACAATTCTGGCTCTTCGCTTCGCATGGCTCTCTGAATGGCTCCGTAAGAATGATACCGAAATGCAGGAGCTTGAATTAGATTATATGCGCCTGATAATTCGAGGCCGTGAAGAAATAGAGCGCTTCTGGAAACAAAGGTACATGAAAGGTTAAGCTTTTTATCCTCCGGCTCATGCCCTGTTCTATTTTCGCTGTGCTAAACTTACGGTTGTATCTCAAAGGAGCGGAGTTATGTTTACATATAAACCAACTCTTTTAGCACTACTTCTGGTGAGCGTTATGGGAAGTTTTACCTCACATGCGACTGCGGCGCCTAAAGCTTCTGCTGTTTTTGCAGGTGGCTGTTTCTGGTGCATGCAACCCGCGTTCGACAAAGTACACGGTGTACTTGATACCATAGTCGGGTACACAGGCGGCACAACAACAAATCCAACATATGAACAGATAGGAACCGGAACTACCGGCCATTACGAGGCTATCAAAGTTATCTACGACCCTGAAAAAGTCACCTTTCAAGGGCTGCTCAAAATCTTCTGGCACAACATTGACCCGCTCGATGCTCAAGGCCAGTTCTGTGACAAAGGTTCCACCTATCGAAGTGCAATTTTCTACGCAAACCAAACAGAAAAAAAAGAGGCAGAAGCCAGCAAAGAAAAGGTTGAAGAACGCTTTAAGCAGCCTGTGGCTACAATGATCATTAAAGCAAACGAGTTCTGGCCTGCAGAAGACTACCATCAGAACTATTACCTAACAAACCCCATTCGATATAAATTCTATCGCTACCGTTGCGGAAGAGATGCCCGCCTCATGGAACTTTGGGGCATCGATTATACGCATTGATAAAAAAACGCCTTTCTACTGTGAAAGGCGTTCTAACTACACGAAAAATAAGAAAGCTGGGAGCACACGCTTCCAGCTTTCTTTTAGAGCTATTCTTTTTCCTGCTTAAATGACATCCACTCAAACAGAAGTCTGATTTCATCACTACGCAAATCGAACTGAGTTCGGCTGCATAAGTCCTTTACGTTACGCATAAATGCCTTTTTCACTTCATCCAGTTCTACCACATCCTGTTCAGAAAGCGGGTAGCCACCGCGTGAAATGCCTACGAGAACAAAGTTAACATGCGCTCTGCCAACTGGCACGCCCGCTTCTACACACTTATCACGGACATTGCGTGATGTATTTGTGAGGAAGAAGCCGTTCTCATTTACTTCATCTACAATAAACTGAAGAAGTTGATTGTAGTGTACAGGCATTAACAGTGGAACATCTGTAAGACGATGAACTCTGAGAGCAAAGTCGAACAATTCCGGATACTGTGTTTTAAATTCTGCTCGAACACTCGTTTCTTCCGGCTCATCATGTCGTCCTGGATCATACACATATCCCGGAACAACATTTGATATTTCCAGCTCACCAAGTTCAAGCGCTTCTAAAAATTCGCGAAATCTCCCGTAACCGAACCAGTCATGCCCTGCGTCCAGTTCTTTTTGGAGATTATGCGACAACTGCGCAAGAGGTACCGGAGAAGAAGAATCTTGCACCATCTTTTTAACAACATCAGACCCACGATTAATAATGTCTGTTGTGTCGGCGGTTGGTTTTTCCTCTTGTTCTGTCTGAGGCTGTGCCGGATACTCTTCAAGCCCTTTTTCTTCAAGAGCTTGCTGTACAAACCAGTCTTCACGGATACGCCATGAGCTTGCTGCGGTATACGCTGGGGATGCATAGCCAACTGAAAGCACCAGAGTACGACGCGCATGCTCCTGCAATCTAATCAGAAGCGGCGTAAAATCCGCATCACCGGAAAGTATAATAAATTCATCAAAATGTGTTTTGTGGCTCAACGTATCCATCGCATCCATTACGAGATGAATATCTGCACTTGTCTTACCCTGATTAGTAAGAGGCGGGCAATCAATCACGTTAAATGCTGCGCGGATAAAAAAGGGCCTGAATTGATGATAACAGTGCGGATTGAGATAACAGCAACGCATTAAAATTCGACGGCGAACTCCTTCACCATACAACATACGTACTGCATGAGTTTCCAACCACTTAAGCCAGCGCTGAGGGTTAGTTGCAAACACATGAGCCGCTGCTGGCTCTATCTCTTCCAAGCGCGTGTAGATATTGTCGAAGTCGACGAATAAAGCGCTATACACCTCCTCAAATCCATACTGATTTCGAAAACCTCTTCGATCCATATTTTCCTCATTACGGATAGAAATAACAAATCAGATTATAAAAGCATAACTCTAGTACGTATAGTGATACCTGCCCAACATAGAAATAGCAACTATGAACTATTCCTAACTGCCTGCTCTGCAACTAAATATGCACCGGTGACAGAGTTACTGTCGTTGATAATTTCCTCTGGAGTGCCCGCAGATACAACACGTCCGCCATTTTCACCGCCACCAGGACCAAGGTCGATAACATAGTCAGCAGCCATAATCACATCAGTGTTATGTTCAATAACAATCACGGTTGCGCCTTTATCCACCAATTTTTGCAGTACACGTATCAACTTACCGACCTCATGCATATGCAGCCCAGTTGTCGGCTCATCAAGAATATACAATGTTCCTGGCAAATTACGCTTGCCAAGCTCTCTGGAAATCTTGATACGTTGTGCTTCACCGCCGGAAAGAGTTGTCGCAGGCTGACCAAGACGGATGTATTCAAGCCCCACATCCTCAAGCACAGATAAACGCCTTTTCAGTGTCGGGTGATTCTCAAAGAATGCTTTTGCCTGACGTACAGTCATGTTCAACACGTCAGCAATATTCTTATCTTTATAACGAACCTCCAATGTCTCATGACTATAACGTTTACCGCCACAGACATCACAAGTTACGTACACATCCGGAAGGAAATGCATTTCAACACGAATCTGACCATCACCACTGCATGCCTCACAACGTCCACCGCGTACGTTAAAACTGAAACGTCCCGGTTTATAACCACGCTTTTTAGCATCAGGTGTCATGGCAAAGATGTTACGGATTTCATCAAAGATTTTTGTATAGGTAGCAGGGTTGGAACGCGGAGTACGTCCAATTGGAGTCTGATCGATAGAGACTATGCGTTCAATATCTTCCAGCCCCTTAATCCCCTTAATCTGCCCTGGGTTATCCACTTTAATAGATTTTGACAGCGCAATGTGCTTGTACAGTGAATCCACAACAAGAGAACTCTTACCGGAACCTGAAGGGCCGGTTACACAGGTAAGGGTACCAAGAGGAAATTTCACATCCAGATTTTGCAAATTGTTTGTAGAAACGCCCTGTAACACCAACTCACGCTCAGCCACTCTGCGCTCTTCCGGTACAGCAATTACCATCTCACCACGCAAGTACTTTGCAGTCAGTGTATCTGCTTCGTTAAGCATTTTTTCAACAGAGCCGTTAAACATAATTTCGCCACCAAGCATACCGGAACCGGGCCCAAGCTCTATCAACGTATCAGCTTCACGCATGGTTGCTTCATCATGCTCAACAACAAGCACAGTGTTACCGCGCCGCTGCAAGCTACGAAGGGTATTAATAAGGCGAACATTATCTTTTGGATGCAAACCGATAGAAGGTTCGTCCAATACATATGTTACGCCTACAAGGCCGGAACCAAGCTGAGATGCAAGACGAATTCGCTGTGCCTCACCGCCGGAAAGGGTAGACATGTTACGACTGAGAGAAATGTAATCAAGCCCTACGTTCACCATAAAGCCAAGACGATGGGTCAGTTCTTTCAACAACGGTTCTGCAACCACCATCTGTGATTCAGAAAACTCTTGCTGCTGCAACCATTCGAGTGCTCGCCAAATGGACAACGAGCAGAAATCATAAATAGAATGTTCTCCGACCCGAACTGAAAGGGACTCATTTTTCAAACGTGCACCGCCACAAACCGGACAAGGGTGGCTTTGCCTGTAACGAGAAAGCTCATCGCGCCATGCATGACCAAACTGCATACCACGGTCAAGTAAAGAGACCACGCCCGGCCAGTCATCATGACCATGAAACAATGCTTTCCAAGCTTTTTCAGAAAACTCAGCAAAAGGCGTATCCAACGTAAAGCCGTTCTTTTTACCTAACGCCTTCAAGTCATCCGCATAGCGCTCCATTACCTTAGGGTTCTTCCAAGGTAACAAACCACCCCCCTTAAGAGACAACCCTTTGTTCGGCGCAAGCAAATTCGGTTCAAAATAATCTACAGAACCGATACCTGAACAGCGGGAACAAGCCCCCTGCGGACTGTTAAAAGAAAACAATTGAGGAGAAAGGCGAGGTAAACTGACCTTACAGGTAGGACACACTGACTCTGTGGAAAGAATTCTGTCTTCACCGCCAACAATTGAAACGATAAGGCGCCCTTCACCATACTTAAGCGCAAGTTCAACTGAATCTGCCAAACGTCCACGCAAACCTTCTTTGATAACAAGACGGTCAATAACCAGATCAATAGTGTGCTTTTTGTTTTTCTCAAGAGCCGGAGGGTTATCAAGAGTATGCATTTCATCATTGATACGCACACGCACGAATCCCTGTGCCTTCAGCTTCTTAAATCTCTCAGCATGAGTACCCTTCTGATGCTCAACAAGCGGGGCCAGCACCATAAACTTTGTGCCGGTTTCAAGCTCTAAAATTTCATTAATAATTTCATCAGCAGCACGCGCAGCAATCGGCTTATTACATTTTGGGCAGTACATGGTTCCAAGACGTGCATAGAACACTCGCAAGAAGTCATAAATTTCTGTCACTGTCCCAACAGTAGAACGCGGGTTACGGGTAGAAGCAGTTTGCTCCAAAGATATGGCAGGAGAAAGCCCCTCAATTTTATCCACATCCGGCTTGTCCATCTGCGGCAAAAACTGACGAGCATACGCAGAAAGGGACTCGACATAGCGACGCTGTCCTTCAGCATATATAAGATCAAAAGCAAGAGTAGATTTGCCAGAACCGGACGGACCGCACACAACAACAAGCTCATCTCTCGGGATATCGAGTGTGAGATCTTTCAAATTATGCTGACGGGCACCTTCTATATGAATAACATTATCTTTGGTCATATATTATCTCATATGTGCATTGCACTATTAGTAACTAGTTATCATTAAGCGTAGACACTAGAAGTATGTAACCAGTTCTCCAGTTTAGGCAACCCCTGAAGTGTGGAAAAGCAAAATTGGCAGAAAATCATGCTCTAATTCTTCACAAACACTCCCCAGCCAGCTATGTTTTTTCAGAAAAATGAAAAAGAATTACTAAACTTGTTGACAGCGGACCTTAGTTCCCATAAACACCTTCTCACACATGCCGGGATGGCGGAATTGGTAGACGCAGCGGATTCAAAATCCGCCGGGTGTACGCCCTTGAGAGTTCGAGTCTCTCTCTCGGTACCATGTAAAAACAGGCACTTACGTAGGAATACGTGAGTGCCTTTTTTCGTTCCTGTTTTTTAAAGTTTCATTTTGTACAACTTCTGTACAACTTTTTGTTTCTGCTTATCTAGAAAGACCTAATAGAAACTTCCCCATATGCTCGTCATAGAAATCATAATGATCTGGATCATAGTGGTCACTAAACTCTAAATAATCCCTAACCTTAATTGAATAGTGAACATTCCATTCTCCCTCTAATTCTTTTTCAAACTCTTCATTTCCCATCACAGGCTTACTATCAAACGGATGCATATAATCTGCATAAAGAGTGTAACAACCACTTTTGTCATCAAAATATATTGAGCGTAGTCGCATAAAGTGCTTTTCTGGAAATTTCTCTCTCGATAACCACTCAAGTCGATTAAGTTCATCATCAATCAACGGCAAATGAGCCATACACTCTGAGCCTATCCTATTTACTATATGAAAGTAATACCCTCTATAGTTAGCAGTCCAATGATTTGGTCTTTCACTAGCGTAAATCTTCCAACCAGTAGCGCTTTCTGGTAAATACCTTTGCGCAATCCCCCACAACTCAGCCGTACTTAACATTCGTTCAAGCTCGACTGCATCCCAACAACCTGTGGTCAGATTATCTCTTGGATCAGCAGCAACACCCTCAAGCCTTGAAATTACAGCAGAAGATGGATATGTCGTTGTCGCCAATAAATACCCATCACACTGATGATGGCGACATGCCCCCACTATATCACCTAAGTCTCCAACACCAACAGCACGGCCAGAAATTGCTTTGTGCTTACATTGCACTAGCCATTTTCTTTTACAAGAAGCGAATATACTTTTATGCTCTTCGAAGCAGATCAGATCCTTTCCTCCATCAGCCCCCGCTCCACTCCAAAACACTTTGTACCCCAAAGCAAAGAGCATTTCACGAATCATTTGTTCAAACTCTATTCCATCTTCTGACAATTCAGTAAAATCTAACATACACCCCTCTATGAGACTATCATAGCAACACCAATTCTTACCAAGGAACAAAGCCCGCTCTCTCTTGCCACACAACAAAAAATATTTTTTATAGGCACTTAAACAAACACAAAACTCTTAAAGAAACAATCCTACACATTCTCACTGCTAGCGTATCAATTGACAAACTGGTACATTAGGGCTTCTTTAATATCCTCAATGAAAATGGAAGAAAGATGTTCGCGAATGAATTAAAACGAATCGACAATCTTCAAGAAGAAATCACATCACTTCGTCCGTTAGATGAAGACGAGCTATCCCAACTCAAAGAGTACTATCGAATCGGCCTAACTTATAGCAGCAACGCCCTTGAAGGTAACTCGCTTACAGAAAGTGAGACGAAGGTTATTATCGAGGATGGGCTTACTATTGGTGGTAAATCCATCAAAGAACATATGGAAGTGCTGGGACATAGCGAAGCTTTCTCATTCATTCACGACATTGCATCAGGCAATTTACTGTCTGAAGAAGATCTACTTAAAATCCATAGCTTAGTTTATGGCCGTATAGATAAAGATCAGGCAGGGACATACAGAGAAAAGAGAATCTTCTTATCAGGTTCAAAGTACAGCTTTCCAAAGCCAGAAGAAGTGCAGTCTTTAATGACCGATCTCTTCAGCAAACTTCCTGAGATGAAAAAAGAGCTGCATCCTGTAGTATTCGCCGCTCAAGCCCATAAAGAACTTGTGTTCATCCACCCTTTTGTGGATGGAAATGGCAGAGTGAGCAGACTACTTATGAACTTACTACTTATCCAGGCTGGATATCTCGTCACAATTATTCCCCCAGTTCTCCGCAGTGAGTACATTGCAAGCCTAGAGAAGGCTCATACTAATGATTCTGATTTCATAAAATTTATTCTTCGTTGCCATATCGAAGCACAAAAGGAATATCTCCGCCTCGTAAGGTAGCTCATTAAAAATACTTTTAAGCAATTAAATCCTCTGGATAAAACTCCAGAGGATTTTTTATTTCCCTTCCCAAGATTTCCCATACCGCTTTGCCATTCTTCTAAATTTAAATCATAACAACTTAAAAATCTTAGGCAAACAAACATAATTCACGAACCTTTAAGTGTAGTGGCCAAGTCCTTTAATCAGTAACAAAGGAGTTCCTCCTCAAGCTCTTTTTTAACACCATAACAAAACAACACCTTTCGACTTATGTCGGCCCTGGCGTGACGCGGGTACTGCACGAGCGTCAGTCACAGCTAAAAACTAGTCGATTAGGGTCTATTGTTATGCCCAATTCTCTTCAATACACAGCTCTTTTTCACCCCCACCCCCCTAAAAAAAGTGCTAAAAGTGCTAAATTCGATAGGGAGGGGGATGTAAAAAAATCCGCTATAGCTTTCAGTTCTATTTTTCCATCAATAAGCTCATGTAATTTTCTCATCTCCACATGAAAAAATAACTGGCGAACGATAATCCACCAGTAAAATTTTATAAAAAAATCGCAATCAACTTAAAAACTAAGCTTGGTTAAACTCCAAAAAATTACCTCCAGAACCTCCCCAACAAATTATCCTAGTAATGAGATTACCAACTTTTAAGCCTGACAAAGCAATTTGTTGTAAATACGGATTAAGGACATCAGTCACTCCACGCCCATAAACCGTAAAAACAACATCTCTTCCGAGATACTCTATGATCAATTCCACTGAAAGTTCATACCCTTTAGGCCATCGGCCACCTTCTTTTAGTCGTCTCCGCTTTACCACCTTTCCATCTACCCATTTAAGCAGCCAGTAATTCACCTCAAGAATTTGAACATCGACAACACTACCAATAGGCTGCCCCTGCAGCACAAACTGACCATCAACGCATTTCATATACAACAGATTCTTTCTTCGCCTCATATTACTCTCCCATAAACAATGCCTCCCTCAGTCACCCGAAGGAGGCTATAAAAAAAGACCAACATTTTTTTGTTGGTCCACATTACATCACCCTACTGACTTAACCTGTAAAACAAGTTAGTTCGAGTCACTACTCAGGACAGCCAATTTTCATACCCTATTCTCTTCATACGACCTACCTAGACGAAGCTAAAATCATACTTTCAGATTCTAGTTACACTTTCCTAACATCTTGAACCTCCATGACGATGTACTTCTTTAGGGATATCCTCTTTAGAACGCACTTTTGCCATATAACTACAACGTTCAAAGCATTTATTGCATTTCTCAACAAAGTCAGGATCATTACGACGCAAGTTGTAGTAACCAGGACCAGCTTGGTTACAGTAATCAACAAGCACTTCATTACAGGCCACACCAATAGCCCTGCTCCAATGTTCAGCAGCTTTTGCATAAAGGTTCTGAGGATGTTGATGCTTATTGCCATCTACAGTCAGCATGCAATGATAGTGAGGGTTGTGAGAGGAACACTGCTCCCATACCCAAACCAACTTTGGATCAGCACCATTACGCTTTAAGTTACGAGTAAAGCGGTCATAGAACTGAGATATTGCACTGTTACACTGCATAGCATTCATTTCAGCAGGATAATGAAGATCGAAACGTACTACGAGTACTTTATTATGTTTTTGAACTTGATAGTTCAGAACTCCATACACCCTGTTAAGAATATCTACATAATGCCCTTCTGAGGCTTTACTTCCATTGTAAACAGGCATTCCATTGTACTGTTCAACTTTAACCACTTGTGCATTATTCATGATCTTTCTCCTTTGTTTAATAACATACATTCAATGTATATTTTTTCATTATCAAAACAAAAAGAGTACTAAAGCCTTATTTAGTACTCTTCATTCCATATCTTCTTAGTTAATTGCTATGCTACAACAACGTTGCATTATGCATATAAGTAATATGTATATATAGTTTAGTATTATACTACCAATATACCTAGTTAACAAAATTACTTATTTCAACATTACGATTCACTGTAGTGTGTTGTATTCATTACTTTCATCAAAAAGGGAGTGACGGAAAAATTCTTAGTATATGATATAGGTGAAAAAAATTTTAAAATGAATTTAGGAGCCCCGAAGGACTCCCATATTCACCCCCTAAACTCGCAACCGCAGTTGTGACACTTGCACTCACGTAATAGTTTCTGATCAACTTGCTGACCTACCTTGTTACCAACCTCTGCACCAACAAGCCCGCCTGCAAGAGCACCAAACAATCCACCAGCGATACCACCTACTAATGTACCCACTCCAGGAACGATGGAACCAAGGGCTGCACCAACCTCTGCACCAGAAGCTGCCCCCATGTATCCTCCAACGCCGCCAATGGCACCGCCAGCTACTGTGCCTACCTGCTCTGCAGTAGCTTCAAGCTTAACGTATCCTTTCACATTACAACGTGGACAATAGATTTCTAAATCCATACAACGCCTCCAAAAATAAAGGCAAGCTTTCGCCTGCCATTCAACTACATATTAGGTATTCAATTGTGCCCTAAGCAACACGCTTACAAACAGACTGCCGTAACATTGCAAACATTGCTGAAGGCAGTTCTTCCAGCGTAGAAATCACACGGCTGCTTTCAGGAAGCACATCTTTAATCTCCTGAGCACAAATCCCTAGCCCATAGAACTCCACACCATACTTTCTGCCCTTTTTAATCGCCTTGATTGTACCTGCCACGTCATCAGGTTCCCCATCAGAAACAATAAGCACAATCTTTCGTTGCTCAGACAAAGCACTCATCTGCTGTAACACCCACCATAACGCTTCCGTCATTGGTGTTGTCCCCCTCGCCTGTACATGTAGATTAGTATGCAATCGTTCCCCATGCCTAACTAACGGCCGTACCGAAGGCACACCGCTTTTGCCCTCAGTAATTGCAGGAAAAGTTGTGACACCAACGTTAATACCATTTACGGTAAGAGCTTTAACGACTGCGAAAGACACAGCAGAGGCGAATTGGATACGGCTCCCCATTGAGCCAGACGAATCTAACAATATGTGAAACGCTGTATCTACTCCGCACCCATTTGAGCGCTCATAAAAGATGTCTTGCTGATTGATGGCGAGTTTATACAACCTCCCCCAATCTATTCGCCCTGTTCTGGCAGGTCGATTTCGCGACAAGAGCTCGGTCTGCATAAGTGAATGAAAACGTGCTTGCATTCCTGCAGTAACTCTTTCAACCGCTTGCATAGAATCTTCTGCCAAAGGTGAAGTCTTCTTGCTGCCAATAACCGCTACAGCGACACCGCCGTCCGCTGTTACAGATTTCGAAGCCATTTCCAAAACTCTTTCAGCAGCGCTAGAAATATCCAAAGGGTAATCAGAAACTCCAACATCGCTACCATCACAAACTCCTTTCAACCTTTGTTTTGCTTCTTCAAAAGAAAACGGGATACCTTCTGGCATCCCGTCTTGTGGTTTCGATTCCATCATCGAACATTGTTGCTGCATGCACGCCACAGCTTTCTTTGCATAGACAAGAGCCGCTTTCGAATCAGGGCAGTTGCTGCGCATAATTTTAAGCAGCCCTTCTAGCTGAAAGCGCAACTGAGGGTAAACTTGATCTATAGCTTTCGCATGCGCATCTACTCTGGATTGGACTTCTGGAACCTCCCAACTACGGACAGCCAACAGTAGCCAGTTAAGCACTAAAACTTCAGGTAGATCAGGTAACTCTTGTTTTCCTGATACAAAGATATGCCGGATAAGCCACTGAAAGTTATGACGAGAGCCCGGGTACAACTTCGCAAAACAATTCTCTACGCGCCAATCTTCGAAAATGTTCCATACATGTTTTTCAATTGGCAGCACGGAGTCATCCAGACAACTAAAATCCGTAAAGCGAATATGAGCCGTTTCATGATCGGTATACGAGCGAACGATATTCACCAAATTCATATCGCCTTCTGCAGGTAAACTTGGAAGCTGAATGCATCTACCATTTGTGAATGCTTCATTACCTCCAATCTGCACCGTCACGCCATACTTACGTCCAAGCATACTAGCAAGAAGCGGTAATGACCGTATTAATGATTTCTGATCCATATACTCCTCCTACCAGAGTCCCAAACTATCTAGTTGCTGCCCTTGCGTTTCAACAGGAGGCATGTCCTCATTCACATCATCTAATTCTGCTTCAACAAAATCAGGACATGCATCAGAGGAAGTGCCAACAAGTCCAGCAAGCATGCTATCCGCACTCTGCCCTTCAATTATCTTCTGTCCGTGCTCTACCAACACGCTAGGACTTTGAAGCAATGACAACAGCCCCTGAATCAGAAGTAACTTTGTACCAAGGATTGGACCGCGTCCCTTTACCTTAGTTAATGCGGCTTCAACCAACTCCACAATGGGAGCAACTCTTGGTTCCACAAATACAAGCCCTGCCAACTTACTATGAATAGTTCGAATGGGTGAGAGTGCCTTGCGGCTAACTTCTGTTTTCCCCGCATACGACTTCTGCCATGCTTCTTTTGCTGTCTTCGCTATTTCGCCAAACAACGTGTCACCTAAAGAAGTGACCTCTTCCTCCAAACCACTGCCTTGGGACTGTGCGGTTTGCGCCACTGTGAACATCTGCCAATTAAAACTCAGCCGATGCCTAACGTAATCAACACTTACAACCGATCCTGCGATGAGCGACTCCCAGCCAGGGTTATTTGCAATCCATTCATGAATAATCTCATCATAGCGGATTACGAATTCATCCTTGGCCTTGAGGAACTCATTCTTGATGACCTCCAACCCATCTCTCACTTCGTTGGCCCTATCGACTGGAATCGCCCAACCACCCAGAAACCGAACACCAATGCGATCAAGCATCGCGACCGCTCGGCTTTTAAGCGTACCAAAGACGCGCAGGTCTTTGGGGTCGCAAATACGCTTACTCCCAAGTGAGGCCAGCTGTTCAGGTGGTAGATCTGCACTCCCAAAATCAGCTGGAGTTAACTTCTTTCGTGCTGACCAGATATGGACTTCCAAGTTCAATGCTACAATGTTATCGAGAGCCGTCATCTCAGTATGAACATTCATCTGTTCCCTCCTAAATAGAAAAGGGAGCCGAAGCTCCCTGTTACGCGTCTGCTAATTGTGGAAATATTCGCTGCGCCAGTTCATGCAGCATCACTCTTGTTTCAGGTGCAGCTCGAAAGCCTAGTGCTCGATCAAGTGCATACGTCACAGGTTGAATTCCCTGCTTTGCTAACGGCTGGAACTTAACAGTGAGATCAACCCATCGAATCAATGTTCGAGTAGAAAACGTTACATCTATTGTCTCGCCATAGTGCTGCTTATCGCCCATTCCCATAAAGAGGCGGCGAACCTCATTGGCATATTCAACCATGGATTCACGTATAGATTCTGGAAGGTCACCCGCAATATTTCCAAGTAGTTTCACTTCAGCATCCTTTTCAGGATACCCAACCTCGCACAGCCAGAAACGATCCATAAAAGCCAGGTTCTGCCGAAGAGTTCCTTGATACAATCCTGTAGTATCTGCTGCACCGTTTGTGTTCGCGGTAGCAGCCAACCTAAACATTGGATGTGCGTGAACCACTTCACCACCATTTTCAGGAATGCACAGGGGCTCACCATCAAGAATACCGTTAAGGCCACTTGCTGCTGCAGGATCAAGAAGGTCAATCTCGTTCAATAAGAAAAGCCCTCCGTGCTTCATTGCTAACGCCAGAGGGCCATATTGAAATTTCATGTTACCGTCCTGTACCGAGTGATGTCCGACAAAATCAGGAAAATCCATCCTGCCATGCGCCGTTACTTCCAGAACCGGATATTTCAACTTCGCTGCAAGCTGCTTGATAAGGCTCGTCTTCCCAGATCCTGTTGGTCCAAAAAGATACAACGGATCTGCATGCGACATAAACCATACTGCTATATCTCGCATGGTGTCATGAAACAGATACTCCGGGTTAACGCCCGGTGTGCAGCTCACAGCATTTAAAAATCCTTTTACCATTCTGCCAGACTTCTTCCCGCTAAAAACTTCACCAGCATCGACGTTGATGACATTCAGCTGTTTCAGTTCGTCTTCAAGGTTCATACGTACTCCTACTAAATTTTCGCGATATGAAGCCGCTCAAAAGGTTGGCCATACTTTGTTACTGCCACAAGAAGTTCCTGAGCCTTTTGCTCCCCAACCTCATTTATTAGAGCAAACTCAAGCTTTGTCATATCGAGTGTTTTACGCCCTTCCTGACGGGTATTCTTAAAGCGGTAATGCGCTGTTTTCAGCCATTGTGAGTCTACACCTGACTGATTATAAAACGCCTTAATACGCTCTTCTTTCGCGCTGATCTTTTTCTCAAGCCCTCGTTTTTCATCCTTTAAAACAGCAACCAACATAAGTTCATCATCGTAAGCTGTATCCACTAGTACCTCACCTTCAAACTTCGGACATGAGCAGGCGTGTTCGCAATAGTCACAGAGAGGATGAAAACCATGGCAATAAGAGATATCCTTCAAAAAGGCCTTTCCTTCCTGCACCGCCTGTGCTCCTTTCCATATTTTCTCAGCTGTATTCTTAACTGCCTTCAACATCACACCACTTGGACGATAAGGGCCAAATGCCTTTGCTTCTGACATAGCAAGACACAACACCCACCCTTCAATATCTACACTTGAAGACTTCTCTGGAAAAGGGAAACCAAAGACCTTCTTCACAGCCTGAGAAAATGTCAGCTTCTCAAACACTAATACTCCATGTTCATCCCACATGGAAAACACAGGCAGATTCCAACATTCCACAAGAAAACCCAGCTGTCCGTACAACTGGGTTTCGTATGCGGTATAGAGTGATCCAGGTATTCGCTCTGTACTCTTTAATTCAAGTATCCTCACTGTGGGCTGAGGCCATCCCCATACCAACGCAAAATCCAAATGCGCTTTAATGGGAATGCCCTTATGCTGCGTTGCTATTTCAAGCTGACAAAACGTGTTCGCACCATTGGCTTGAAACGCATTTGCAATGCCGGACTCCAACCAGTGACCACGCTGCAGCACAAGCTGCTTCTTGAGCGTATTGTAAATCTGATCAAACTTATCCTGCTGATACCAATCCACAACAGTCTGCTCTGTTGCATGCTGTCCCAAACCAAGCTTCCCAGCCACGGCAGCGCGCATACACTCAACGCCTTTCCCGACATCCGACATACCCACATACTGACTCCGATCACCAAGTTGAATTTGAGTTTCATGAGCACCATGTTTAAGTAATCCCTTTGCCAGCTGCGCCAGCAAAGTATCTGCTTTACGATTCATACTTCGCATTTTCATACTCCATAAACACGAAAGCCCCGGCCAATGGGCCAGGGCTATACTTGCAAATTCTGTTTACTAAACTGCATGCGCATCTGCATACTTCCACCAGATATTTCTGCTGTTATCCCAACGAAAACCAGCTTCTTTCAACAA
The DNA here is from genome assembly GCF_900129975.1 of Halodesulfovibrio marinisediminis DSM 17456. Lineage (NCBI taxonomy): Bacteria > Pseudomonadati > Thermodesulfobacteriota > Desulfovibrionia > Desulfovibrionales > Desulfovibrionaceae > Halodesulfovibrio > Halodesulfovibrio marinisediminis. The sequence continues at coordinate 483,098 of NZ_FSRG01000006.1, forward strand.
CGGTTTCTTCGCTTTCGTATTACCAGACGCAGTCACACAAGTACGACCATCCTTAGCCTGCACTTGTTGGTATACAACACCATCAAGCTGCGGAAGCTGAACTACTGTAGTGTCTCTAAACGAAGAAAGGGAAGCCTGCGGGCCTCCCGATTGATTGGAAATATGCTGTTGTTGCTCTTGGGTATCTACCCGTGGTTCACGTTTTAACTGATGCAAGTTGGTATTCTGATTCGTTCTACTTTGCCTCTCACGCCCAATTGCAGCCTCTGCGTCATCATCGATTTCTGTGACCAAACCGACCAAAGTAGCCAATGCATACCGACGTGCATATGTAAGCGCAGAACCATATCCTTGCGGATCAGCTTTGGGCAACGGCATCACCATACAAGAGGCCTGCCACTCCCCAGACTCAGCATGCATGAGCTTTGTCACCAACCCTAAGCAACCAGACTCTACAGGGACTGGGTACTGTGACACCCAAATGCCATTAACCAACAATACCTCACGACATGCATCCATTACCGCGTTCAGCGTTGCATACCTGCTCTTCACAAATGGATTTTCTGCATCCTTAGCCACAGGCATCAATGCCTGCTGCACTTTCAACATCGCCTTCGCAAGCTCTGTCATATTCTGTGATGAATAGGCTGTAAGCTCCATAGTACCTCCTTGAAACAAAAACATCCCCACCAGAAGGACTGGCAGGGATGACAAAAATCTTATTGGTCAAGAGAGTAATATATAGGAATTTTTTTTTGATTTACAGTCTACACACCTTACATATTAAACTGCTAATTATCTGTCTTCCGACTTGGAAGTCGATTAATATAGCCATCCATTATTTGGTAAAATATTTTTTTGCCGTTTATTGTTGGTTTTTCCCCATCACTATCCATCCCTTCAACCAAAATAGTATCTTGGTCCTTCAAGGTAATTCTATAAACCATATGCATAGACATGAAAGTAACCCTTGTAAGCTTATACAACCTTACATTTTCACGGGGCCTACCAATCACCTGAACTTCATAAACTTCATCTTTTGACCCTGGTGTACAAAAAAAAGCATAGTCAGAAACTCCTCGGCTCCAAACCCCCTCTGCAGCATTACAAAGAACTTCCATTATATCACGAGATTGATAGCTACCTAATGGATCAACCATATTACTTGGTTTTGCATAACAACTTGCCCCCCAAAATAACACAATAAAACCTACAGCAATAACCTTCTTCATACTCATCACAAATATCCCCACATAGATTCATAAATAAATCCTCTAGCGCCCCGTTGAGCCAAACCCCCCTTCACCGCGCCCAGAACTGCTTACCTCTACAGTTTCCTCAAAACTAATGTTTAAAACAGGCTTTATGACAAGCTGTGCTATTCGATCACCTTTTTTAACATGAAAATCTGACTTTCCATGGTTAATTAAGATAACTCCAACTTCTCCCCGGTAATTACAATCTATTGTTCCAGGAGAATTTAAAACCGTAATTTGATATTTTAAAGCAAGTCCACTCCTTGGGCGCACTTGCGCCTCTGTTCCATTTGGTAACTCTAACCGAATACCAGTATGTATTAACTTACTTTCACAAGGAGCTATAACTACTTCATCAATTGAATAAATATCAAAACCAGCATCGCCTTCATGGGCTTGAGTAGGTAAGATAGAATCTTTATTTGTTCTTAGTATGTTGACTTTAAGCATTATGATCTTCTCTGTTCTATTCTAAACAAAGCTAAAAGAGCGGGCACACCAACTAAAAATGTTGGAGCATGCTCACAAATATAGTTTAAATTGGGATGTAATTTTTTAAAACTATCCACACACAACGGACCACCTAAAATCAGAAGCCATGCAACAAGCCACATGATCAACCAAAACCAAAATTGCTTATAGAACTCCTTCCAAGGAGAAGTAATCTTTTGCTTTGCGTCCTTATAAGTAGAAGAACCTTTCAATTTTGTTAATATTTTTTCTTTTTCATTTCGGTCCTCTAGCCATTCTTCAAATTCGTCACTATGCTCTCGAACTAATCCTGCACGCCCAGGAGTATTAGTGCTCGCTTTTGTTGACGGTGTTAGCAAATTATCAAAAATAAGAGTAACAAAAGATGCTCCCACCGAAAGATGATATGCATCCTCGCTATAATTATGGACAGAGATTAAAGAAGGACCAACCCAATTAGGGTCAAGCGTTGTACTGATATGGCCTAACCCCTTGGACACAAGCCGAACTTTAGAATGATAGGTTCCTGCTAATGAACTATCAACCCATACGGCCTCTTCTGTCATAACTAAAGTAGTGCTGCTCGGCTCAAGAATAATTTTATTATCTTCAGTTGGATGAACTAACTCATCATCTCTCCATGCAAATTTACTAGCCGTCAAATTATAAGATGCCCCTTTCACATTATCTTCACAAAAAGGGTAAATCCCTATGCGCTCACCTAAATTTTTTATAATATCAACATCACTTAGCACCATAAATCTCCTTAAAAAAACATACCGAAGTGAGTACACACTTCTATTTATTATTTCAAGACATACCCCAGTCCAACCCAAGGCAAAAGTGAGTTGATATAAAAAAGGCACCAAGTTGGTGCCTTCGTAAATTTACCTTAGAAGAAAAAACTAATTCTATTTTTAAAACTAGCGGTTCAGAAGACCCAATATGATAAAAAACTCACAATTCACCGCATCCCCCAACCATCAGACTTTTCACTCTATTATTTGTGCAAAAAAGCAAGCACCTAACTCTTCATAAGCCTTACCTTTTATACTATCCTACCATACGCTGCATGCTTTGCGTCCATGACGATTTAAACGCGGAATCACTTGCAAAAAGCTTATATAATTCCAATTCTTCTTTGCGTCGTTGCAGCATGATTTCCTTTAAAATTTTTTCAAAAGCAAGATCTCTATTATGCGGATCAAGGTTATTTTTATATTTTGCCTCAAAATCCGGGTGCAGCTTTATACTTTCTGCAATATTTACAAACTTAACCTTTTGCTCTTCGGGAGTAGCACTCCATCCTTGAAACCAACGTTCATTAAACGCCCGTATGATTTCGTCTAACGGATCAGTCTCCTTTTCCCCGTCATGCACTCCTCGCGGATTCGGATTCTGAGGATCCAATTCAGAATCAGAGTCATCCAGCTTAATGATATGGTTAAGCCTAACCCTTTTAAGTCCGTAAGAGCTTAAATCTACAGACTCAAGCAACTCATCAAAGGCCTCAGCGTCAGGGTCTTTTACTTTCAACTTTGGAATCAGGAATTTCAAGAACCAAAATAACTTTTCCCAAGCAACAATTTCATAAGGCATGATCGAAGCCATCTGCCCATATATTTTAACAAACTGTTTTGCTTTAATTTTAAAATCAATTTTAGCATCATTTTCGAGTTCTAGTTCGCTTTCAAAACGACTGGCTGCTTGATCGATAATTGGGCTAAGGGTCTGAGCATCATCATTGTCAAAGAATCTAGCCACAAAGTCTTCGACCTCGTGCCACTCATAAACGCCCACGTCATCCATTTCATTCTTCAACTCATGCAGCACATTGACATCCGTTGCTCGAGACAATGATGTCGCTGTATAAAAGGGGTTAAAAGCTGCCTGAACATCCTCTACTGTATTAAAGAAGTCTAATACAAATAAGTCTTCTGTTTTCTTACCTAACAGTAATGCACTTCGATTCAAGCGAGAAAGGGTTTGTACGCATAGAACACTTGAGAGCTTCTTATCAACGTACATAGCGCATAGTTTCGGCTGATCAAACCCCGTCAGATACTTATTTGCTACAACAAGTAAGCGATACTCATCTGTATCAAACCTATCTTTTGTATCCGTTTCCGCGAACCCGTTAACATCCGCCTCTGAGTATTCAATCCCATCCACTACCTTTGTGCCTGAAAAAGCAATCAAAACTTTAAATGGCCTCCCTTGTTCTTCCAATATCCGATTGATGGCCCTAAAATAACGAATCGCTGTCTCAATATTTTGAGTAACAACCATTCCTTTGCCCTTGCCCTTAAGTTTTTTAGCGTTAACCACTTTGGGAATAAAATGCTCAAGCATAATCTCCGCTTTGGTATCAATAGTCTGCTGACTTCGCTCTACATAGGCACGAAGCTTTTTCTGGGCTTTCTTGGTATCAAATTCTGGATTGTCTGCTATGGATTTTTCAATCTCGTAATAACTTTTGTATGTAGTGTAATTAGCCAATACATCCAAAATAAAACCTTCTTCGATAGCCTGTTTCATGGAATATAGATGAAACGGCTTAAATGAACCGTCTTCTTGACGTTGACCGAACTTCTCCAACGTACTGTTCTTAGGTGTTGCTGTGAATGCAAGATACGAGGCATTGCCACGCATTTTACGTGACTTCATAGCCTGAAGAATCTTGTCTTGAGCATCCTCTGCTTCTTCCGCCTCGGACTTCCCCATAGCTCGGTTCATATTATCATGAGCTGATCCGGACTGTGAGCTGTGCGCTTCATCGATAATCACAGCGAAGCGCTTGTCACTTAAATCGGCAATGCCATCAATTATGAATGGAAACTTCTGAATGGTAGTTATGATGATCTTCTTACCATTCTCAAGAGCCAGCTTTAGATCTGAAGACTTATGCGCTGGTGCAATAATATTTTTTACTTCAGAAAACTCTTTGATGTTATCTCTTAGTTGCTTATCCAGTAATCGACGGTCTGTAACCACGATAACAGAATCAAACAATGGTTGCTCCAGGCTACGTCCCCTTGCTACTCCAATCGAAGCTGGATAGGTTTCAATAAGCTGATAGGCAGCCCAAGTAATCGAGTTCGATTTACCTGATCCCGCAGAATGCTGAATCAAATACGTTTGCCCGACGCCATGTTCTGATGCATGACTAACTAATTTACGAACAACATCCAATTGATGATACCGAGGGAAAAATAGTGTCCGCTTATTCAAGGGAGTATTGCTCGCTCCATCCAATCGAACAAAGTGTTGGATTATATTTGCAATACTCTCCCTAGTGAAAATATCTTCCCATAAATAAGCAGTCTTGTGACCTTCTGGGTTAACCGGATTACCTTGACCTAACTTATTGCCCTTGTTGAAAGGCAAGAAAAATGTGCCTCTCCCTGCCAACTTAGTCGTCATGTACACTTCATCAGTGTCCACTGCCATGTGAACGAGACAACGGCCAAAAGTCAGTAAGGGCTGACAAAAATCTCGATCATTCCTATACTGCTTCTGACCATGATAGCGCGCAGTTTGACCAGTCCATGCGTTCTTTAGTTCTAGTGTAACAAGTGGGATACCATTGATAAACAATGCCATATCCATTTCTTGAAGCGGATTTACCAATGAGTATCGAACTTGGCGTGTGCAACTGAATAAATTAGCAGCAAAATTTTGCTTTACCTTATCACTACTGCTAGCCAGCGGCGCAGGATACATCAAATTGAAATGTGCATTGTCAACGCTGAGTCCTTTCTTCAACAAATACAAGACACCATGCTTTTTGATCAGACGGTCGTAACGCTCAAGCAGCTTTCTTTGCCAATCTGTTGGATTATTTTTCTTAAGTTTGACAAGCTCTCGCTCTTGTGTCTTTTCCAAGAATTGCCAAAAGAACCGCTCATCTAACGCATATTGCATATTAAAGTCTGTAGGCAAACCAAAATGGAATCCGGCACCATCTCCTTGGGCGGATACTCCAGCTCTTCTTTCTTCGCTACTTATACCAACCAAATATTTTTCTATGGCTGATTCAAGTGCCTGCTCGTTCGTTTGACTTGTCATTCCCACAAAATCCTTATTCAAAATTCTGTTGCTTCAAAGCACCTGAAGCTTTTTGTAATAAAGCTTTCAGGGCCTTCTCTAACTTGCTCATGTACCCTAAAAGCCAGGCTATTGTCTGCTGCCGTGCATCTCTATTAACAACCTAAATTTTATAAAAAAATTTGATACGCGAAGATTTTTTATTATCTAAACGCAGCCATTCCAAACTCTCACCAAAAGTACGCTCAATCTCGTCCTTCATTCCAACTTGGTAATCAAAGAAAAATTTATTATCTTCAGTCACAGCACGACTAACCTAAAGTTTGACACGCAACTCCTTTCGTGGAAATATCAAACCATAAGAAAAGCCGCTTAGTCCCGAACCAGCAGCGAGCGTTGGCTATTGCCAAGATTAAGCTTTACTTCACCCAAATCAAGAGCATCAAGAAACTCACAAATACGCGTTGCAGCACGAGCTAGAGCACTATTAAAATTAAGTACTAAGCCAGACTCACATGCAGCAAACTCATACCAATCAAAATACTGTTGATAAATTTCAACCACCTGCCCTTTAGTTAGACTAGCACTATAAGACGAATAGTTAGGAGCTTGCCAAACAACATCACGGCCACTCTCGTCCAGCTTGTTTTCGATAATAACCAGGATGCCTTACTTATCCCGCACCAGCAGGTCTAGACGTTCACGGCTATCATCAACTTTTGAATACTCAACAATTCTTCACCGAACGCATCAAGTTGATAGACCAACCATTCTTGAAGATGCTTACGTTCAGTCCCCCCAAATCACTAAAGAGTTTTGTTTTAACCGAAGTATCCGACTAGGTTGACAATTAACCATGAACATACTTTCTCCAAACCTACAATTCAGCCATTTCTGGGGTAATTCTAAATTTTCCAGTAATGACACTGTTAATAAGAGTAGTTTTATACTCTTTTAATAATGCAATCTGAGAACGCTGAATATCAACAACCTCATCAATCCGTTTAGATTCATTGGAAACAAAGTTGAGTATTTCTCTCTGTTCTTCCACTGGAGCTACAGGAACAGGTATATCAAACAGCTCATCTGAATAAAGACGAATTAAACCTTCTACAATACCAGTAGCACGAACAACAAACTGCTGAATATATTTGGGGTTCCTGAACAAAAGTTCTAGCAACTTCAAATTTTCGACATAGGCTTTAGGCTTGTAAACAGCATAATCAGGACTAACCAGCCCCTTGAAGTTAATACTACTTTTAAAGAAAACTCCGAGATGCGCTTTAAGCTTGTTAAAGACTAAGTCATTTTTATAGACAATCTTATTACCAACGCTACTTACAGCAACTTCTGCCTTATCATGGTACTCGGACCTAACGACTAGCCCATAGATCTGACTAACCATTAAAAGAGGCTCTTCTCCTGTCTTTGAACGCTCATTACGTTCTTCTAAAATGTACTTTAGTCGTATAGTGTCCCAATGTTCTGGAATCTCACCAATCCAATCTATCCCTGAATCTCTCATAGGTACATCAGGATCTAGCCCTTGAGTGATTGCTTTTTGAATAATGGTTTGTTTACGCTCATTAAGCAATGCGACCTGTCGTTCTTTGATGGCAATAGCTTCATCTATTTGCGCTGTTTTTCTAGCAAGAAAATTCGTTATTTGAGTTTGTTCTATTTCAGTGGGCTCAACAATATACAAATTAGACAACTCATTTGAGTTTATGGCAGGATAGCTCATACCTTTCGCAACGGTATCAACCTGATCAGTAAAGGCGTTACTCTTAATAAAGTTTGTCAAATAGGCTGGATTTCCAAAAGCCTTTGGTGAAACAACCGCAAACCCTGTAGAATATACATATCTTGATAATTTTTCATTAATAAAAGCAATTGCTTTCAAGTAAGTCCTGACTGTCGACACTACCGTATCACCAGGCTCAGCAAGCCTTCTTGCTCTTGAAGGCGAATCACCAAATAAAAATTCTTCTATTTTTTCTATCCCATTCTCAAAACTAACGCTGCCAATATCTACATATTTAATGCGATAACTTGCACCAGTATTCTCCGGAAGAGATTGACTATTTATCGATGCACAGAATTTGAGTTTTTTCACACACCAATGAGATGGAATTAAACCTATTTGTGTTATTCCTGACTCTATATAAGAATCATATTCTGACACTCTTGCAACAACCATGGTTTTATCCCCCCTAGCCTTGCCCGAGGTTAACATCGAAACCCAGTATTTGGGCTATCAACCCTTCTGCTTTTTGTTCAAGGCTAATTATATCAGTTGCAACTTCTACTAAAGAGCGAAGCGGCCTATGGCGGTAGAAATGCTTATTAAAGTTAATTTCATAACCAATTTTGACAGAATCAAGGTTAATCCAAGCCTCTTTCACATATTTTTTTACTTCATCCAAAAAATATTGATAGATGGTCTGTTGCAGTGGAATTGATTCTGTATCGCGCAAAGCAGCGCTAGTTTCATAGGTGATGAATTCATCTTTTTTGCCTGTCGGGTAGTAACCAAAATCCGGTAATTCCTCTAGATTGCACCCGTAACAGTCAAGTAACTTATTCAACTTATCGTTACTTAACTTAACTACTTTTTTAATAACCTTAGCTGCTGTTTCATCGTACCAACTGACAGAATTCAACAACGAGTTTTTTTCGGTAGCTGACAGTTTTATTTTACGAGACTTAAGCTCTGCTTCAACAGAAGCTTTGAACACGTTAAAGTCACTGAATTCTTCTTGACCGATATTTTGCATCAGCAACTCTGCCGTTTCATATAAGGCCCTTAGCGACAACCAATGCTTAACATCAAGCAACTTCGACTTAGCCTTGGCCTTGAGAGTAATGCCATTATCTTCACACCAAGCTAACGTATCTTTTTCAATTAATTTCAACCCATCCTTTTCATAAACCTTATCACCATGCTCAGCATACATATATTTCATTGGTTCAAGTAACTGTTTATCAAAACGCAAAAGTTGAATAGCACCCATAGAAAACTTTGCCTTACGACGATCCGGGCGCTCTATCGCAACTTTGTAGTAGCCAAATTCCTCATTTTTTAACACCTGGCTAGCAATCCCTACAGGATCTTTATTTGCATCTACCACACGTTCGATGGGTGCATTGTCCAAATATGTTTGTGTAATTTCGTTAATATGCTTTGGTGCAAGCTCACAATTCTTGTTACCAAGATTTTTTCGTAACTTACGGAAAAGTAAGCTCGCATCAATAAGTTGAATCTTGCCTTTGCGAGTTGATGGCTTGTTATTATTCAAAATCCATATGTAGGTGGTAATGCCGGTGTTATAGAAGAGATTATTTGGCAACTGAACAACCGCCTCCAACATATCTTGTTCAATAATGTACCGACGGATATTACTTTCCCCACCACCAGCATCACCAGTAAAGAGACTTGAACCATTGTGAACAGAAGCGACCCTGCTACCAAGAGAGCTCACCTCTGGTGATTTCATTTTGCTGACCATTTCCATCAAAAATAGTAACTGCCCATCACTGGAACGAGGCATAGCATCAACACTAACCTCATTTCCCCAATAATCTTTCAGTACAACCTTAAAACGAGGATCTATGACCTCTGCTCCATCTTTGATGTGCTTTTGTTCGGACGTCCAGCTTTTTCCGTATGGTGGATTAGATAGCATAAAGTCAAAACGCTGAGAGGCAAACTCGTCTGTAGACAATGTTGAACCAACCTTGATGTTCTCAGGGTTATTACCTTTGATCATCATATCTGACTTACAAATTGCGTAGGTTTCATCGTTGATTTCTTTACCATACAAATAAATATCCCGATGAATTTTCAAGCTTGGATATTTTTCATCGATGAACTTTTGTGACTCAGTCAACATACCGCCACTACCACAGGCAGGGTCGTATACCGTCAATACATTTGGCAAATCATCCTTGACAGGATCAAAGACCAAATGCGTCATCAATTCGATCACCTCTCTTGGTGTAAAATGCTCACCAGCTTCTTCGTTGTTTTCTTCGTTAAATTTCCGAATCAACTCTTCAAACACATAACCCATGCCCAAGTTTGAAAGTGCTGGCAGCTTATTACCGTCAGGATCTTTAATGAGTTTTGGGGTAAGATTAATATATGGAGAAACAAATTTTTCAACGACATCCAATAGAACCTGTTTGGATGCCATATGACGGACTTGCGCATTCAAATTGAAGCATTCAATAATTTCTTTAACATTGTCACTAAACCCCAACAAATATTCTTCAAAGTTGGCTAACAATATCTGTTGATTGTTGGTCGCCGTGTTAAACAGGCTCTTGAGTGTCCATTTGGAGGTATTATAAAACACATAACCAGATGCCTCTTTTAATGGCTCATCATCAAGCTCTGTGGCATTCATTTCGTCTTTTTGGAACTTAACCTCTTTAAGTACCGCATCCTTGGTTGGCTCAAGCAAGCTATCTAAACGACGCAATACAACCATTGGCAAAATAACATCACGGTACTTGCCGCGCACATACACATCACGCAAACAATCATCAGCAATGTTCCAGATAAACGAAATCAATTTATTGTGAACACTATGGTCCATATTTATATCCTATTCTTTTGAGACATTCGCTCATTACTTATGAAATTATATTCAATCATCAGAGGCAGCAGATAGATATAGAACTCTGTTCTTTTTGAGACAAGAGCAAGACATTAGCTCCGCGTAGCAAGTTAGTATTACAACAAGCACGAATACTCAACTGAATGGAGCAATAGGGAAGGAGACTAACAAGTTAACTTAAGCCCATAAAGTTCTTGCAGGAGTATTCTTCAGCCGTTGTCGAAAGTCATTTTTTTGCCTCAATCCTATCGATAGAGCTATAATTTGCGTCAATAATAACGATAAGATTTCAAATAACAAAAGGCGAGGTTTCCCTCACCTATCAACGCCTCAGAACTTCCTTTTAGACCGTATCGATGCATTCAGTTTATCTGGTGAGAAAACTGCAATCTCATCCACCGGAATCCCCCAACAGCCAGGCATCTTCTCAACAGGAAGAACAACTTTTAATTCACAAAGCTGACGTAACGCCTTTTGAAAGCTGCGTACTCCCATTCCAGCAAAAGTGCATAAAACTTGAGGCGCTGCCTGACAAAACGTATACCTATAAAGTTCATATGGAGACCCAGGTCCAAGTATCAAGCGATCTTTTTGAAAAAACACCCCAGGCACCTTGGGTACTTCAAAAAATTTCATAACCGGAAACAAGGCCCGGGCAGTATGGCATAATAGACTCCACGCCCCTCCTTCAATCAATAGTGAGTTTATCTTAATCTGCTTCTGCCCTTCCATTCTGGCAAGTCTATACTCATAGCAACGCACTCCGGAAAAATTCACACTTAGCCCTGAAGTCTCTATAAGACCAACCTGTTGCAGTATTTTAACGGCGCGAACAACACTTGCTCGAGAACATCCTGACTTGATTGCCAGTTCATCTTGAGGCACATGCGCATGTAACTCTTCGCCAGCTAAGCAACACATTACAATATAGACACCTTTAGCAACGGTTGCCAACGAGTGCCACGTGCTTTCAACTACACTCGTCTTGCCTTGCGATTTTCCAATTACTCCATTTGGAAGAAAAAATGGCCTAGGAACAGGTTTCGTCCAATAAAAGCTACTCATTTGAACTCCAACTATAAAAAAGGCACCTTACGGCGCCTTTTCATCTACTCATTAACCAAAGAGTTTAAGACTGGAACAATTGGTTCCCACCACTCCATCAAAACAGCCTTGCCATCCGGCTTATTCAACCATGCCTCGCTACGGTTTACAGCCTTACGCTGTGCCAACCAAAATAACAGCCTATCACACTTAGCCTTACTAAAACCTATTGGGCGCTTAAGCTGGCCAACATTAAAAACCGTCCCTAAAGGATTCGTCATCCCCCATTGTATTAGCAACTTTATTAATGGCTTACACTCTTCAACCACAGCGTTTTCTTCGGCAGTACCGAGCACTTTGATCATTTGTTCTGCAAAATAAAGGGCTAAGTTACAAGCACCATGCATTGTATCTCGCTCAATAAGACTTCCTGATGCCAAGGGAGAGCGTAGCGCGTGGAGAACCATTGCAAGTTTTATAGCTTGAAGATCTAATTTTCCAGCAACGTCTTTAAAACCCTCAAATAAGTTTCCTGGCTCTATAAGTTTATCCACACACACCCGGAACAGACTAAAGCAATCTGCTGCAGCATCAGACAAAGTAAATTTTAAGCTTTCCCCGCTACTCTTCGCAGCAACAGAAGCACATAAAATCCGACTAAAAAGTGAACCTAACTCCCTCTCGGAATCTGAAGACACAAAACCATACCGGGAAAATTTTGCATCCGTAATGATCAAAGGTAAAATGCGAGCAACCAACCCATTCTCACGATATTTTGGCACTCGAAGTAATTTAATTAACGGCTGATCTTGCCATAATATTCCCATAATAAATGTAGGGTTGGGATGAAAAAACGCATGTTTCTTTGTCACATCAGAAATTTCTTCAGAGGACCAAGCACTTAAAAGAGGTCTTATTTTTTCAGGAGACACTGAGTAAAGCTCAGCCAATACGCCCCCCTCAGCATTTATATTCGAGCCTATGCCATCTCGAGCAACTAGCTCCTTAACTATAGAGTACGGAGTAAATTGTGCCATTAGAGGAGATTGAGGAATAACAATCCGGTTAATTCGCCCCTGTAATTCAGAATGCTCGCGAGCCAATAATGCTCGTGCATTCACATCCTCTTCCTTAGCGGCTGCCCGCTCTAGAGCTTTCAGCCTTGCGCTTTCTACTTCACGAATACTAATACGCTCTTGAACCTCTTCAGGTGAAAGCAAGTAATTTTTTTTTAGCGATTGTGTAGCAAGCGCCATTACTCGTTCTAAACAAGGAGTTTTCCCTGAACTAGGAGGAGCTCCTGCTGCAAAATAAAGAGACGACCCTACGACAAAGGATGGTGACACCTCGCAAGTGCCCCCCATAAGCAAAGTTGCTGTTGCAGCAAGGACTGGAACTGCTACCAAATCTGCGCTCACTCCCAATTCACTCGCCAAGCCATAAACATAATCACTAGGTATTTTCGGCAAGCTAGTTGCTGGGGAACAAGGTGAAAAAACATTAGAATAAGGCACGCTGAACCTCCCATTCTTTAGCTAGCCATTCAATAAAGGCTCCTCGTGGATAGGCTACACGGCCACCAGAAATCTTCACCCTTACTGCAGGACCACACCCTAAGCTGTCTTTATTTGCCAAAGTCTTAACCTTAACTGCCCCACCTGTAATCTCTTGCGCCTTTTTTCGTGTAACGACGACTGGACATAACGCCTTAACATCATGAAGTAGCTGTTCTACTGTCATAAAAAAACCTCCCGTCAAATTATGAAGGGAGGCTATGGATTAATTTGCAAAAAAGAGAGGACAAACTTTATTTTTTGATTGTTTTAAAAAAAACAACACGTTATACCGTTAACCTATTTTAACATTTGCGATCCCCATCACGGCAGAATTAAAGTCACGTTTAAGCTGCTTGCTATCAACCCCTCTTCGAAACTCAAATATCGAAACATCTGCTTTGTCATTTTCATAAATATTGAGGTACTCATTCATCGTTCTTCCCAACGACCACTTTTCAAAAGTAACTTTATCCCACATCCATAACCCCAGACAACGGGACAAAAAAGCACGCTGTTCTCTACCAGAGGTAAATGCACGGACTGTCTCAATAGATTCATTAGTCAATAAATACTTATGGGGAGAATGCCAGCGTTGGTAAGAAACTATAGAATCAGTAATAGTATTCCGTACAAGTGGAGGAAGCTTAGCACTATTCTTAATTGACGGATTCTTCTCTATTACGATTTGTATGTCTGCAGAATCAATCTCTCCATAAAAACAATTTTGCTTCGGACGTTTTCTATAATTCTGATAAGCAGCTAAAGCACTTTTCACTTCACTTTTCAAATTAAAACATTCAGAAAGCGAACTAAAATAACAGTAAAAGAAACCAGCTACATGAGCTTCAAAGTATTGTATTTCATCATGCCCTTTAAAATTCGCATCAATAAAATCAACTTGACGCGAATTGATCTTCAAAAAAGTTTCTGCAGAGATTGAGTCAATGTAACTTGAAAGGTTATCCCCTTGTTGCAAACCATAAGCACCCTCCACCGGTAAAGGATTAAGCATCGCCCAAGGAAAATATCCATACTCAACACTTACTGTGTGAAGAAAGCTTAAGGCACTCATGTAGTTAGATTCAGTTCCATTTTCGATTACCGGATAATAAAACAGCTCCTCACCCCCGTCAGACAACCTTAAAGACTTTCCGCGTTCACAATTATGCTTTACCAACAAATCTAAGGGTATCTTGTAGGAGTATTTTGGATTTAATCCAAATTTTCTTTTATGGAAAGCTGCTACTGCCGCACGGAGAGTCTCTACAAAGACAGCTTCTCTAAGCTCTTCTATTTTTTTGTATTTAGTTAATCGAAATAGAGCTGTTTCAAAGTTAGTTTCTTCTGTAACAACATACTTCCTTGCTGCATCACGGTAGCCTTCTACAACACCATCAATCCCTTCCTTATTCTTCTCAAAAACAGTGAGTATGATGCCTGCAACATCTTTTTGTACCACGGATACCATATCTCGATCTTCAAAATCTTCCGGTAGTCCTGCATTACATTTCAAAAATTCATAACGATCTTTTATAAAACGTCTAGTGGTATACTCAAATCTCCAGAACGTTTGTTCAAGATATTTATCTATCGCGCCAGTAGCTTTATTACTCTCTTGATATTCAAAATAGCTTTTCTTGTTACGCATTTTCTCCCTCCTTTAAAAAAAAGAGAGAGTTAAAAACAAAAAGCAGCATGTCAAACCGTTAATTCAGCAAAAAATTTCTCATTGCTAAGTCATTCTTCCAAAACCTTCACTGCTTCTCTTAATCCATCTGGTGCTAAATGAGCATACCGTTCCGTCATTGCAATAGTTGAATGCCCCATTAATGACGCAACTGTATATAAAGGAGTACCTCTCTGCACAAGCCAACTTGCAAATGTATGACGAAGCGTATGGAAAACAACTCGTTGTCTAGAATCCTCAACATTCTCATTCAACCTCAGATCATCTACTAGCTCTTTAAACAAACGTGATACTTCATTCATAGGACCACCAAAACGTCCTATAAAAACAAGTCGCTCTTCTGAATAATCACTTTTGACGTCTTGTTGCAACTTCAACTCACTAAACAACAACTTGGTCATGTATACATGGCGGTTCTTGCCACTTTTTGTATCTCGGATAGAAAGCATCTCGTTAGCAAAATCCACATCTTCCCATGTGAGCTTTAGAATCTCACCTGCTCTAAGTCCTGTATAAAGGGAAAGAAGCATCATGCGATACAGTACAATGTTCCTAGCCTTCGCCCGATCAAGAAGCTCTTTGGCTTCTTTTTCATTCAAAAATCGAGTACGTCGGTTATCTTCTTTAGGCTTTTTGACGCGAGAAACGGGATTATCCCCATGATATAAATCATACGAAATCATCACGTTAAACATTTGGCGGATAACAGCTAACGCATACTCTACAGAACGCAAACTTGCACCTTTTGCTATCATCGCAGATTTAAGTGTTTCTAAATCTTGTACTCCAATCTCAGAAAAGACCTTATGCCCCAATAAAGGAGTGATCCAAATTCGAAAAAGACTCTCTTCACGCTTCCAGGATTTTTCTGCTTTGTTATGTTGAGCTTGAGTAAAGTAATGCTGTTCCCAGACATTGACTAAAGTCATCTTATCCTGCTCTGCCAAACAATACGCCTCTTTCTCTTTTCGTTCAGCTACCTCCGCAAGCTCACGTTTTTCAGCAAGCGTTTGGAAGCCAGTCTTTTCACGATGATTTCGCTTAAGTTGGTTTAATAAGTCAGATACATCTGCTGGCTTCACACCTTCTGAGGCCCATCCAACAGCTTCTGTTTTAGTTTTGCCATTCAGCTTATAGGTAATAGTGTAATATCTATCCTTCTGCCGACCATGCAGACGAGATTGATGCTCGCGATACCTCACGCCAGGGTACTTCGTCTTCATCCATTTTTGAGCAGCCATCACTTCCTCCTGTACAACCATTGTACAACTTTTGTACAACTCCTGTACAACTTTTTGCGTGTACAGCCAAGGTCGCTACGGGAAACTTTGGGCACTCAAAAACTATTCAAGTACTGATTTTAAAGGACTTTTCAAGGAAGCACGGGAAGAAAAAGTAAACAATGGGAAAGTGAAAAATACGGATTCAAAATCCGCCGGCTTTACAGCTGTGGGAGTTCAAGTCTCCCTCTCGGTACCATGTAATTAAAGGCACTTACGTAAAAACACGTAAGTGCCTTTCTTTTATCCTGCCTAAAAAATGCTAGTAAATTGCTATAAAAAATATTGTGACGTCTAGTGCCAATCGCTCCCCGTAATTTTACCCGTCAAGCTGACAGTTCAAAATTAAAGTTTTCAGTGATGATAACTAAAAATTCTGCTGAAAGGGGAAGGTCAACCGTTAAAAACATCATGCAATCACTTTGTATGACAACTTCTACCAGTAACTGGTTTCCATCCCTCATAAAGATAATGGGATAAGTATCAATTCAAGTTATCTGATCTATAAATCTTATTAACCAGTTTATTTTGGGAATCATAATACCAAAAGCCCTTCAGCTATTTTCAGAAGGGCTTTTGAATATAACCTAAATAACTATTGAACGCTTAAGCCCTCATCCAGATATTTAATAAGAGGGTAAATAAAGAACTCAATAAGTCGTCTTGTACCGACATTGATTTCAGCAAGTACAGTCATACCTGAACTCATAGGTACCATCTCACCTTCAACCTTCAGGCGAGGGTCTTTGACAGAGACATAAACTTTGTAGATATCGCCAAGCTTTTCATCTTTAATACTGTCTTTGGAAATCTGGCTCACAGTTCCTTCAAGAGTTCCATACCGTTGATATGTAAAAGCATTAACTTTAATAGTGACGGGCATGTCTTTTTCTATAAAACCGACATCCTTGTTCAACACCTTGGTTTCCACAACCAAAGGACTATTCTTAGGGACAATCGAAATTAGTTTTTCAGCTGGGGTAACAACACCGCCTTCTGTAGTAATGAAAACTTCATTGATCGTACCGGTAACAGGAGAAGCTATGTTTTGTTTTTTGTTAGAAAAAGAAATTCGATCTAAGCGAGCCTTTGTTGAAGCAAGCTTCATGGACGAATTTGCAAGCTCCTCACTTAACTTGTTTGTAAAATCATACTGCAATGCTTCTTTTTGATGCTGAAGCAGTTCGATATGCGTTCTGACTTCTTTTATTTTTGCGCTTACATTGTTCGACGCAATTTCATTTTGCAGAATCTTCCGCAGTAACTCATTGTACTCATTGCGAGGAATAATATCTACTATCGGATCAAGGCGCTGCTTTTGTTCTTCGTAGGTTAACAGCAAGTCCTCGTACCCTTCTTTTTCTAACGATAGCGCTTTAAGCTGCTGGTTTGATTTATGCAGTTCATCATTCTTTGCTGCAATTTGTTTCTGATGTCCATTACGTAATGACGTGTAGATGTCGCGCTGGACCTGAATGCACGCTTTGCCGAAGGCTTCTTCATCAGGGACAAAAGGACGGCCTGAGATAAGTGACTCAAGACGCATGATAGTTATTCCATATGTCTTAAGCTCCTCCCGCAAAGATTCTATCGCCGGGTCAGTTGCGGAAGGATCGATCTCAACTAGCAATTGCCCCTTAGATACTTCATCACCACGGTCGCACAAAATTTTGCGGATAACTCCGGTTTCCAACGGCTGTACAACCTTAACTTTTCCAGAAGGAATAAACTTGCCTTGTCCGGAAACAACAATTTCCGTTTCACCAAACGTAAGCCAAATAATACTTACAAAAATGACTGTGATGATAACCCAAAGAACTAGTGACCCCAGCGGATTTGGCGGTGTCTCTTCAATTTCAGTTAAGATTGGTTTGAAATAGTGGCTGTCATCTCGTGACAAAATTTTTAGGAACCTCAATCTGTGCACTCCTGCAAGGTATACAGTTTCTTGTAGTAGCCATTAGGAATGCGCATGAGTTCGTCATGAGTACCAACCTCAACCAGTTCCCCATTATCCATGGCTAAAATTACAGTACAATTTTTTACGATAGAAATTTTGTGAGCAATAATGAACATTGTTCTGCCGTTGGCAATATGATGCAGGTTTCTACGGATAATAAGCTCTGACTCAATATCAAGGGCAGAAGTAGCTTCATCGAAGATTAAAATACGAGGGTCAGTGATGAGCGCACGGGCGATTGCTATGCGCTGGCGTTGTCCACCGGAAAGCCCTTCGCCTCGCTCCCCCACTTCGGAGTCATATCCTTTAGGCATTCGCGATACAAAGTCGTGAACACCTGTAATCTTGGCTACATGAAGTACCAGATCCATGGAAGCATTAGGTGCACCCATCACAATATTGTCTTTAATCGTACCACTGAATAGATAGTTTTCTTGAAGTACTACGCCGATATTACTTCTAAGCCATATTGGACTTACGTGATTAATATCAACATCATCAATCCGCACACTACCGGAGGAAGGCATGTATAGTCGTTGAATTAACTTTGACACAGTGCTCTTACCGCTTCCGCTTCTACCAACAATACCGACACATGCTCCCGCAGGAATTGTAAAATTGATTCCATTAAGAACCATCGGTGAATCTGGTGCATATCTGAACTGAACTTTATCGAAAACTACATTACCTTCCAGCTTATTCAGCACGATCGCGTTTTCACTCTGTATTTCAGATGGGTGATTCAAAATGTCAGACAACTTTTCTACAGAAATAAGTGTCTGCTGAAGCTCGCTCCAAACACCGATTAATCGCAGCACCGGCCCTGCAAACTGTCCGGAAAGCATATTAAAGGCAATGAGCTGGCCAATAGTTAAATCATTATTAAGTACTAACCGGACTCCTAAATAAAGAATTGAAATTGTCATCATCTTTTGCAGGAAACCGGCAGTCCCTCGAGTGATATTGCTCATGTTGGTCATTTTAAAGTTTGAATGAACATAACGACCAAGATGGTCCTCCCATTTTCGCTGAATACTTCCCTCAATGGCCAATGATTTTACCGTCTGGATCCCAGTTACCGACTCAACAAGGTAAGAGTTAGACTTAGCACCCATTTCAAATTTAGTATTCAACCTTCTTCGAAGTTCAGGAGTAATACATATATAAAGAAGGCCAATAGCAGCCACAAATCCCAAAACAATAAATGTCAGTTTCATGCTGTACATAAGCATAACGACAACAAACACGACTGAAAAAATGAGGTCGATTATAACTGATACTGTTTTGTTGGTAACAAAGTTGCGGATATTTTCCAGTTCCCGAACACGAGCAATTGTGTCCCCGACTCGCCTGGATTCAAAATAAGGACAAGGCAACGAAAGCAAATGGCGGAACAGTTGTGCCCCCAACTTTGCATCCATCTTGTTTGCTGTATGAGTAAAAAGATAATTTCGTGCAAGGTTCAAAACGTACTCAAATACTGCAATTACAATAAAGCCAATCGCAAGAATTTTAAGAGTCGTCATCGCCCGATGAACGAGTACCTTATCAAGAATAACTTGTGTAAACAGTGGTGTTACTAGACCGAAAAGTTGAACAACAAATGAGGCCAGCAGGATTTCTGCCATGATACCTTTTGCATTGAAAACTTCTTTAAAAAACCATCCCAATCCAAATCTGACAGACTCTGACAACCATCTATGGCTAAGGATAATGTGACGATCCGTTGTCAGTTGGCGGTATTCCTCCATGGAAATAGAACGGGTTGCGCCTTCTGCAGGAATGTATACAAGGACAGTTTGTTCCTCTTCCTTATATCCCAGCACAACAAAGAAAGTATCATCACTTGCTTGAGCAATAATAGGATATGGATATTTTTTATGACATTGATCCAACGTAATATTTTTCTTTTTTGCGCGTAAACCAAGACGCTTAGCTATCCGGACAAGCTCTTCACTAGAAATGTCATCGGATGATATACAATGCTCGCGAACAATGTTGGGGACATCTATTCGCACTTTATTTATACGTGCAACAACCTCAAGCGATACTAAGCCACTATTCATGCTTTGTTGCCTCCATCTGGTACTGCAAGCGCAACAATTCATGCGATAACTCTATAACACTTTTGTCGAGAGCTGTTTTCTGTTCTAGTAATACAATACTGCGACGAATTGCAGTTTCGGCATCTATTTCTTTAGCTTTTTTCAAGCGGTTGAGCATATTAAGTTCTTTTTCGAGAATGTTTACCATCTCACGTTTTTGCTTTTGATCATTTATCAAATACTTATACTGTCGCTGACTGATATTCAGTTCTGTTTGCAGCTGTTCTTTTAATTTACGTTTTTCAGCACGGATGCGTTGCTCAGCAAGTTCAGATTGCTGCACCTTATGTCTATTACGTAATGCATCCGATAAAGGAATCACCAATGAAACACCGACCTTGAAATTTGACTCAGATACGTCTTCATACGCTTTCACCATATCCTTACTATTGGAGCCATATAGTAGGTAAGAGCCGTACAAGGATACCTTTGGAAAATATTCACCTTCAGATGCCGCTGTTTCTGCTTGCTGGCTGGAAAGTTCGTTTGAATATCGTTCCACGCCGGGATGTTTATCAATATCAAATAAAAAATCGGTAAGATCCGGCCTTGGAAGTTTGGAAAATTGAACATTACCTTGTAAGGAAGAACCTGTATAAAAATTAAGTTCTTCAAGCTTCTTATTAAACTCAAATTCACACAAAGAAAGCTCGTTCTCTTTTCTTTTTAGTTCTGCATACTGTCTTGCCGCATCAATAGGTCCCTTCTTACCTGCAGTAAATAGACGGTCACAAATAAGCTTTAACTCTTCGGAGTATTGAACAATTTTTTGTAGATTCCGGACTTGTTGGGAAAGCGCCATTGCCGCCGAATATGTTTGCAAAACATTCAACCGAAGCTTTAGTTTTTCTGCCAACGCGGTCGATTTAGAAGCAAGAATTGCTTTTTTTAATGCAAGTTCCTTTTGAAATCGAATTCCAAAATCGTAAAGAACATAATTTGCGCGTACCGACATCGAATTTTGATACTTTGTTCCAGTAGACTGAACAACATCACCTACTGAAACGACCGAGCCCCACCCATTACTTAAATCAGAAGAGTATTCAGTGTTACCTTGCGCGCGTAGAGTGGGGTAAAAATCATACTGCTGCTCTTCTAACCGCTCCTGTTGAAGTTTAGTCTCTGTGGTATACTTATCAAGGTCTGGAGAATGCTCTATTGCTTGCTTTTCTAATGTATCTAGAGAGATTATTTCACAATAACACTCTGTCACTCTAGACAAAGTCATAAAGAGAATTCCGAGTAGTAGAACGAGTACAGCTTTTTTCGAATAAGACACAGTTTGCACGTATTTCTCTCTAATTAACAAAAAAAGCCCGCCATACTGCTATAAAACAGTATGGCGAGCTATCGTATTAGTTATCCCAAGCAGCAGTGACAATACTCATAAGTTCTTGACTATTCTTCACATCCTCAACAGATGTAAAGTCAAGACCATGTTCTGATGCATAGTTAGATAAGTCAGCAACAATCTGGTTTATCTCTGCTGAAGAAAGAGAGCTTCCAGATGCCAATTGAATGTTTTCAATTGCATTCTTGGCACTAGCCTGACCTGCAATTGTTACTTGATCACTTTCACCATAAGAAACAACCAAGTTTTGTCCTTGCATGAAGAAAGAAACATCTTTTTTGGTGATTCCTTTTCCAAACTTAAGAGTGTCAGCCTCTTCATTTACAACACAAGACAATGTGACATTATCTTGAACCATATCTATTCCATCGCCTTTATTGAAGATATAAGTATCTCCACGATGGCTTCCAAGCATCGTATCGTTTCCAGTGCCACCAACAAATGTGGTTTTTGCTATTGTTGCAGAGATCATGTCATGTCCAGCCCCACCGTACACTGTGGCTCCGCCTGTACCCAGAGAAATGCGATCATCTCCAGCACCTCCATCAACAATCACAGGGTCGGCCCCCATGACCATAATGGTGTCCATACCGTCATACCCATTAATAATGGTTGTTTTTCCAGTTGGGGAAGCGACATGGAAGTCTATGCCCTTGGTAAGTTCCACAATGGACAATGCTGAGGATATTTCAAGCTTAGTTCCATCTGCAAAGCAAATTGATTCAATTCCTGCAGACTTTCCTGACTGAGCTCCAACAATTCTGATAGAGTCTGTCTCGTTACCTCTGAAGTTAATGATAAGATCATCGCCATCAGATGAGTAACGCAGATCTTCAATTGCAATTCCAGAACCCAACTTCAACGTATCAAGGCACTTACCCGCAGGATCAACTGACGCTTCAACAATCGTGTCATGACCATCTCCGATATTGAAGATGTAGGTATCGCTACCAGAACCGCCTGTGAGCGTATCGTTACCGATTCCGCCTGTGATGGTGTCATTTCCGCCACCGGCATTAATGGTATCGTCGCCTTCACCGCCAGAGAGGCTGTCTGCTTTCGCACCGGTTGTGATGGTGTCATTTCCTGAACCGCCGTTAATGGTCGCGGTGGTGTCACCTGTAGTAATCGTGTCGTTACCGCCTTTCGCGTTAACAACAGCTAAGTACTTATCAGCAGGTACCACAATGGTGTCATCATTATCAGTAAGTGTTTGACAGGAAACTACAGCAGCGACTGCAATGGATGTTCCATCAGCCAGAACGATTTTTTCAACACCGTGGGAAGGATCAACCAATCCACCGGAAATGCGGATAGAATCGTCATCGTGATCTTTGATGCCGATGATCAAATCGTCGCCATCAGCACTGAAGATAAGGTCATCAGCTGTTACGCCAACGCCAATTTTGATGATATCGACGTCTTTGCAACTGCCATCACAAGCACCTTCATGGATAGTGTCGTTTCCGTCACCAATATTGAAGATATATGTATCACCGCCGGTTCCACCTGTAAGGATATCATCACCAGTGCCACCAGTGATGGTATCGTTGCCGCCGCCAGCGTTAATGGTGTCGTTGTCAGAACCGCCGGAGAGGACATCGTCTTTGGAGCCAGTTGTAATTGTGTCATTACCTGAGCCACCGTTAACTACGGCAATAACATCACCACCTGTGATGGTATCATCACCACCTTTAGCATTAACAACAGCAATAAACTTGTCTGCTGGTACCACGATGGTATCATCGCCATCTGTCGAGATCGGACAAGAAACTACTGCAGCGACCGCAATGGATGTTCCATCAGCCAGAACAATTTTTTCAACACCGTGGGAAGGATCAACCAATCCACCGGAAATACGGATAGAGTCGTCATCGTGACCTTTAATGCCAATGATCAAATCGTCGCCATCAGCACTGAAGACAAGGTCGTCCGCTGTTACACCAACGCCAATTTTGATGATATCGATGTCCTTGCAGCTGCCATCACAAGCACCTTCGTGGATAGTGTCGTTTCCGTCACCAATGTTGAAGATGTATGTATCACCGCCGGTTCCACCTGTAAGGATATCGTCATCAGTACCACCAGTGATAGTATCGTTACCGCCGCCAGCGTTAATGATGTCGTTTTCAGAACCGCCGAAAAGGACATCATCTTTTGAACCAGTTGTAATTGTGTCATTACCTGATCCACCGTTAACTACGGCAGTAACATCACCACCTGTGATGGTATCATCACCATCTTTACCATCAACAACTGCAAGAAACTTATCTGCTGGCACGACAAAGGTATCATTACCATCTGTCAGGATCGGACAAGACACTACGGCAGCGACTGCTATGGATTTTCCATCAGCCAGAACGATTTTTTCAACACCGTGGGAAGGATCAACCAATCCACCGGAAATGCGGATAGAATCGTCATCGTGATCTTTGATGCCGATGATCAAATCGTCGCCATCAGCACTGAAGACAAGGTCGTCAGCTGTTACGCCAACGCCAATTTTGATGATATCGATGCCCTTGCAGCTGCCATCACAAGCACCTTCGTGGATAGTGTCGTTTCCGTCACCAATATTGAAGATATATGTATCACCGCCGGTTCCACCTGTAAGGATATCATCACCAGTACCACCAGTGATGGTATCGTTGCCGCCGCCAGCGTTAATGGTATCGTTGTCAGAACCGCCGGAGAGGACATCATCTTTGGAGCCAGTTGTAATTGTGTCATTACCTGAGCCACCGTTAACTACGGCAATAACATCACCACCTGTGATGGTATCATCACCACCGTTAGCATTAACAACAGCAATAAACTTGTCTGCTGGTACCACGATGGTATCGTTGCCATCTGTCGAGATCGGACAAGACACTACTGCAGCGACCGCAATGGATGTTCCATCAGCCAGAGCAATTTTTTCAACACCGTGGGAAGGATCAACCAATCCACCGGAAATGCGGATAGAATCGCCATCGTGACCTTTGATACCAATGATCAAATCGTCGCCATCAGCACTGAAGATAAGGTCGTCAGCTGTTACGCCAACGCCAATTTTGATGATATCGATGTCCTTGCAGCTGCCATCACAAGCACCTTCGTGGATAGTGTCGTTTCCGTCACCAATGTTGAAGATATATGTATCACTCCCGGTTCCACCTGTAAGAATATCATCACCTGTACCACCAGTGATGGTATCGTTGCCGCCGCCAGCGTTAATGGTGTCGTTGTCGGCGCCGCCGGAAAGGGTATCGTTGCCAGAGCCGGTCGTAATTGTGTCATCGCCGGAACCGCCGTTAACAACTGCAACAACATCGCCACCGGTAATAGTATCGTCACCACCTTCAGCGTTAATGATTGTCACATATTTATCTGCCGGGACAATAATAGTGTCATTTCCGTCAGTAAATGTCTGACAGGAAATCACAGCAGCCACAGCAATAGAAGTTCCATTAGCAAAACATATTTTTTCAATGCCATGCGAAGGATCTGTTATGCCACCAGAAATCCGAATAGAGTCATTATCATGCCCCTTAATTCCAATAATCAGATCATTGCCGTCAACGCTGTAGATAATATCCCCTACAGAAATTCCGACGCCAAGATTAATAACATCGATATCTTTGCTGCCGTTACAGCCACCTTCATGAATAGTGTCGTTTCCGTCACCAATGTTGAAGATGTATGTATCAC
The DNA here is from genome assembly GCF_900129975.1 of Halodesulfovibrio marinisediminis DSM 17456. NCBI lineage: Bacteria > Pseudomonadati > Thermodesulfobacteriota > Desulfovibrionia > Desulfovibrionales > Desulfovibrionaceae > Halodesulfovibrio > Halodesulfovibrio marinisediminis. Next base: position 508,167 of record NZ_FSRG01000006.1, read on the forward strand.
CGCCAGTTCCACCTGTAAGGATATCGTCACCAGTACCACCAGTGATGGTATCGTTACCGCCTCCAGCATTAATGGTATCGTTGTCAGAGCCACCGGAAAGGATGTCGTTGCTGGAACCAGTCGTAACAATATCATTACCCGAGCCCGCATTGACGATTGTCGTTGCACTCCCTCCAGTAATGGTGTCATTACCGCCACCAGCGTTAACTATTGCTATAAACACATTCGCAGGGATTTGGATAATGTCATTCGCATCAGTAAATGCCTGATAAGAAATTACAGCAGTAAGCTCAATGGAGGTTCCGTCCGCAAAGACGATTTTTTCAATGCCATGGGAAGGCCCTGTAAGAGCGCCTGTAATGCGGATAGAGTCATCGTTGTGGCCATTAATGCCAATGATTAAGTCATCACCATCAACGCGGAAGATAAGGTCACCAGAAGTAACACCAGCACCTATCTTGATGATATCTATATCAGTACATGTATTGCCGCACGCACCTTCTGTAATGATGTCATGACCATCACCAATGTTGAAGATGTATGTGTCACTACCTGAACCACCAATAGTGACATCATTACCGCCACCAGCGTTAATTATATCATCACCTTGTCCGCCAGTGATTTGATCACCTTTTGAACCCGTGGTAATTGTATCATTACCAGCACCACCATCAATTACTGCGGAACTGTCTCCAGTGGTGACAGTGTCATTACCGCCACCAGCATTAATCGATGTAATAAGGTTACTAGTAGGAACGTTAATGATGTCATCATGTTCTGTATAGCGTTGTTGAGAAAGGATCGTTGAAGAAGATAGGGTAGTGCCATCTGCAAACATGAAGTTGTCAATACGGCAATAGATATTACCCATTGCATTAACAATGCGTATTGAATCAGTTGATGTGTTGGTAAAGGTAATTAACCAGTCATTACCATCAAGAGTAAAGATCAGATCGTCTTTTGAGATTCCCTTACCGAAAGAGATTACGTCAGAATTCCATCCAGACGGGTGCTGTTTCGCAACATTGTCATGGATAGTGTCGTGACCGTCACCAATGTTGAAGATATAGGTGTCTTCACCTGCGCCACCATGGATTACGTCATCGCCTGTGCCGCCCTCTATCCTGTTATACCCCCCAGTGACGGTAATATCGTCATCACCAGGCGTTCCTTTCCTTGTATTACTCATAATAACTCCATTAAAAACAATTTAAGAAAAAAATTAATGAATTAATTTGCTCAAAAAAATGAAATAATGTTTTCATAAAATATTATTTAGTTATCCAGTAAACACTGTTCGACATGCAACAAGCGCTATCACCTTGCCAATAAAACCTGAAGAAAAAAATAAGATAACTTTTTAAAATCTTAGAGAAAAAATATTTTAATTAAAAAAGTTAATATTCTCTTATTAAAATAATGATCAAATATTTAAAAACTAGAATTCATATTTATATCTATAAATAAACTTTATTTTATTCATTATGCATCATCTTTAATTCCATAAAAAAAAATTTACTTGCTAAATTTATATATTTTGAATTTCTTGCATATCTATTTTAGTTTTATTTCCAATAATAATGTATTTTAACTGCACCGCTGCAATGCTTTTATACGTTCAATGCTAAAAATAAATAATTTTCAGCAAGCAGTGTGAGAATTATCTATTTTTTTCATCTACCTGATTAGTATGTAAGCAATTACTTCTTTAAATCCATATAGCTTACACTTTAGATACATTTAGATTTCTTTCTTCAAATAGTTATTTCAAAAAGGAAGACTAGACAAAAAAAAGCCCCTCTGGGCAACTGATATGCCCCCCATTAGGTGGACAAGGTAAGAAAGCCCCTCTAGGCTGATGTACCTTTCCACTTAATGGGGGTTTTGCATGAGCAATAGGAAAAACAATAGTTATAGCAGAGAATTCAAAGAGGAAGCTGACGGTATTTGATCGGTGATCAGAGCTACCAGTCCCTAAGTGAAGAACTGGGGATACGTGACAAAAAGCAATTGAGAAATTGGGTTGCTAAGGTGAAGCGTGGCGAGTCCCTTGAAGACATGCGGGGAAAACATACTGGAGGGCGGAAAGGACGCCCGCGAACAACGTTCGCCTCAATTGAAGAAGAATTAGCATATGTTAAGGCTGAACGAGACTACCTAAAAAAGCTATATCGCTCCCGATTCGACAAAGAGTGGGGAGCCGAGTAAAAAGTAATTATTTCAAGATAATTCATACACTTTCAAGCGTACACCCTTTGTCATTATTACTTAGGGCATCAAACTTATCTCGATCAGGATTTTATAAATGGCGCAGACTGAAGGCTAAACGCAAATCCTCTCATGATGGCCACTTAGAGTTGCTAATCACAGAAATTCATTTCCAATGGCCTTTTTATGGCTATCGTCGCATAACGTCGGCTCTTCGTCGCACTGGAATAAGCGTCAACCATAAACTTTGATGAAGGCGTTAGGAATTCAATCTACTATTCGGAAGAGGCGTAAATATTTTGGAAAAAAGGAAGCGCTGTTTTCTCTAATTTGCTGCAACGTGATTTCACCAGTTTAAAACCTAAACAAAAGCTTGCAACAGATATTACATACCTTCCTGTTATGACAGGTTTTCTCTACCTTTCTGCTGTGCAGGATCTGAATAACAATGAGATTGTCAGCTATAAGATTACAAAGAAAAACTCTCTCAATCTTGTGCTTGAGACTGTGACAGCCCTTAAAGGGACAGTCAGTGGTGAAACAATTCTACATTCTGATCAAGGCTTTCAATATACATCAAAACATTACAAGCAAAAACTGCAAGAGATCGGAATACGAGGCAGTCATTCAAGAAAAGGGAATTGCCTGGACAATGCTTGTATCGAATCATTCTTCTCGCATTTAAAGACAGAAGCACTGTCACGTAAGATAACTCTTTCAGAAGAAGAAATGATTGCTCGAGTTGGAGAATACATTACTTTCTACAATAACGAGCGATTTCAAAAGAAATTCGGCCAGCTTTCCCCAATTGAACATCGGGAAAAACTGGCCGCTTAATGCCTAAGGGCTTTTTAGCCTGTCCACTTGACGGGGGTCAGACCAAACACCAGGGGGGCTTTTATACTACATTAGGATTAATTATTTTGAATAATCATTTGAATCAGTGCCATTTGATCTTCTATACCCTCAGGAGACTCAAAAGTGATAACTTGAGAATGCGCAGAATCAGGATGTACAGTGACGGTGTAGTTCACATGATCTTGACTCACATGATCTTGCGTAACCGTTACGTAGTCATCAAAATTAGATGCGGTTAAGTCAACATGACCGCCTGAAACATCGAGCACACTACTTATATTCAAGGTATCTCCATCAGATGCATCAAAGCCTTTGATAGTAATTTCGTCACTATTCTCTGCAATAATAAAGCGATCTGCAGCATCTGTTGTTCCGTTAAGAATATCCATACTTCCATCACTGACTGGGGAATGCACTTCATTAATCGGTTCAGTGGTAACATGTAGATCGTGTGTAACAGAATGCTGAGTAGCAGTGTCCGTCACTTTAATATGCAAAGTCTCATCAGTGGCGTGCGCACCTTCAGCCAATTGAATTTGACCAGTTGCAGCATCAATTGAGTATGAGGTGTCGTCCGCACTTAATTCATTACCATTCTTGTCTACCAAGGAGAATGCAAGATCGTCAGCATCATTCAACGGAGCGGCAGTTGCTACCACATGAGAGCCAAAGGAATCATCATAGTACACGGTTGAAGTTGCAGAACCTTCAGCCCCGGCTGGATGCGATGCTACACTTATATCGTCAAGCAGAATACCACAGGACCCCCTATCATATTCTCTAAATTCAAGGATTGCTGAGCCCCCATCAATATCATATTCCGCAAAATCAATTGTTGCGACAAACTGACTCCATTCATCTCCACAATGAATGTACTTGTCATTTACTTTATGCCCGTTAAGGAACACACTGAATTTTTGCTTGCCGTCAAAGATGCCTGAACCGCTTACTCTTTCCTTATAATAAAATGCTAACGTCGCAGTCGTGGCTCCCTCTTCAAAAGTAACTTCTTGAGTCAAGGTGTTACCAATCCGACCAGACTTTCCATCTACGGAGTCAAGCTCAACGAAGTTACCACTATGAGCAGTTCCCCAAGTTGGGGAATTACCCTCTGCAGATTGAATTTCTATCTTACCCTGATGTATCCTATTACTCCAGTGAGCGCTTCCTTCTTCAAAACCACCATTAAGAACTTCTTCTGTGTTGTACTGCACAAATCCAGAAAGAAGCGGGGAGTTGTGGACGGTGTCATGATGATTGTTTCCTACGTCTGCAACATCTTTAAATGTCGCTCCCGTGCCACCATCATCTAGCACTGCTTCGACATGAATCTGCTTACCCACATCGCTGTTTTGCAGAACATAATCTTCACCTGTTCCGAGTTCATTTCCGTGCTCGTCAAGCCATTTATAGGAAATATCGATATCATCAGAAGCGGAATCTACATCTGTATACTCTAGCTTTGCAGAAAGGGTTGCCCCCACTTCCATAACACCGTTAATTTCAACACTACCTTCAGGGGCTTCATTCACATCTGTGACTAAAACAGGAATAGTCTCTTGAGTAGGGGTTACATCAGAACTTACAGCCTCTACAGTTAATTCATATACAGGGGTTGCATCTACCGATAAAATTTCAACCTGTTGCAGGTTATTTTCTCCACCAGTTGCACCAGTAAATCCAAAGTGAGCAGTAGTGCTATCCCCTAATTGGGCAGATAAATCACCTTTCCACTGAAGAACCTGACCGGAATCCAATGTAGCTTTAAACAGTTGCTCGCTGGCATCCCAAGTGAAAACAACATCATGCCAAGCTCCATCCTCAAGTTCTCCTACAGCAACCACGCTAGGATCATTTTGTGAATGAACAACATTTCCGTCTGTGTGAATTGCCATGTGATCATTACGCAAGTCATTGTGCCCACCATTATGGTACGTATCAAATTCAACGACTAACGCCTTATCAACATCAGCTCCAATAATTCCGCCGTGGTTAGTTTGATCCACGTCAACCGGTTTAGAACGGAGCATGAACGTCATTCAGTCCGCACCATCCTTATTACCGAAGAACATTTTTGCTGTAAGCGTAAAGTCTTTTGTTACGTCAAAAGCTTGCTCTGACCACACAGATCCTTCCTGGCTATTCTCTGCCGTTGTTAACGTGTAAACAGAACCATTATTCTTAGCATCACCAACAGTATCATAGGACCAGCTTGGTGATTCAAAATCTAGCTCCACGCCTTCTTTAACAGTTACGACACCACTCTTAGGATCAATTTCAAACTTATCGTTATGTGTTAACAAACGGTACTTAACGATTGAGTCACCAGCATCTAAGTCTCGAGCATCAAGATCTAAAACAATCCGATCGCCTGTTTTAGTAGCACCATGCACTGTCTTAGGAATCTCAACAGGCTTTAGAGAACTCGTAAATTCTGGGGCAAATTCATTCACATCAGTTACTTCGATTGTAACAGAATCAACAGTTTTATTGCCAGCTAAGTCTGTAACCTGAACTTCTAATGTGCCGCCAGGATTTGAAGATTCTGCATCCATAACACCGGCAGCAATACCAGCTGGAGTTACAGAGATTGAACCACTATCATCAATAGTGAACCAGTCATTGTCATTACCACTTACGATTTCAAATGTTACCTGCTCGTTTGCAGAGACCTTAGCAACATGCTGACCATCGCTGTTTTCAACAACTGGACTGTTCGTAATAGTTACATCTGGAGCAGTCAGGTCGACTGTCATGTCTTTCACCACGGTGTGGTGCAGGTTCTCGTTACCGGCTTTGTCGATGCTGCTTACGGTAAACTCAAGGCTCTTGCCGTCCCAGCCATCTTGCACCGGTACATCAAAGGTGAAAGATTTGTTCGCTATATCCGCTGCGGTCTAAACATGGTGATGACCTGCAAGGGAAGCGGACTCGCCCTCTGCGTATACAGACAGCACTACCTTGTCGCCTGCTTCAAGGCCGGTTCCTTCGAGACTGTATAGCCTGCACGCAGTCGCTTACCTCTTTGATATTAAGGTAACCGCCAGCACCTTCGGATACCTCAAGAACACCATCGGACGGAGCCTTTGTATCAATTATCAAGTCAAGAGCTGTTGACTCTGAAAAATTACCAGCCAAATCTGTTGCTGTTACTGCAAAAGAGTGACTCCCATCTTCCAGAGCTGTTTGACCAGCGCCTAAAAGGCTAAGACTCCAGCTTCCATCACTTCCGGCGGTGGTAGTTCCTACGACAACTCCATTTTCATCAGTAATCGTAACTAAAGAATTAGGCTCCGCAACTCCATTTGCAACCGGAGTCGCATCAGATGTTAAGCCATCTGTAGCATCACTTCCTGAATCTGAATCAATAGAAAGCTGTGAAGGTGCGGAAGGAGCCTGTGTATCAATAACGACTTGAAGGGGCGCTGAAGGATCAGAAGTATTACCATAAGCATCAGCTGATGTAACAGAAACAGAATGGGCACCATCACTCAACTTTGAAGCAGTGTAAGACCAATCACCAGCAGCATTTGCTTTTGCTTCACCAACTGCAACACCATCAATGAACACTGTGACAAGAGCATACGGCTCTGTATTACCAGTAAAAGTTGGAGCTGCAACATTGGTAATATTATCAGAAGAAAAGCGTCCAGAATCAGAGGCTGCGATCATATCAACAACACCTGGAGTTTCTGGAGCAGTAACATCAACAGCCCCATCTTCTAAGACGGCACCTTCAGAGCTATGTACTAACTCAAATGTTCCGGAAGTTTTTTCAAGGGAGTCTCCCCCGCCCAACAACTCTCCAAACCCCTCTTCAAAACCAGCCATCCCACTGGTAAGAGAATTGGCTCCTGCAGATCCGTCCCCCCCCGGCAGCAGTAACAACGTCTGTAACCCCTAACAGTAAATCTTGTAAGGACATCTCGAGGTTATTAATCCGAACGTCGACATGCTCCATAAATTCAGAAAAATTCTGCAATACATAGCTTCCGCCATTTGCAAAAGTGATGACGAGATTTTCTGCATCATCAATAGAATAATCAGCCATCTTAGGATTAAAAGTGATATTAAGATCAGTCTCAGCAATTAATTCAACTTGGTTGCTAGTGCCAGTTTCAGGCACAGGCATATCGATTACTGCATTTAAAGTAACAATAGACATCCCCCCCCAGGGTAGAAAATTATATTAGCTCGTAAACATAGTGTGTTACACCCACTCAAAAAACTACAACAGCCGAAGCTAAAGCAAGTTAGCGCTGTTTACTTTATACTTTTTCAACCGACAACCCATTTTTTTACTCTCAAGAAAACGAAATAGTTGGCTAAAAGTAGGCCATCTGTCCAACGAACTATCCTTTTTCGTAGGCTGCCGACTATCTATTCTGAAATCTATTTCAAGTATGTTTTTTGCACTACTTCAAACAAGTTATTTTCAAATTAACGTTTATAATATAAGCACATTAGGAGCAAAACTGCGGCTCCAACAAATTAATAGCTCCCCTCTGACAGAAAGATTAAACAAGACGTCCTTATTCTTAAAGAGTTTCCCCATCGAGGGCTCGCTCCTTAAGTTGCTCCTTCTCCGCTTCTATTCATTTCGCAAACAGAAAAATTCACACAGCCCTCAATATAAGCTATTGTATAAGATACGACCTAAAAAAGGAGTCTCCCCAATGCTTAAACGGGTTCTAATAGGCTGGGTTGGTCTAATACTGTCTTGCGGAGGGCTTGAAATTGCACTCTACGGACATTACAGCTGGAATTATCGAAATCCAATTGCAACAAGAGTGATGGATGGGCTTATGGGTATCATCGGTATCTACATGATCTTATATGCATTTGCCCCAAACATAGCTCTTAAAATTTCAAAAAAAATATTTAGGCGGCAGGAATAAATCGCAAGACAGCAACTAAACTTACTGCCCATCGTAATATTTAATTCTGATCAGTTGCCATCATATGTTAATGTAAAAAAATCCTAACATTGGAGAACAGATAGTGGGAACTGATTATTCTAAAAACATCCTAGCTGCCATCACAGACGGAATTTATGCTGTAAATAAAGAGCGTAAAATTTTCTTTTGGAACAATTCCGCTGAAAAGCTGACTGGGTATACTTCTGCAGAAGTGCTTGGTGCACGCTGTGCTGACAATCTGTTATGTCATGTTGATGCAAAAGGTACAGAGTTGTGTAGCAATGGCTGCCCTCTTGAACCTGCCATTGAAGATGGAATCTATTCAGAACTAAGTGGTTTTTTTCATCATAAAAGTGGGTATCGCGCACCAGTTACAATTAAAGTTTCTCCATTAAGAAATGATTATGGCAAAATCATTGGGGCAGTTGAAAACTTCTCTTTGGCTACCACACGCAGCACCTTGTTAATAAAGCCTGAAAAATTAGACAATTCTCCTCTCGAAAACAAACTAGCCGAACTGAACAATGAGCATTTCAATAAGACTTCATTACTGAGCATCGCTCGCCGATCATCTCAATATGGATTCCCCTATGGCATCCTATTCGCCGATGTAGATAACTTTAGCTATGTAAGTAAAATTTGGAACCAGTCTGTTGGGTATGACATTATCAAAATGATTGGTAATTCTCTAAATTTTGGAATTCGAACATTTGATACGATTTCCCATTGGGGAGGAGAAAGATTTTTAATCGTTTGCCCTTACTGCAATCATGACGAGCTGGCTTACTTAGGTGAAAAACTACGTATGCTGGTTGAAAATAGCTGGTTTGAATATGAAGGAAATTTCATCAAGGTTACAGCGTCAATCGGCGGTGCAGTTGCCAACCATGAAGAAGAGGTTTTTTCAGTGCTGCAACGTGCAAAAAAACAAATGGACCTTTGCAAGAAAAATGGAAAAAACTTGGTGCGGATCGACAGCTGACCCTGACTCTCCTTATAACGCAAGGACCATTTAACCTACCTCTCCCCCAGCACCATCGATATTAAAAAGCCCCTACTTTTAATCAGATAAAAACTTTTTATACCATCAGCAGCATGCCCTGTTTGAAACCTTTCTTTGCACATAGTTATCCCAAAACGTAACATGCAAGGCCCTCATCAAGGCTCCTCAACTAAATTGAGTCTTGTACCCTTTCTTATTTTTTCTTCTCAAATGTAATACTGCGGTTAACCATTACGTTGCTTATCATCGAACATCCCCCATATGCAGTGCACACTAGGACCAATATAATATTATTAAAGTAAAGCCAGCCCCAGCCTAGAAGGAATAAGACTATGGAACTGCCCTACGTGTTGGAAGTACCTTATTATATGGGAGTACTTATAGGCATAATTGGGATCGTGCTATTTGGCATCGGGGTGTTTTGCTTAGCCACGGCATTTATCTTGCCATTGATAAATCGCAGCCGCATTAACAAGCTACGAAAAAAACATGTCCGGATTTCTAACGTCATTAAGGAACTAACTGTTCTTCTTGAAAAGGATGGAAGTCCCCCCCACGATGCACTCAAGCACGAACAGCCGTCCACGTCTGCTCAACCGCACCAAAAGCTTAACCCAACTGTTGTACCACAAGACAACGCAAAGTCCCCAAAAAAACTCAACGATGAAAATCCGTTTGACATCCCATTGCAAGTTTGGGGCAGTAGTATTGTCCTTATCTTTGCAGGATTTTTCCTATTTAAAAATTCAATGGAAGCATTCATTGGTGTAACTGGTTGGTTATGCTGCTTGATTATGCCATGGGTAAATCGCAACAGTATCAAAAGACTACATGAAGAGACAGAACGACTCGCGACTATCGCAAAAAAGCTAGCAGTTATTCTAAAAAAGAAAGGGCATTCTGTCCCAGACAAACTCAATCCCTCTCCCTTGGCTCCTGCTCAAACATATCCTCACTCAGACTCAACACCAGCAACAGATACAATATCCAGTAGCAACGCTGAACAATCATTTCATACACAGCTAACAGTCTTAGGCGGCTCAATCTTCCTTATGTTTACAGCGTTCTTCCTACTTAATATTTCAATATTAACAATCATTGGAGTGTGCCTTGGGCTATTTTGTTTGACGAATAGAACCCTTATCAACAAACTACTTGAAGAAGCTGAACGGCTTAATTCTATCGTTCAAGAACTAACGACCATTCTTGAAATAGAAGGGAGTTATGCCCCGGAAACGCTTAAGACCGAACTATCTTTGCACGTTACTCCAGCATATGATGTCCCTGCTCCAGCAATCGCAACAGAGAATGCAGTTGCGGATGGCGAGGAGCTAGAATTTACATTCGAAAAGGAAGAGCCTGTTTCAACACCAGATGAAGCTAAACCAACATCAAAGGGTAATATCGGATTTGAGCAACAATTTGGTGTACGGCTTCCGGTGTGGATCGGCGGTATTGCCCTTACACTTTCAGGCTTTTTCCTAGTTAAATATTCAATTGATATGAATCTGCTTACCCCTCCTATTCGTGTCATATTGGGTGGTCTGTTAGGTGGAATATTACTTTATGGTGCAGAATGGGTACGAAGAAAACCACACTTTGCCAACGGCATTCGTATTGCCCAATCCCTATCCGGATCTGGAATTGCAGTGCTTTACGCATCTCTCTTCGCAGCAACCAGTCTTTACCAACTCATTCCATACTTCCTTGGCTTTTTGGGAATGGGAGCAGTTACTGCTATAGCCGTTGCTCTTTCATTAAAACATGGTTCCCCTATTGCATTGCTTGGTCTCATAGGTGGTTTTTGGACACCAGCCTTAGTAGGATCAAGTGCTCCCCACACACTCCCCTTATTTATTTACCTGTATTTATTATTCATCGGCTTAATGACTGTCATAAAACGTAAGAACTGGTGGATACTGTCTATACCTACCTTGCTTGGTGCATTCTTCTGGGTAGTTTTTTGGACAACCAACATATTTACTCAAAGTGATACTGTTTGGCTTGGACTCTTCTTGATTGCAGTCAGTGTCACCATCGTTATCAGTTCAAAACTGTCTTATGAAAAAGAAATAACAGATGTCAGGACAACATCCTATTATACCTCCATCCTAAATTATGGCGGGCTTAGTGGTGCTCTAATACTAATGGGGATTATCACAGGCAAAGCCGGATTTGACGTTCTTGAATGGTCACTATTTGGCTTACTTACAGCTGGAGGTATTAGTCTGGCCTACTTCAATGATCGCTTATACGGGTTTGCACCCTGGGTATCCATGGTCGTAACCATAGGAATGCTCATTGCGTGGAAAACTCCAGATATACACACGTTTGCATTAACACTTACTGCTTTTGCATTAACGTTTGCGGGAGCCGGATATATTTTACTGTGGCGCACTAAGTTGCCACTACTCTGGGCTGGTCTCACTGGAGCAGCTACTATTGTTTTTTATCTACTGGCTTACTTCAAACTGCGGCATACGGGATTGGTAGATGCTATTGCATCATTCTGGACCATCACGGCTATCACGCTTGCAGGGATAGCAGTCTACACAGTGCAAAAAATACGATTCTACTACCAAGACCATCCGTATCAAGACCACTTGCTGGCACTGTTTGCAGCAAATGCAACAGCATTTATCTCCATTGCACTCACCATTGAATTACAACGAGACTTCCTGCCCGTGGCATTCGCAGCAGAAATGTTTGCCATTGCATGGATCAATAGCCGGATACCAATCAAAGCATTACGTCCTATCTGCATGGCACTAGCACTGTCTTTTGTCATCCTGTTACTCCCGCAGCTACATCTACTAGTAACCCTCCTGATGATATCTGGCATATGGCTTGACAAACAACGTGTAATAGAAGGGCTTAGTATTCCTATTGTTCAATGGCCCGCATTCCAGCTTGGTATTCCAGCAACTATGTTTTTGGGTGCGAGCTTCTTCCTCCGACGAGATAACGATGACAATTCGGTACGAACCTTAGAGTTAGCAGCAGTAGTACTGACTACAGTGATGGGATATTACCTGACTCGCCATGCATTCTATGTTGGTCTGGACGACATTCTCTTTGCCAAAGCAGGCTTGCTCCAACGTGGTGTGATCACAAATCTATTGTTTATCATAGGACTAGCATGGTTATTCATTGGTGGACGGTTTGAGCGGATCGCCTTGTCCTTGGGCGGAGCAGGACTATGCATAATTGCTATATTCCGAATCGTATTTTTTGACCTATTAATCCACAACCCACTCTGGGCACACCAAAGAATCGAAGGATGGCTTGTGATTAACAGTCTGCTACTACCTTATGGCCTCCCCCTGCTATGGACATGGATTGCTGGTAGCAAGCTCCCTCTCAAAAATAAGGAGCCGTGGACAAACTGCACACGCGGATTCACGCTTCTGCTACTCTTTGTTTTGATCAACTTGAACGTCCGCTATTTTTTCCATGGAGAATATCTGGATATCGGCATCACAACAAATGCGGAAATCTACACCTACTCCGTCACATGGCTAATACTTGCTGTTTCCCTGCTGCTTGCAGGCGTTGTTTCACAGGTAAAAATGCTGCGCTACGCCTCACTTGGGGTCATGATTTTAACGGTCGGGAAGGTATTCCTCTATGATGCTTCCGAACTAGAAGGTTTGTACCGAGTATTCTCCTTCTTAGGATTGGGAGTAAGCCTGCTTGGCCTCAGCTGGTTCTACACTCGTTTTATTTTCAAAGAGAATGTGCCGCCTCCATCAAAATGAACGAAGGAAGACATTCCTTTAACTAATTGAAAAATAAAATTTACGCTGAAGGACCAGCATGGTGCAGCAACATATCCAGCAGAAAAATTCACACAAACCAAAAGATAAGCTATGATATGAAATACAGCCTTTAACAAGGAGCCCAGAACATGCTTAAAAGAGTCCTAATAGGCTTGGTTGGCCTAATGATAACCTCTAGAGGAGCCCATATCGCGCTCTACGGACATTTCACTTGGGACCCTCGAGATCCAGCACAATCAAAATTGATGGGAGTTCCTATCTGCATCTTCGGCATTGGCATGATTATATATGCAGTTGCTCCAGACTTTGCCCGTAAAATACGAAATATAATATTGGGCAGGGACGAATAGCCCAACCGACTCTTTAATGTGTCCCCTCACATGAATAACGACAGCATACGCGACTTTTTTCTGTATCATGTAATCCTGTTTCTAAATACGATTGAGGGACTCATCCCTATCGGCTTATTTTTTCTTTGTCTTTTAATAGGGTGCATCATACTGAGCAAAATCATTATAAAACGCGCAGAAAAAATTATGTTTAACTGGGTAAAAAATAAGCAGTATCAACTTATCTTTTACAAAAGACAAAGAGCAGTTCGTATCTATTGCGTCTTTTATATCGAAGTCATCACACCATCTGGCCAACTGAAAAAAGGATACATTAGATGCGGGGACTTACTGTTTGGTATCCTCGTCGATACTGTGGATGTTTCATGGAATGAAGTAATAAACACTCCAGCCCCCTAATCCATTGGAACACAAGTCCCCCCCTGCCAACATCACACATTATTCCTCAAAACAATACGACCCGCCGCAACACCCCACCCAGAATGTCAAATCAAAACCCCCCATACAACATTTCACCAAAAGCACAATACCAACTCTAAGTTCCTAATAATCCCCCCAACCACATGCGACATTAAACAATCATTCCATAAAAACAGAGACCTTTAACTAATGATGGATGACGTATCATTAATTAAAGGTCTCTGTTTTACCACTGCGAATTAGATAATGTTTAAAAAACATAAAGTTAGCCTACCACCTGCTTAACACATATCATCTCACAATGGTCCCCTCTTTTTCCATCAGCCTCTGCTTTAAGGCTCATTCTCCCCAACTAACCCAGCTGAAAAAGCCCCATCAGTAAGCTGACAGAAATAGTAAACACTATCCAACAAGCGTAGCAATCTCCCTACGCAACTTTGCTAATACATTATTGAAAGCTTGTTCTGAGTGCAGAATCATATCGAGCTGACGAGTATGCATAAGTAGGTGCCCGATAACATGAAGCCTGCGCTCAATGTCTTCTACTGACATGTTTTCGCACCGTGCTGAAAGCCGGTCTTTAACCACACTTACTCTAAAATCATGCTCATCGAGAATTATTGCTATCAGACGAACTCGCGCATTCTTTTTCTTTAAATCAGCCGCACCACCTGAAAACTTCATACAAATAAAATTCTCTGCAGACACATCCCCACCAAGTGCTTCTACTGTGCAGAAGTGATAACCAAAACGAAACTGCAAGCAACAAAACTTACTGCTTATAAGAAAGTAGTTCCGCATCGAGTACACAGAGCTTGCGTCCGGCACGAGAGATGGATCACAAGTTGATTCTGCTAAAATCGATAAAAAGCTTTTAGCCCTCACTGGGGGTGGTCCTGCCCATTTTACGGCAGTCATTCCTTTCCAGATAGCAAGCATTGGACCGGATGAGATGTTGTCGAATGTAATAAATTTCCCTGTCGGATGCGTAATAAACCCATCATCCAAATCTACAACCCAGTACTGCATAGGGCATTTGTCATACAGCTGCTTAGTCTTGCCGGATGGAATATGCATGTCCCTTCCGATACGAAACATTTCATCAATTGCATACTCATGACAAAAGCGTGTGATGTCATGAAGTGTCCTACAATTTTCTGCCGTAAAATCAGGACTGGTTGGATCAGTTAAGTGCAGCGGAACTATTTTCTCTACTGCTGAGGCAAGCAGTTGATAGACAGGTGTTCCTTTAATCGACCTGCTTTTTCTGCTCCACAATTCCAACAACGCATCTACCTTTCCTGCATATACCTTACGGTATGGTGCATCCAAAGTGACTTCGCCTTTGTACTCAGCCAGATTCTTAACATTTCCCACGCCAAAAATTCCCGGAACCCCATACTCTCTTGCGACACTTGCTAAATGTCCTGCCCGTGAGCCTGTTCCGGAAATCACACCATTTGCTTTTGACAAAAGAGGAGCCCAGCGTGGGGACGCGTATTGAACAAGTAAAATAGCACCCTCTGGAAATGTCAGCGCATCAACTTCCCGTTGAACAAACACCAACTCTCCATACCCCACACCTGTAGAGACAGTATCTCCACCTGAGAGCAGTAACGGCGCATAAACCTCAATTGAATGCTGTATACAAGGAGACTGAGCTAACGGACGACTTTGAAGAAAAAGAATCTTTCTATCTTGAGTAAGCCCCCACTCGATATCCTGAGGATAACCGTAATGCGCTTCTATCTTTGCTGCATCGTGCTGCAACTGCTTTAGCTCATCCAACGTCAACACTGGGGCATACTGCTTTTCCGAAGAAACAGGGACTAGTTCAACTCCATCATCCACAGAAACATACTGCTTCTCTTTGTTGGCAATATCCTGCTCAACAATCGCAGTGCAAGTATCCTGCTCCTTACACATTTTGATGACGTCCGCCGCAACTCTGCCATCCACTACTCCCTTAGGAAGCCCATGAGCAGCATGGATAGTGGACACATTTCGCGAGCAATCAATAGGATCTGTACTATAGATCACGCCGCCAGCAATCATGTCCTGCATAGGCATTATTGCTACACACACAGCTAGATCACGTGGCGCAAGCCCTTTGGCTTTACGATAGGCAACGGCTTCCGGTGAATATTTAGATGCAACAACTTCTTTCCACCCAAACAGAATGTCATCATAAGCAACATTAAGACGGGAAAGATACTGGCCTGCAAAAGCATGGTGTCGACCATCTTCACCAATAGCACTGCTTCTGACAGCAAAATGCTGTGTTGAAGGATCACCAAGCTTTTTAACAAGGCGCACAATCTCAGTAGAAATTTCTTCTGGGACAGGAGCTTTTATAATGTCCTGACGAATTTTTGAGCAGACAGCATAAAGCTCTGTAAGAGACTGGGACGTAACCTGCCGTAATCTCCGGTCACAAACTTCATGGAGTTCATTATGACACATGAACACCCAGAATGCATTGGAGGTGGTTACAATACCATCCGGTACTGGAACACCTACATTGTTCTTCAACTCGCCAAGATTGGCAGCTTTTCCGCCAACAATAAGGGCGTCATCAGCTGTAATATCAGAGAAAGGCACCACTAGCGGACTTTCTGTTGCGGAAGGGATAGTTAACAGCTCGTCATTCAGCGTCTTTTGAATTTCCAAAAAACGTTTCCTGACAGGAGCAAACTTTTCGGGAGAATATCCTTCAATGCACGTAATCAACTGGAACACGGCGGTATTGACGCGCGTAACCTGCGTCCGCACGTACGTCGCATCAAACTCATGCCCTTCTGTTAACGCAAGCTCCATCTGCGCCATAACATCCAGAGCCTTGTTATTCGCGCTGATTAAGCGTTTAAAGTTCGACGCAGCCTTAGAGAACTCTTGCTGTAACGCCTCTTCTCCCATACTTTCAGAGGAGAAGAGGCATTTTGTCGTTTCAGCAAGTTCCTTCAAGCACTGCGTAACGTGATGAAGGATCTTCATTCATTACACTTCCTTTTTTGAACCGCCTTTCATAGCAAGTCCTACACCCTCACATAAGAAGAATAGAGCGTATCCCCACCATAATGTGTACAGAACATAGAAGACCAGTGCAAATGTCAAGATACCATAGCTGGTTGAGGCTTTTCTTGGCTCAATGCCGAAGTAGTTATAACCAACCTCAACTCCCCTAACCATCACTGCATTTACCACTACAGCCTCAGCGAACAACTCTTGGCGTTTCAGGGACTTTTCAGTTTCTGTAAGCGTCTGCCACCATCTGTACATAGCTACTTTAGGAAGCATGCCGTACTTTTTCATAAAGGTGGCTTCATCATTGTAGAACGCTTTATCACTGTCTGTAATGGCTTCAGAAAGCATAGCACCAAGAGAACCATTGTACTCCAATGCTTTAGCATCCTTAATTGTGACAGTACCTACACTGGACAGAAGCAACGCTGCCTGTTCAGCTACTTCCTTACTGCTGTATTCCAAAGTTACAGCAACGGATGTATTTTCAACTGCTTTATTCTGTTCTCTTAACTGACCAATATAGTGGGTAGAACCTTTTGAAATTGAGTTGAACAAATCGTCCGAGGCCTCGAAAGCACACCTGCCGTTACCGTACCAAGGCATGAACAATGCGGCAAAAACACATCCGAAGCTTATGGCCATTGCCAACCCAAGCATAAAACTTTTTCGATCACGAACCAGCATGACTAGTCCCTCCTCAGTGTTGGTATGTTGGTAATAAACTTAGTAATTACCCACAGAGCAAAAATACTTACCACAACAAAGAACGCGTAGTTGCCCCAAGTTGCCATTGTTTTTGCTATCTCAGGAGAGATGTCCAGAATTTCCATTTCCTGCAGTTTTACCGGCAGTGCAAACAGTCGGTTAACAAAACCGGCTAAGATTGCGGTTGCGTAAAAACCGCGGATGTAGATGCCTTTCACAACGCGAGTTGTAAGTGCACCAAGCTGGATACCGAGCAAGGAACCAATAAGCATCCCCATTGCGAGGGTGTAGAAAATAAAGCCGTAAATCGCATACTGTGTGATGGAAGCAAAACCGGCGGTAAAGATGATCTGAAGGATATCAGTACCAACAGTTGTAAAGCTGGACACACCCAGAATGTATACGAACATCGGGAAGGTCAGGAAGCCGCCGCCAACACCCATGATTGCTGCAACAAATCCTACGAATGCACCACAGAGAGCAACGAAAACGCCTGAGATCTGCTTGCCGCCTGGTACCAGATCTTCATCAAATGTGATCATTGGCGGTAAGTTTACACCCTGAAGCTTAGAAGACAGCCCCTGTCCATCTTCAGGGCCGGAACCATGTACATCGCCGCCATCATCATTTTTACGCAACTTCAAGAAGTCATTCAACGCGTAGAACCCAAGGAATCCGAGCAAAACGACATAGATTGCACTAATAAAGGTGTCACTCAACACCGGATTAATTTCATAAAGAGCCCTGTTAACAAGACCGCCACCAACTACGCCGCCCAGCGAACCCACGAGAAACGCTATAGCAAGCTTTGGTGATACGTTACCGAGTTTTTTATGAACTGCTGTTCCCATAATTGCTTTTGCAAAGATATGGAAAAGGTCGGTACCTACTGCCAAGATACCTTTAATACCAGCACTCATAAGAGCCGGAGTGATAATAAAGCCACCGCCGGCACCGATACACCCGGTGATAAGACCTGCAAAAAGACCGATAACAATTGATACTACAAAAATTCCAGGTGTGTAAAAAGCAGGTGAGTATGCCTTTTTTCCGCCCAAAATTTCAGGCATAGCATCGCCGGCCACTGCCAAGGACACAACGATTGCTGGTAACGCCAAAGCCAACAGTATCAACATACGTTTTTTGCTTCGCAGTATATTGTGCGAAACCTCTAGTTCCCACTTCGCGTGCGCTCGCGAAGCTGCCATTAATACAGCATAGAATTTCCTCATAACTTCCTCCTAGATAGCTATCCACACGTTCTAAAAATCTGCCTCTAAGAACGGTGTGAATTATGTACACTTGCTGCATCGTGAACTTTAAACATCAGTTCATCGATGTCGGCAGGCTTAAGCAAATAATCATAGGCACCAAGTGCCATGCCGCTGATAGCAACATCTAAATCCGCATGACCTGTAAGCATGATCACTTCCACATCCGGCATTTTTTCTTTGATCCGGCGTAGTGTTTCAATGCCGTCAATTCCCGGCATCTTCACATCCAGAACAACCACTTTTACAGGTTCTGCTTCCAATTTATCCAAGGCTTCCAAGCCGGAGGATGCAACACTTACAGAAACATTTCTTCGTGCAAGTCTGCGTGCGATAACGGACAGAAAATCCGGTTCGTCATCAACTAATAGTAATTTTAATTCTTCCATTTGCTCACCTCTCCTTTGTCTGGCTGCCTACATTGCAGGCAGAAAATCCACCTCTGCCACTGGCAGAGTCAGCGTAAAACTACTTCCCTTTCCTGGACTTGATTCCACAGAAAGGTTTCCGTTGTTACGCCTCGCAAGAGCATGAGAGATCGACAATCCCAGTCCGGTGCCCTGCCCCGCTGCCTTTGTTGTAAAAAAAGGCTCAAAAATTCTATTTTTCAGCTCGAGTGATAATCCGGCGCCTGTGTCCGTTACTCGAATAAGAACAGACTGTTTTGTACTGAAGGTTGAAACAATGACCTTACGTGCTTCACTTTCGCTCGTAGCAACGGCATCAATGGCGTTATTCACAACATTCAATAAAATCTGCTGAACATGACCTGATGACGCATATGCAGGCACAAAAGCATTCAATTGCCATTTAAACGCGATACCAAGCTCTGTTGCCTTAGGCTGTAAAAGGTGCCCGACATCTTGAACCACTGCGTTCACATCAACTTCAGCTTTATTCTCAGCGCCCTTGCGCGACATTCGCAGCAAGCCATGCGTAATGTCCGCGCAACGTTTGCCCTGTTTGCGCATCACATTGAGCGACTTATCCATCTCCGCAAACGTTGCACATAGCGCCTTTCTCGGTTCCTTATTCAGCAGATCAACCTGCTCCTGAAGATCCTCAAGCAACTCCTTAACCCAACCCGCTTCCTGAATCATAATGGCAAGCGGCGTGTTAATTTCGTGCGCAATTCCTGCAACAACTCTCGTTTGAGCAGAAAGCCGATTGGACTCAATTAACTTCTGTTCAAGTTTTTCCCGCAGTACCCTTTCCTGTGCGAGCTTCTCGTGAACAAAGCTTGAAAAAATGACTGAATTAAAAATGGATGTAACAAGAAGGGAAAAAAACAACGTCAGACACAAACCGAATGAGAAAGTAGCACCGGGGAGCAGGGACTCTATGGATACGCCATAAAAGACACTGCCTGCCCCCGGTACATACACATGTAGCCATACGCTGGAATTTGGTGAAATCGGCCACATGGGAACATATATTGAGCTTGTATGATCGCCGTTCTGGTTATGAACGGTTTCAATAAGACGCATTTGCTCTTCGACATCTTCAATGTTTGAAGACGTTATTGCATTTACTTCATTCTGGAGAATCCACTGCCCGCTCGGGAGCAACATGGACAACTTCACACGCATGTCCTCCGTAGTACGCATCTCGTGGCTACCTACCAATGCCTGCGCGTAACGGAGAGCAGGAGTTGCTGCATCCTCCAAAAAGTTTTGAACTACCCGACTGCACAGAACCACAAACAGAATAAACAGCGGTCCAATGCCAATCAAAAAAATTCGTGCTGCAAGCCAGCGGAAGGAGTTATGCGAGGAAATATACATACCCTACTCCTCCCGCGCAGCTTTGCATGACAACAGTAAACGAATGGCCCCAACAACACGTTCAGCCTTCATTACAATGCGTTTCATCAAGAGTGCCTGCTGACGATACGGAACAACTACGCTCAGCAGTCTCAGTATCGTTGGGATAAAAAGGTATGCAATGCCACCACATACAATGCTAGCCTTCACCGTGGAGATACAAGCTGCAGCAAAAGATGTGATCGAATCTTTCTGGCTGGCTGCGAGGAGCTTTTCTCCACAGACAAGGTTCTCAGTCCCATCGAAGAATAAAAAGGTGGTGGCACCTTTTTCATTCCACATGCTAGGACGACGAGCCTGAGTACCAAGCGCTGCCGGGAAGTTATATGTAGTAACATTGCATACCATGCTTTACATAAGGCAAGCGCTGTGCCAACTTTCACGACCTGTAGATAAAACAATAACCATCTATTTTTATAAAACTTTTTACAAACAACAAAAAAGAGTGCACCCAAAACAGGCACACTCTCTCGTCAGGATATTTTACAGTTGGTATAGTATTCTTTTACAGTTTCGTTCGAAACCCTTTACACCAGCCGTCCAAATTCCTTCACAATTCAGGACAACAAAAAAGGGCAGCTATGTTGCCGCCCTTTCTTATTTATTGAAACGCTTCCGGCGTAGAAAAGGTATCTACTTCCTCCGTAAAGGAAGACAGACCTTATCTCATCCGGTATTATTTAGAACTTGTCAGGCTACGCCTACCGTCCCTTATCTTTTAACCCGTATTTTTCAATTCGACTGAGTAACGTTGGTCTGGACATTCCAAGTAGCTTGGCAGCACGGGTTTTATTCCATGAAGCCAATTCCAGCGCCTCATTAATCACAATGGCACCGAAACGGTCTGCAAGAGTTTCAAATGTCTTTTCATGGTGTTCTGTAAGTAGCACTCGAGACACCCATGCACGCACATCTTCTTCATCACCTTCAGACTGAGGAGCTGCAGCAGCACCGTCCACAAGTTTTATGATGTCTTCTCTATCAAGCGGAAGCCCGCGGCTGAATATCAGCGCCTTATGCATCTTGTTGCTCAGCTCACGGACGTTTCCAGGCCAAGAGTATTTTTGCAGCGTTGCAAGCGCTTCTTCAGTTAACCCAGGATTATGCATATCAGAGGCACTGGCATGCATTGAAAGAAAATGCTCCGCAAGCATAGGAATATCTTCACTACGCTCACGAATTGGAGGCAGTTTAATGCTCACCACATTCAAACGATAATATAGGTCTTCCCTGAATTCTCCATTTGCAACCGCCTGTTCCAAATCCTTATTTGTTGCAGCAACAACTCGTACATCCACGGATATTGGCTGACTGCCCCCGAGACGTTCGACTTGCCGTTCCTGCAACAGGCGCAAGATTTTAGCCTGAATTGACATCGGCATATCACCTATTTCATCAAGAAAAACAGTACCGCCGTTTGCCAATTCAATTTTACCTGCCTTACGCTGGGAAGCACCAGTAAACGCGCCTTTCTCGTACCCGAACAATTCGCTTTCGAGCAGCGTATCCGGAATGGCAACGCAATTGATAATCTGAAACGGCGCTTTTGAACGCAGGCTGTGTTTATGAATAGCCTGAGCAACCAACTCCTTACCGGTGCCGGACTCACCACGGATGAGTATTGTTGCATCAGTAGGGGCAGCCCTGCCAATTTTCTTACACACGTCCTGCATAGCCCTGCTCTTCCCGAGCAGTATCGGTGTTTCAGAAGACATCGGAGTCGCGTTGGCCGTAGCTTCTGCCGCCTGAATTGCTTTTTCAATAAGGGAAAGAATCTCAGGAACATCAAAGGGCTTCATGACATAGTCAAATGCCCCCATCTTGGTTGATTCTATGGCGGTATCTGTAGTGCCATATGCCGTCATGATCAGAACCGGTAAGTCAGGATACAGCGCACGCAGTGCCTTAAATGTTTCAAGACCGTTCATGCCCGGAAGGCGCACATCAAGCACTGCAATGTCCGGACGTTCTTTTTCTGCCAGCTCAACACCTGTTTCACCGCAATGCGCTTCCACAACATCATACCCTTCCGCGCGAAGGATATTTTGAAAACTTTTACGCAACTGAGCGTCATCATCTACTAAGAGAATTTTTGCCATGTGTTCCCTCTTGTTGCTGGAAGCGCAAGTAAGAATGTTGTTCCCTGATTTTCAACCGAAGTAGCATGCAACCAGCCGCCATGCTCTTCTACAATTCGTCGTGCTATAGCAAGCCCAAGACCGGAACCTTCTTCTTTTGTACTAAAAAACGGTTCAAATATCTTTTCAAGAACTTCCTCAGACACTCCAGGCCCTGTGTCTTCTATTCTGATGAATACAATGGTTCCCAACGGATCAACAACGTCAGTTTTTTCCGTAATAGTAATTGAGCCCCCCTGCACCATTGCATCACATGCATTTAACAGCAGGTTAACAAGCACTTCTTTTAATTGTCCGCCATCAATAGGAATTGCAGGAAGAATTCCCGTTCGCTCCACAGAAACATTCACTTCCTGTGATTCAAAACGGTACTTCAGCAAACGCAACGCCATATCAACAACTTCTGAAGGGCTTTGAATCTTTGCCTTCAGTTCAGGTCGACGAGAAAATTCAAGGAAGTTTTTCGTGATGTTATCAATATGAGAAATCTCTTCACTTACAACATCAAAATCTTCTTGCTGCTGTTCATCAAGCTCTAATGATCTCTCTAAAGAGAACAGGCGCATTTTTACAGATGTAAGCGGATTACGGATTGAATGCGCAACACCGGCTGCAAGCTTACCAACCAGCGCCAATTTCTCTGAATGCACCAACGTTTCCTTTTTGGCATCAAGCTCTTTTTGTGCATCATCAATATGCGTAATCAACGATTCAACCTTATTGCTTAGTGCGAGCACATCGTTTTTTGTGGAAAGAGCACCACTTTCGCCCACATCACCTGTGGCATGTGCAAGGGTACGGATTGGATCAAGAATCTTTCTATATAAAAAGACAATAAGAAGAATCTCTATAAGCGCTGATAGAATTAACCCAGCCACAATAGTATCACTGAAAATCTCTGCTTCTTCCTCAAACTCTATACGATTCTGCTCAACGGCATGCAGGTAAAGTGCACGAAATTCTTTACTCAACAATAATAACGTGTTGAATTCATCACGGATCTTCCAGTGCAGTTCTGCCCCTGCTTGCGGCTGTCCCTCTTTGTATAGTTCAATAACTTCTTTCCTGCTTGCGTCATATTCCGCATACAATTTTTCAAGGTCAGCCAGAACAAGGGAGCTTTCTGGGGAAAATGCAGACTCCTTTGCTTTTTTTAACCAACCTTCAAAAAGCTCACGCTTTGTATCCAGCTCTTTTAACCACGCATCATCATGGGACAAAAGATAATATGTTGTGTTTCCCTTTTGATCCATCAAAGAAGCAGAGAGGCCGTGTGATGCTTCCAGCGCAGCCACGTTTTTCGCAGAAAGCTGTACCTGAAGACTTTGCGTCCGGTTTGTATACCACAGTGTTATACCCGCGCCAGCTAAGTTCAGAATAATAACGCAGAACAGTAACAATGCTATTCGGGTGCGTAATGAAAACATGCTTACTACCTTTTTTACTGCTTTCCATAAAAAGATAACGGGCCGACCTAATCACGAGGTAGACCCATTATACTTGTGTGCGCCAATGCCGTAACCAAAATATACTCTGCGTATTCCACACAGGAAGCATCATTATGGCTCTGCACCAACCTGCTCATAGGCTGCCATAACCGTGATGATAAGTGTTTCAAAATCTACAGGCTTTGTCATGTAAGCAAAAGCACCTAACTGCATTGCCTGCGTTTTTTCTTTTTCCCCACCGTGACCAGTTACGATTATAACCTGTACACCAGGGTAATTTTGCTTAACCCTTTCGAGCACCTCAAGTCCGTTAATACCCGGCATCATTATGTCGAGCAACATAACATCTGGAACGCCTTCTTCAACAATGGATAGCGCAGTTTCGCCATCCAGCGCAACAGTGGATCCAAAATCGCGCAGGCGTAGCCGTTCCGCAAGGGTCTCTACAAAATCCTGCTCATCATCCACCAATAGTAGCTTAATTTCGCGCATCTATACTCTACTCCACATTAAATAGTTACAAGACCATAGCGAACTTGATCTTGTCTAAGCCCCACTGTTTCCATAAAGGACATAAACTCTTGCTGCTCAGGTTCAGCAAGAGACTCCTTTTTGCCCATAAGCTGTCGGGCAGTATCCAAATGCCCTGCTTCTGCATACGTCATTGGAACAAACAGATTGTCCATTACGTCAAAAACTGTAGTTGCTTTTTCACGTTCAATACGGGAGGCCCAGTCTCCTTCTGCCATTGCTGCAGAAATCATATGGTCTTCCAGCCATCCATCAGCTGGCTGAGACAGCTTTGCGATATCCCGTGCTGTGGAATGAAAACCTGCTTCTGCAAAGGTTGCAGCTGTAAACGACTTTTCTAAAAACATAAAAACACCCTGCATGACTTCCTCCTTAATGTTTTCTTTGCCAGCCCTGCCCGACCGCAAAGATTGCCTCATTCTTTTCCTGTTCTACGCCTTCTTCGGTTCCATTGAGAAAGGCAACGTTATGGTGAACACACTTCCTGTACCGACATTACTGGTTACAGAAATGTCGCCGCCCAACTTACGAATAATCCCGTATGAAATGGCCAATCCGAGTCCGTTTCCGGCATTTCGTTTTGTGGTGAAAAACGGCTCGAAGATCCGGTCCATAGTTTCTTCACTCATACCGCAACCGTTATCCCCGATAATGACTTTAACCCCGTCTTCCATAGTTTTACTTTCGATATATATGACACCGCCCTCTTCCACTGCTTCCAGAGAGTTGCTTACAATATTTAAAAATACCTGCTGCAACTGCCCCTTATCGGACTCAATCTCAGACAACGCTTCTTGCAACATAAGGTTTATGGAAATTGAACGCTTGGTAAGTTCCTTTTCCAAAAACTCCAAAACTTCTCTGACAACCTCGTTTATATCCAGCCACTCTTTCTTTGGCTCAACCTTACGGGCAAAGCCAAGGAGTCTATGCGTTATAACACTGCATCGTTCAACCGAAGATGTAATTCCGCCAATTTGCCGATTAAGCATTCCAGTCAGTTCTGTTTCCGGAGCCCTCGCCAATATGTCATTCATTAGCCCTGACTTTTCTTTGATCACGGCAAGAGGATTGTTAATTTCATGAGCAACCCCTGCGGCAAGTCGGCCAATAGAAGACAACTTTTGTGTATGCTCAATTTCTTTCATAATATTTGCGCGGCATTCATCTGCCATCATCAGCTGACGGATAAGCACATTTGTCAGCCCGAACGCAACAAGGGTAATCAGCACGGCACCACCTATGAGCACCGCCAACAAGTCAGACCGTAATGAGAACCATGCTCCATTGCCCTGTGTGTCCGGCCGCATAGCCATCAATATGAATTCCGGCTGCATAAAATTGACGTATGTCGCTGAAAAATTGCCCTGCTCCGTTGTTATGACCGAATTACCACCTCGATACGCAGCATGGGGCAACTCAAATGGAACTGTTCCCAGTACAGGCCCAAACAGTCTGGACTCCGTTTGCAACACTTTGTTCTTATTGAGAAGAAATGCATCCACACCGGGAGCAAGATTCATGAAGGAGATCAGCTTAGAGAAAGGTTCAGTTGCAATGGTCGCCCGCAGAACCCACGGCTCGCCATCTGCAGATACGCTCTCAACTGCAATCGCAATGTGAGGCAGTTTTCGATACCCTAAAAATACGCTGCTTATATATGTTCCACGCACTCTGGTTTCATTAAACCAGTCATGCTCCGAATAATCGTTTCCTAACAGGTTGTATGGCCCTGCATATGCAACCTGCCTTCCTTCAGAGTTAATCAGCCCTAAATCCACAAGCCCTTCAAATTCTTCTTTTGCCTTATGGAATATTTTTCGAAGGTTCTGCGTATCTGAAAGCTCTTCAATGCTGTGTGTTGCAGCAATAAAACTCACCGCAGAGAGCCGCTCATTTAAATACAGTTCAAAAGAATATTTAGTCTTATTAACGAGGCTAAGGGTAGATAACCGCTGTTCTTTTTCCAAAGAAGTCTTGTAAATATGGAAGTTGATCAGCGCCATAAGGCACAATGGAACAAGTGCCACCATCCCGAAAAGTCCGATCATCTTAAATCGCAAAACATTATACCGACGCAATCCGCCTTCCTCTTTGGGGATAAAATACTTCCCGAAAAATTTTGATAAACGACTCAATGCAACCATCAGCTATATCCCCACTCTAAACGACATTACAGGGCATTTGCTTATTTCACTTGCCAAACTAAAAGCAAAAGGTGTTCCACTTTTTTATCCATACAAAACAAGACAATAGGCAGCTCAAAATTTTCAGAAGCCCAAAAAAAACGTCAGTTCTCTTTACAATCGTAAAGAAACCTGACGCATACACAGACACCCTGACAGTACTGATTCTACCTGTATTTCCAAGCTCAAGCACAGCTATCGAAAACACATAATCAACCTATACGACACATGCCACAGCCCTCATTGCCTAACTTAAAAATTGATTGAGAACCTATATATTCGACAATGCAAGTTCTCAAAATCTAATTGGTCTTTCCATCCCAGCACCGTATATTTTTATAATACCATTTTCCCTAACCTAAACTCCTTAGGAGTCAGCCATGCTCGTTAATTGCTTTAAAGATGCTGACAATTCGTTCAAGGTGTATTTTTGTAATGCTCATAAAAAACATAAATCGATTCCGGAGAACGCACAGCTTGTAAGCTCACAGCCCATTGAAAGGTGGCAGAGGGCTCCACTTTACAAACACCACGACATTTTTGAAACTATTCAGCGCCACGGAGTCTGCATCGTTGACCACAACGTCAAGTAATCACCAAATTTCTATGACAATGCCCCACATAGGATACTCTTATGCGGGGCATTGTCTTTGTATTCAATATATTATGTAAAAAAAGGTAGAACTTGGGATTACACACAAAAAAAGCCAAAAGTGAACCGCCTGAAGCCCCTTTCGGGAGCGTAGTGCTTCAGGCGGTTCGGTAGACTTACTATCCCCACTGTAGGGAGTGTAGGGGGGGTAGAGATCTATCCGAAAGTAATGGAATCTCCATTATCCAGATAGGCTGTGTCTTTAAACGAAGTCGAGTGTGCCTTTAACGTCAAGTGATTCAGCGCTAATAAACTTCTTGGCACACAACACACCCGTACAATGGTTGCAGCCAATATATTCGACTCCGTATTACCCTCAGGAGATAACTAAGCCATAATATGTAATCTCTCAGACTTCAGATGCTGAGAATTACAAAAAAACAATAGGTGAAAGGGAAAAGATACCAATAAGGATACTAAGTCCCTTTGACAGCGGCAGCTCTTTTTCAGTTGCAAGCAGTTCATCAAGGTACTTACTAATAAATTTTATAGTCCCCCAACGGAGCTAATGTGCTTATTCTCTGTCTTATTGGACGGTTCACCTACAAAATAAACTGCTAAAAAGGGGGAGTTAGAAAAAAACTTCGAATCATCTTCACAACAAATCCCCCTCAAACTCCTGCATTGCTGCAAAAACCAAGTCTGTTGCTTTTACATTGCAATGCTTCTCTGCTGCATAGGAATAGAACAGAATATACCTACGTACAATTTCAGCTGCGTGTCCTCTATCCCGCTCCCTTAGCGCATGGATCAACTTCACATGTTGAGCGAACATCCTGTCCCGTTCTTCCTGCGTCAACCGCGTGATTATTGTTCCCAACAACTCAGAATAGGAAAAAAGCTGCTCAACAACCGTTACCAAATACTGGTTATTAGTTCCCTGCGCTAATATCCGGAAAAAGCTAACTACATCATCATAAATAAGAGTTGTTTCACCGGACAGTAGACTACGAGACAACGCGATGTTAGCCTGCTGTAATCTATCAATAAGCCGCACACCTATATTTTCCGCACTCTGTGCAGCCACAATGGGAAGCAGCAAATACGATCCTTCATTCCGTTCTGCCATCTCCCGTACTGTGTCATGTCCTCTGGATTCTTCCATGTCCTCTGGATTCTTCCATGTCTTCGGCGTCCAGCGAACACGTATGCAAGTAGGTTCCACTCCCTTTTCGGATTGACACCAACCGGCACGCTTCCATTTTATGCAGAATATTACGCAACGTATTTCTGGAAACACCTAATAACGGTGCAAGTTCCCTTTCCGACGGAAGACGATCCCCCGGCTGAAGATTGCGTTCCTGCACAATTGCTGAAAGCTTTTTCACTAATTCCTGGTAGCTTTTCACACACCCTCCCGCATAGCTTGTGCTGTATCGCTACAGGTTACAGTAAGTTGAAAGTTACCTTCCTCAAAAATCAATAACAATAAAAAGTAATTTTTTATACTATTGTTAACCCAATCTAACGCAAAATAACCCAAAATTGCGATTGGGTGAACCAGTTGGAACAAAAAAAACCACCCGTACTTTCGTATGGGTGGCCTACTATTTAATATAATATCACAAACTCGACATATTGAACGTACTACATTTTGCCAAAATCACGCCGTCTCCATGTCCATGCAATATCCATAAATGGTTTTAGCATCTCATCATAGGAATCAAACAACTTATCTTTGAACATAGAAGTCTTTTTTGAACAGACAATAACTACGTTGCGCAATACCCCACGAACGTAATACGGCTTTGCATAATAGGAGCGGATTCCGCGTGGGACAAATATCGCCCAGTCAATAGGTTTAATACTGTCGAGTGTATCATCCACAATAAGATACTTATGATTATAATGCTCAATATCCTGCGCAATAGTTCCTTTGTGCGGGTGAAGTTCTCCCTGAACAGCACCTTCCAAAAGCCTTCCCACTGTAGTAAACAACTACTTTGCCTTTCCGCCTCAAGACCTCAGAAAACAACAAGCCGTCGGTTCCCTCTTGCAGATGCAGCTGTTTTTCCATTGCCTTCAACGCATCTACGATATCGATCTTATACTGATTTCCTGCAGCAGGAGTCGGCTTGGGATCTTCTTGCTCCAAAAGCATCTGCGAACTTTCTACAAGTTCATCTTCCGCTATCCTCGTCACCACAGCTGCAGTGTCTGTCACATCACTTAATGTTCCGTGATAGTAATTTGAATCATATGAACTATGCGTGCCAGTCAGTTTAAGCCACATTCGTTTTCCAAACTTATTAGTAATTCGAAAAACTGTGGAGGCACTTTTACGTTCCTTCATCCTGTCAAAAAATTCGTCGACCCGTTCTTTTTCTCCGGGAAGCAACAGCTTGTCCCTGAAAGCTATATTTTTCATGAACAACGCTGTATCTTCATCTAAACCTTCGATGACGAATTCATTCAAAATCTCAATTCGGGAACGGGGGATTTCAACTCTCCACAGCAACGCCTGTAAATCGTTAACAAAACACAGCAGCTCATGATCTGATATGTTCGCTACAGGTCTGAGGCACCCTTCTTTTTCCTGATCCATGTGTAATCCGTCTTAAAAAAATACGAGTTAGCGGAGTAAAATTATCCAAAGAGAAAAGATATGAAGCTCTCAATACAAATTGCAAGCCCTAAAAAAAATAAGTTGTCACACTCCCTAAAGAAAGCAGAAAGTAATACATTGTTTATTTTATACAAAAGGACAATAGCATTTAATAAAATTTAAATTTGACTTCTCAATTAATGCCTTATCAAGAATAACTTGAGAAGCATTTTTATACAAGAAAAGCAAATAGTAAAACCGCAGTTACTCCTTAAAAGCTCTGTGATGAAAAAAAGATCTAAGAGATGTCATGGGTAAGAAATTTCATCAATTAGTCACACTTTGTTAACGAACTTGACATAAAGAAACATCTATGTCGGATTACCTACTTCATCCGTTTCAAGGATGCCCAAACGATTCTAATTAGCTACATCAAAATTCAATAACGACCTCTAAAACATAACGAGATACTGATGCATTCCTCATTGCCTGACACACACAAAAACAACCATAACGACACGCCTGTGTTAGAATTTGCAAATGTCAGCTTCGCGTGGCCCGGCGGAGCGGGGCTACATAATGTTTCATTCGCTGTCCCCAAAGGCCAATTCGTACTCATTTCCGGTCCATCCGGTTCTGGCAAGTCCACACTTTTACGACTTGTTGTCCGTCTGGAAGAAGCCAAGGAGGGACAAATTCTTCTACACGGCACTCCGATAACTAATTTTTATCCGCCGTTATTGCGTACCCATATTGGCTTTGTACAACAGCAACCAACTCTGGTTGCCGGCTCTGTCCGTGAAAACCTATTATTTCCCTTTAGCCTGCACAGCAGAAAGACTTGTAATCAGCCTGAAGAAGAAAGTCTTATTCATTGGCTCAATAGACTGGCACTAAATAACATTTCATTGGATGACCCTGCTGAAACATTATCAATAGGTCAACAACAGCGACTCTGTTTTATCCGCGCTGTCCTGACAAAACCAGATGTAATCTGCCTTGATGAACCTACCAGTGCACTTGACCGTGAAAGCAGGCAGTGCGTGGAACATGCTGCCGAAGAGCTGGCACAGCAAGGTACAGCAATTATGATGGTTAACCATACCAGCTATCACCCAACCTGCCCGCATATGCATCTTTCTGTTGCAAACGGCATTGTGAGTGTAAGTTGATGACATCATTTATTTCCATTTCATGGACACAACTTGTAATTGCACTCGGACTTGTCAGTGTTTCAGGCGCAGCATCCCTCTATTACCATCTAAAACTGGAACGCGACCTGATCGTCGGCGTTATCCGAACGTTTGCCCAGTTGCTGGCGATGGGGTACCTGCTAAACATCCTTTTCGGTCTGAACAACGCATTTCTCGTACTGGCTGTATATATCCTCATGACATTCGCCTCCGTACATATTGTACATGGACGTGTTAAAGAAAAGCAGGTTGCCTACTTTGCTCCGACAACTCTTGCGGTGATGATTAGTTACTCTCTTATTACTATTGTTGTGACTAAGGTTATTATCGGCGCTGATCCATGGTGGAGTCCTCAGTATTTTATCCCTATTGGCGGTATGATTGCCGGTAACTCAATGAATGCCCTGTCACTCTCGTTAGAACGTTTCTTCTCGGAACTTCGTACAAAACGAAATCAGGTTGAAATGTATCTATGTCATGGCGCAGACTACAAAGAAGCAACAGAAGCCATATTCCGAACCTCCCTGCGTGCCGGTATGATTCCGGCAATTAACTCCATGATGAGTGTAGGGCTGGTATCTCTTCCTGGAATGATGACTGGTCAGATTCTCGCAGGAGCGGACCCGCAAGAAGCTGTCCGCTATCAAATTGTTGTTATGCTGATGATAGTCGGGTCAACAGCACTTGCATCAATTTTGGTTCTTCTACTGGTTCGCAAACGATGCTTCACCTCTGCAATGACTCTTATTCTCACAAGACAAAATCCTTCATCTTAGCAAGTTCTCACGTCTGACATCTAAACAACAAAAAAAGAGCCTGACATCGAAATGTCAGGCTCTTTTAATTGTATTTCTATGTGGCTAGATTCGCTTCAGTCCATCAATTACCTGAGTTAATTCACCGGACAAGCGTGCAAGCTCACTCATTGCCAGAGCAGATTGGCTCATAGATTCAGCTGTTTCACCAGCAATTCTATTCACTTCCTCAGTATTCTGACTGATCTGTTCAGAAGCAGCAGATTGTTCTTCGGCTGCCGTAGCAATGGTGCGCACCTGATCAGATGTTACTTCAACAATGCGTACGATTGTGCCAAGAGCTTCACCAGCCTGCTCTGCCAGTTCAGTACTAGCGCCTACGGTTTTCACCGCGTCCTGCATACCAACAATATTTTCACGGGTTCCCTGCTGAATTGCTGAAACAGCGCGTTCTACTTCAGAGGTTGCCTGCATAGTTTTTTCAGCAAGTTTACGTACTTCATCTGCTACAACAGCAAAGCCACGTCCAGCTTCCCCGGCACGAGCAGCTTCAATAGCTGCGTTCAGAGCAAGCAAGTTAGTCTGATCTGCAATATCAGAAATAACATTCATAACGTTGCCGATGCCTTCAGCCTGAACACCTAAATCGCCCAATCCGGCTTCAAGCTTAGTAGCTTCTTCATTAACTCGCTGAATGGAGCGAACGACTCCTTCAACAATTTCACCACCAGTCTCTGCATTCGAACGTGCTTCATCCGCACTTTCAGCAGCTTGTCCTGCATTCTGAGCAACTTCGAGAACAGTTGCGTTCATCTGCTCCATTGCAGTCGCAGCTTCTGCAGTACGTTCTCGCTGAACGTCAGCACCACGGCTCGCTTCATCAACCTGTGCAGCGAGCTCATCAGACGCTGAAGAAATCTGCATTACGATACCTTCAAGCTGTGACGCCGCCTGAAGCATACCTTCACGCTTAGCCACTTCAGCCTGAGCACGAGCTTCTTCAGCCTGTTCCAAAGCAATCTCGGCTTCACGACTTTTGGTTTCTGCTTCCTTGGTTTTCTCGTCAGCCATGCGCATATTATCCAGTAACTTGTTTACCATATCCTTCATAGCAAGATACAAGGTAAGAAACTCACTGGAGAATTGCTTTTCATCAGGCATAGCCTCATAATCACCTGCAGCCACGTTTTCAGTTGCTTTAATCAGTACTGCAAACGGCTTAGTGAGGTAAGTAACAATAGCAAAAATAACCAATGAAATAAGGAGAACTGCAACAATAGAGAACATAACGCTAAACTTCACAAACTCGTTTGCGTCCTTGAAAATAGTCTCTGTTGGAATAATTATGAGAATACTCCAAGGGCTGTCAGTTCCAGAAATGGTAATAGGATCAAAAGCATACATGTACTCCTTATTGTCCAGAGGAGACACGGCTGTAAAATGAAGTGCTTCACCATTCTTTACTGCATTGCTAATCTTAGCTCTATCTTCAGGGAAAAACGCTTCGGTAACATTTTTGCCCACAAGATCCGGATTCGGATGCGCAACCATATATCCGCTTGTAGACATAATTGCGGCATGACCAGTACCCATCGGTCTAATCTTCTCTACCATGTCCTTAAACGCAGACAGAGTGAAATCGATACCCACAATTCCTAAAAACTTTCCAGATTCAAACAGTGGCACTGTAGCAGTTGCCATGTACTTCTTTGCTACAGGGGCAAAGTACGGCTCTGTCAGTACAATAGAGCGCTTGTCTCTCGGCTCCATGTACCAGCCTCTATTTG
The DNA here is from genome assembly GCF_900129975.1 of Halodesulfovibrio marinisediminis DSM 17456. Taxonomy (NCBI): domain Bacteria; kingdom Pseudomonadati; phylum Thermodesulfobacteriota; class Desulfovibrionia; order Desulfovibrionales; family Desulfovibrionaceae; genus Halodesulfovibrio; species Halodesulfovibrio marinisediminis. The sequence goes on from NZ_FSRG01000006.1 coordinate 541,762, forward strand.
TTTCTGGACTGTGCTGTGTTAAATCTTCTGCTTTGAATGTACCGTTAGCTTTCCAGAAGTAAGGTCCGTAGCGTCCGTCTTTACCCCACCATTCTCGCTTGCCCGCATACTCTGCGTCGCGACCATCAAGCCCGTTCGGTTCAAATACAGCCTGAATACCGTAAAAAGAATGACCATCACGAATTGAATCTTTCATCATCTGGTCGATAGCATCACGATCCATTGTCTCAGGATTTGTGCGCATTGCTCGAACAACTTCAACCAATGTCTGAGACACGCTAATCGCTTCTTCAATTTCGAGTTTTACCTCGTTACCGTATTTTCCCCCAACAAGCTTTGCCTGTTCTTCGGCCTGTACAACTGCCATCTGTCGAGCTTCGCCAGAAAGCTGGTAAGAATACACGCCAAAAACAATACACATCGCAATACACAAACAAAGAATAATCTTATTCCTAAACTTCATGCGATCGAACATATTAGCCCCTTCTAACAAACACGAACTTTCTCGCACCAGTACCAGTTCTCGTGTGTTAAACATGATTCCGAAAGGGAATAATCACCCCAAAGTTTCTGCCATTGTGCCGGTCGCAATAATACTGGCTCTCTGCCATAAAGAGTACGAATGAACACTCTATGTATTTAATATTGCAAATAAAAAAGTCAACAAAAGCTATGTTGACTGCTATTATCATAGGCTTTAAGAATCTAAGTAGTTATTTACTAATAATTACCATAATGCCATCGCCCGTGATTCAACACATACGTCAGTAAACTTAGCCAACGCATGCTTATCGGCTAATAACTAAATAACATTACAAGAAAAAAACAATACATCTTGTTGCAAATATTCAACATTTACAGTCAATCACCGACTGTTAATCTTAATTTATTATCTTAATTACACCTTTCAGCAAACCTTTTAAAGAATATAGCCTTACAATATAATTGCGTGCCATTGAAGCCGGTAACGAATCTTGAAACATTATTCTTGCAAGAAAACGAGCATTTTTTTGTGCCGACTCTGCTCTTTTCTTTTGACGTTTTACATACTTTTCCAATGCTAACGAAAGATAGTCCGCATCGGTACGGGACAATTCATCAGCTAAAGCCGATGCTGAATCCATTGCCATAGACGCGCCTATACCCGCAGTAGGCAAAAGTGCTGTTGCAGAATCACCTAACAAAACAACGCGTTTCGAAAACCATCGTGTAGCACGGCAATCTTCCAAATCCCAAAAGTGTGCACTTTCAAGCCCTTCCAAAGACTGCAAGGCCGACTGCAAAATACCAACGGGAAGTTGCTTGCGGATCTCCTCTACAAACTCAGCAGCGGTAAATTGTAAAAGCTTACTCTTGTTACCCCCCATAAAAACAGCAAGCTTATTGTGCACAGGATAAATCCCTACAAACCAGCCATCAGCCCATAACTCTCTATAAGTTGCTCCATCAAACCCTTCCAGTGAGCGCCATGCACCCCAACCGCCCCAGCCTGTTGTCTTATAAGCATAATCTTTCTGTTGGAAGATCATGGTACGAACATCAGAATGGATACCGTCTGCACCGACAACTAAATCAAACTCCTGTGCTGAACCGTCAGAGAATGTCACAACCGCGCCGTACGGGTTATTCTGTATATGCTGCACAGTAGCATTGTAAAAGATGTTTTCTTCCGGAATGCTACTTCGTAACAAAGCAAGTAACAGCCCTCTATCCACTCCGCGAATATCCCCATATGCATCGTTAAACTCAGTCAGGGAAAACTCTTTAAGAACCTTGCCTGTGCTATTGTGTAAAATATACCGTTCCATTTTTCGGCTTATCTCTTGATATCGCACGTACATACCAAGTCCGTGCAATACTCTTGCCCCCAGAGGATACAACCCAAGGACATACCCGCTAGCACCATTCTTACCACCACGCTCCACGACCACAGGATATTCTCCATGCTGATGAAGCAGCGCTGCCAGAGTACTTCCAGCTATGCCCCCTCCTACAATAAGTATGCGTAGCCTTGCTTTTTCCAACACAGGCCTCATACAGCCTCCGATAGTCAAACGGCACATGGATTGTTGCGTGGTCATGGCATTCCTCCCGAGTAATAGGACTTCTCTTATAGTACGAAAATAACGAAGGAACGACCTGTATTTTGTATTACTAACCCACATTTCGACATTAGTCGTTTAGACGTTTGCCCATAAAAAAACCTCCCTAAAGGGAGGTTTGATTTCATACATATCATGTAAGCCTTTCATCGGCAGCGACATTTTTCTTATCTTCTTCCAAAGCATGCTTCCAGGCAGCCCTGCCGATAGTCCGAATTTCTTTCTCGCCATGTTCTTGGACCCATAAATCCGCCGCTGTTGTTCCATCCGTAATAATATTAATACGCTCTGGATCATCGGTCTGCGTTACAAGAACATCTGCATTAGGAAACATTTCTTCAAGAGCAGCACGAACCACCGTACAGAACTTTTCCCGCTCTTTTACAGACTGAATCTGAACATCTGTTCGCAACACGTTATATTCAATACTATTAATTCGCTCGTAGTAGTCGAAAAACATATAGCACCCCTTTTTGTTTTGCTGACTATTTTACCACAAGCTGCACACAGAGACAGCAATACGCGAACAAGTTCTGAATATTAATCATCGCTTAACATTGAAACCGGATAACACACTGTCACGATAAATAAATTTGTTCCCTCAGGCTCTTAACCTACCTGTAGCCTCCTAAAAGAAACGCTTTCATAATCCATCTTCTTTATGCGCAATGATACAGTGAGTACTGATGGGACAACACTGGAGAAAAGCTTATGGTGCCTGCAGCAGAATTTCACAGAATATTACAGCTAGGGAACAGAAACTTACTGCTTTTCGCAGTATCCCTTGCCATAGCAATGGGCATCCGATTTCCACTTTCGCAGGAAATGCTTCACGCTTTCAATTTCACGACCCCGCTGGTTGCCATAATCTTTCTTGCGCAGGGACTGAACATGAACTTCAGCCATGCAAACAAAATCAGGACATACCTTCGCATCATCATCGCAGGAGCCATACTAGCTGTCATCGCTTATCCGGCATTAGCGCACACAGCCGCCAGCCTGTTTACACTCAAGGATGATCTTGCACTGGGTTTTATTCTTATCTGCTGTTTTCCAAACTCACTTGAAGCTGCTATGGCTATGAGCATGAATGCCAGTGGAGACCGTATTACCGCTGTGGTTCTTCTTGTTGGCCTGAGCCTCATAGGAATTATCAGCATTCCTCTTAATATTTATATATGGATAGGAGAAACAGAACAAATTAGTGCCTCAATAGTACTGACTAAAATCATCGGATACATTTTCATTCCAATAACCATCGGGCAACTTCTGAGAAAAGTATTTCCAAAACTTCCGGACAAAACCAAAACACTCTCCCACTATGTACCTATATTCTGTCTAGCCGCTCTCGTGTATCTTTCCTGCTCACGAGAGGCTGAAGTAATCCGACAACTCCATCTAGGTGACCTCATACACACATTTTTTCCCTGCGCATCACTTCATCTCTTTGTACTCATTACAGCACTGGTTGTTGGAAAACACATCCTGCACCTTCCCAAAGCGGACAACCGCTCCTTCATTTTCATTATTTCCGAAAAACCCATGTCGCTTTCTGTGGCATTATGGAGCGTGACGTATGCAGCCTCGCATCCTACTTCTATCTTTCCGATTCTCGTTTTTTATATTGGCCAAATGGTTATCGACAGTTTCATCATTTCACGTATGAAACTAAGGGATTATTTAGAACAAAAATAAAAAAAGCGCGGCCTGACATGACCGCGCTTTTGGTACTAACCTATTTTGCAATAGGGAATCCGGCATCCTTCCATGCTCGTATTCCACCGTCCAGATGCAAAACAGAAAGTCCGGCATCCTTCATTATAGTCTTTGCACGCTGGCTACGATTGCCAGAACGACAATACACCACGTACGTTACATTTTTAGGCAACCGCTTAACGGCGCTTTCAAAGCTAGATGCAGAGATTGGAAAAAACTCTGCGCCCTCAATATGTCCTTCTGTGAACTCCTGAATACTACGCACATCAAGAATAAGATACTTTCCTTTATTTGTACGTATAAACTCATGCACTTCAGCAGGAGAAGCATCAATTACCTGCAGCTTCTGTGCCTGCGCTGTAACAGCGAGCAGCAGAAGCACCACCATTAAAACAGTCTGTAGTTTTTTCATCTCTTACGGCTACCCTGTCTTATTTTTTCAACATTACAGTTCAGTGTTACTCAACGGAAAAAACAAGTTCAACACGAACGGTACATGTTGAAGCCTGCGGCTCGTACATGTTGGCATCTTCTGCCATAGCAGATTTAGCCATGTACATTCGTGGAGTCATTTCTCCATTAATTACGGCAGTACTAATCTTTCCAAGCTCAGCATCCATCAATTCTGCCATAATTGCAGCACGTTCTTTCCCACGTTCAACTGCGCGCTTTAATGCTTCTTTTTCACATGAACGGCGTGAAGTCTCATCAATCTGAGTGTACAGAGGAGACACCTCTTCTACTCCGCTGTTAAGAACAGCCTGTGTCACTTCCTGTGCTTTTTTAAGATTAAGCACTTTTATAGAATAGCTTGCACGAGCCTGATAGCCGATAATAATACTCTCATTATCTACACGTTTGTATCGAGGAGAAAATGAAACGTTTGCTTCAAAATCCTTAGTAAAATCCTGAGCAAACGCTAAGTTCTTTTTCAGTGTTCCGGTTAATGCTTTTGCCTGTTCTGCAAGCTTGTTCTTAGCTTCCTTGGCTGTCATTGTTTTGCCATTCTCTTTAAGCAAAGCGACAATCACCTGAGAAAACGAAAGAGTACCAGAAGTAGGCATAACTTCTGCCTTACCGGTTTCATTCAAAACGATCTGACGTGGAAGTTCCTGAGCGCTCTGAGCAACGGCAGGTGCCATCAACAACGCAAACACAAAAAAAACAGACATATATCGCATATACTTTCTCCTAATCTTCTTTGATTGTTGTCACCGTACCAATGTGTACTGTACGATGTCACCGAATACATATTTTTCTCAACTATTCGCACTTTTTCAATGTGTTTTTTCACTACATAAAAAGGACTACACTAAGATATTTGGCAATACATCTCTTAGACATCATAAGCGAATCATCACTAACTTTATTGTTTAACATAGTGATACCGCTTACGTTCCCCGCGTCACCCATTTCCTACTAATCTAGACTATATTTGCCCATACTCCCACACTCTTCGCAATACAACATAACCATATACAATATATATACTTTTTTATTGTTTTTTTGACATTTTTTTGACACAGTCCCTCTGAAAACTTGAAAAAAAAGTTTCGTTCCTATTGTCTTAACCGGTTACATGCCCTATGAGAGGCGAAGAATAGGTCGTTCGAGTTTTTTTCGTTTAACGATGTGTGCACACCGCTCCTTGGATGTGCAAATTGCTTACTCTATGCTGGAGAAACACATGAAAAAAATTATGTTGCTTGTTGCCATGGCATTTCTGTTAGCGTCTGTACCTGCTCTCGCTGCAGACTGCACCAACCGCGGTGGTCTGGACATGAACTACTGTGATGAGGACAATGACCTCGTTGCAGACCTCGCTCCTGCCGGCGAGTGTAAAGATCCAAGCACCTTAGTATTTACCTACACTCCTGTAGAAGATCCTGCTGTATACAGAGACGCTTTTGCTGATTTTCAGGCTTACCTTGAAGAAGCTACCGGTAAACGCGTAATTTACTATACTGTTCAGTCTAACGCTGCTGAAGTTGAAGCTATGCGCTCCGGTAAACTGCACATTGCAGGCTTCTCAACCGGTCCTACCGGCTTTGCTGTTAACCTCGCAGGTTACGTACCAATGGCAGTTAAAGGCTACCCAGAAGGCTTCCAGGGTTACAACCTTATCGTAGTTGTACCACAAGACAGCCCAATCAAATCCCTTGCTGACCTTAAAGGTAAAAAAGTAGCACACACTTCTGCTTCTTCTAACTCCGGTAACCTTGCTCCACGTGCACTCTTCCCGAAAGAAGGCATTACTCCTGACAAAGACTACACTGTTGTTTACTCCGGCAAACATGACCAGTCTATTCTTGGTGTAGTTCACGGTGACTACGACGCAGCACCTGTTGCTTCTGACGTATACGACCGTATGGTAGCTGCAGGCCGCGTTGATGCTGATGCACTCCGCGTTGTTTACCGCAGCCCTAAATTCCCTACTTCTTCTTTCGGCTACTCCAGCCAGCTCTGTGCTCCTCTTGCTCAGAAAATCATCGGTGCATTCAGCACTTACCGTTTCCCTGAGTCCATGCAGAAGTCTTTCCACGGCGCTGACCGCTTCTACCCAATCACCTACAAGGCTGACTGGAAAGTTATTCGCGACATCGCTGATGCAACCGGCACCAGCTACAATGCTGAAGGCCTGAAGAAAATGGCTGCTAAAGAAGCTGCTAAAAAAGCAAAAAAAGCTAAAAAGAAATAAGAGTCTTACGTGTCTGTTGAAAATACCATTAAAGGGAACGGGGAAACCCGTTCCCTTTTGATCGAGAATTTGGAAAAGGAATATGTAAAAGGAAAACCTGTTCTTAAAGGTCTTTCTTTTGAGGTTTCTGGCGAAGAAACTGTTGGTATTATCGGCCCTTCCGGTACCGGTAAATCCACCCTTCTACGTTGCATCAACCGCCTTATCGAACCAACCAAAGGTTCCATTACCGTAGCCGGTCACGAAATCACTTCCTGCTCAGGTAAAGATCTTCGTCTTGCACGACGCCGCATCGGTATGGTTTTCCAAGAGTACAACCTCGTTGAGCGCTTAACCGTTATCGAAAACGTACTCTGTGGTCGCCTTGGTTACATACCTGTATGGCGTGCTTGGCTTCGCAAATTTGATCAGGCTGATATTACCCGCGCATTCCGGCTTATTGACCATGTAGGCCTCAGTGAGTTTGCCACACAGCGTGCGGACAGCCTTTCCGGTGGTCAGCGTCAGCGCGTAGGTATTGCCCGCGCAATGATGCAGAGCCCGGACGTCATCATGGCGGACGAACCTACAAGTTCTCTTGACCCGAAAACATCTGTTGAAATTATGGAACTGCTTAAGAAAGTATCTTCTACCGAGCACATTCCAGTACTTATCAACATTCACGATGTGAACCTTGCCAAACGATTCTGCGATCGCATTATCGGTATGAGCAAAGGCAAAATCATCTTTGATGGAAAACCGTCCGATCTCAAAGACAGCCATTTATCTGAAATTTACGGCGGTGAGGACTGGCTCTCATGACCACGGATGCACAAAGAAAATCACCATTCAAACCAAGCATCGTAGCACGTCTTGGCTGGCTTCTTATTGCCTGCTACGTGTTTTATGCATTGAATGCACTTGATTTTACGTGGGTACGCTTCATTGATGGTCTTGGTAACGGTGCTAAGTTCCTTGGCGAAATGATTCCACCAAACTTTGCCCGCTGGAAGCTGCTTGTTGAGAACCTGATTGAGACCATCGAAATTGCAGTTATTGCTTCTGCTTTCGGTATTGGTCTTTCCTTGCCTATCGGCATGTGTGCAGCACGAAACCTCATGCCAGACTGGATTACATGGGTAGCTCGAACTATTATTGCAATCTGTCGATCTTTCCATCCTGTTATCTTTGCGATTCTTTTCGTAAAAGCAGTAGGTTTTGGTCCACTTGCAGGTATTCTTACTTTGATTTTCCTTTCAATCGGCTTCATCGGCAAACTGTTTGCCGAAGCTATTGAAGAGATTTCTTTGAAGCCTGTTGAAGCAATGAAAGCAGCTGGCGCACCATTTATGAGCGTACTTATCTTTGCAGTACTTCCTCAGGTGTTTAACCGCTTCATCGGTTTTGCCACATACCAGTTTGACGCAAACCTTCGAAACTCAACCATGGTTGGTATTGTTGGTGCGGGTGGTATCGGTGGTACCCTATTTGCTGCATTCCAGCGCTTTGACTATGATTTCCTCGCTGCAATTCTTCTTTCAATCATTGCACTTATCATGCTTAGCGAACTTCTTTCCGTAAAGATAAAGGCGATTTTCAATGACTGATACTATGACATGGGAACGATTCACACCCGGGCAGCGCCTTGCCCGCTTTGCGGTGTATCTTGGTGCAGTTTCCCTGTTTGTATTTTCTCTGAGCACCGTAGAAATTATTCCAGAATTTCTCTACGACGCGCCGTACCAGCTGCAGGACTTATTTGCCCGCATGTGGCCAATTGATTTTGCATCGTACACTCAAGAAAATATTCACGAAGCACTCATCGAAACACTGAACATTGCATCGCTCGGAACAATCCTTGCCCTGTTTTTAGCAGTACCTGTTGCATTGCTTTCTGCAAAAAACATTACCAAATCCCCAGTGCTCAACTGGTGCGGTAAGTTCATTCTTGTTTCTTCCCGTACTGTTAACTCACTGGTATGGGCTATCTTGTTCGTAGCGATTTTTGGCCCAGGTGCTCTGGCTGGTACCTTCGCTATTGGCTTCCGTTCCATCGGTTTCTGTGGCAAATTGCTTGCGGAAGCACTGGAAGAAGTAGATCACGGCCCTATTGAAGCGCTTCGCGCTGCCGGTGCTCCAACTGTCAGCATCCTTCTTAAAGGATACTGGCCGCAGGTTGCTCCAGCATTCTGGGGTCTTGCACTCTTCCGTTGGGACATTAACGTTCGTGAATCCTCTGTTATCGGCCTTGTAGGTGCAGGTGGTATCGGCGTAGCGCTTGATACTGCACTCAACCTCTTCCGTTGGCAGCAGGTTGCACTCATTCTGTTGTGCATCTTCACCATCGTTATTATTGCAGAAGTAGTTGTTACCAAGATTCGTCAAAGCATCATTTAGTACAACAACGCTGCACAGTAATTGCACCACGCAGTTACCGGATACAAACAAGAAGAGGGCAAATACTATTTGCCCTCTTTTTTAATAGATTGTCTCAGCAGTTATGCTGAGCATTCTTTGGGGAATACCGTTTCATGAAGCCTTTTTCTACTATGCCGGCAGATGTTAAACAAAACATTCGCTACATTCTTACAGATATTGACGACACCCTCACCGACGAAGGCCGCCTGCGCGCAGAAGCATACACTGCTCTTGAACGATTGCGTGAAAATGGCTTTGTTGTAATCCCAATCACTGGACGCCCTGCAGGCTGGTGTGATCAGATTGCCCGCATGTGGCCTGTTGACGGTGTAGTTGGCGAAAACGGCGCATTTTATTTCCGCTATGACGACACATCAAAAAAGATGATCCGTCGCTATGCTACTGAAGATGAACTGCGCGCCCAACACAAAATCAAGCTCGCAGAACTTGGCGAACTGGTAGTAGAAGAAGTTCCCGGCTGTGCAATTTCTGCGGATCAAGCATACCGTGAAACAGACATCGCTATCGACTTCTGCGAAGATGTGCCTCCTCTTTCTTCTGAATCAGTTCATAAAATAAAAGAAATTTGCGTAAAGGCAGGCACTACAGCAAAAATCAGCTCTATTCATGTAAACGCATGGTTCGGCCAGTATGACAAACTCGCCATGTCTTCCCGTATTCTTAAAGAAGAATTCAATGTTGAACTTGAAGCTGTTCGTGAACAGGTTGTCTATGCAGGTGATTCACCAAACGATGCTCCTATGTTCGGATATTTCCCTAACTCTGTAGGCGTTGCAAACGTGCTTGAGTTTGAAGACACCATTGAACACAAGCCATCATGGATTACTGAAAAACGCGGCGGATCCGGGTTTGCCCAAATTGCAGATGGCCTGCTTGCTGTTAAGTAACGAACGCCAAAGACTGACATCATCAAAAAAGCCCTCGTAATGAGGGCTTTTTTCTACCAGCTTGTAACCACTTGGCAATATATAGAAACTAGCACTAATCATAAGACCTTCCAACACACCTGACACATAAAAAATATTACTTTGGGGTTAGCTCAAAGGCTAAAAGCATAACTGTGCCCTTAGTTGTTTATAGTAAAAGGCCCTTTCGACAGATAATTAGTTTTCTCAGACACAACGACTTCGTAAATCATATTTGTTTCAAAATTAAATGTCAGAACAAGGGTTTGGTCGTACTCTTCACTTCGCCATGTAAGATAAAAAACCTGATCAGAAATCTGCACGACATCACATTTTATCGTGATAGGATCTGCCACCTCCATACCGGACTCTACTGAGAGTTGCATGGTATTCGGATCAACAACAAGTAATTTATGTGAAGCTCCTTTAAACGGTCCAGCCTGCCACGTATATAAGATAGTTTTGCCAATTAAGTCCTGCATCTTGATCGTATTGTCCTGCTCTACGGCGACGACTTCATCCTCTGCATAGGCTGAAGTTGTACACATCACCGCAAGCATTATCGCTACTAACAGCCTCTTCATAGCCCACCCACCTATTGGTCGCTTGTGGCTTCTTTTTTAAACAGCTCCGGCAAGTCTTTTCCGTCGCTGACCTCGCCTTTCGACTGTTCAATCGTAAAAGTACCCTGCAACAGGAAATCACGCTCTTCTTCCACAATTACACCAAACATTTTCATCGTCTTAAAGTTGTAGGTAACAACAGCCTGGGACCCCGTTGTTTTTTCACGCCACGACACCTGCAGTATCTCGCGCCCTACTTTGGTGCACTCATATTCAACTTCTTCACTTTTGCCCTTTAAATTTCCTGTCAACGCATACCAGCGCATGTGTGTCGACGAAAGAATAGACGTTTTATAAGAAGCTCCTACAAAACTTCCCCGCCGCCATGTCTCATTTAACGTCTTTCCAACCAGATCTTCCGGCTGGATATCAACCTGTTGAGCCATACCACATGCCGTAATCTGCACAAAAAATATAAAAAAAAGTAGAATGGGAATCTTACGCATAACTACACCCGCTATGTACCTATCCTTTAATAGCCCTGAACTACTCGAATGCAAATACACCCTCGGATAATAAATTATTGCCTTTATCTACCCGCACCAAAAAACATCGCTCTGACCCAAAATCCATTGTGATGACATAACTTACATGAGCCTGCCCGCTCCGCCATGTCAGCAATATGGTATTTGGATTTACCCTGGAAATCAGATAATCCGCCGACCCTGTCGAATTTCCGAGATTGCCAGTAATTTTCCACACAATATCTTTGGAGGAAATAAACTGCATCGTAATAGTAGAATCAGGAAATGCCCCCGACTCTAATGTCGCAATTAAGGTCTGGCCTATCAGCTCATTTGGTGCAACTTCTGATGTGCACCAATGACAGCCTGACAGAACAGACATAAGCAACAAAAGCCCCAACACTCTCTGTCTCATGGACAAAATACCTCACATATGCCGCAAGAGATCTGTTTGTCTTAAAGAACAGAAAACAACGCACCAACATGCTTTCTGCTCAACCCAAAATTATATCTTCACTCCACCAGTAACGGGATAATTCCCTTTGAAGGTATTCTTTTCGGGCATTGTCTTATCCATATCTTCTTTCATGGAACCTTCGCCCTTTTCTTCCTCTTCCTGAGACATACCCTTTTTTGCATTTTCTTCAGGCATTGCTTTCTTATCGCCAGTCTCTTCATTCTCCGTATGATCTTTTTGCATAGCGCCAGCTGATGTATCTTTTTGCACTTCCTGCTGTGTGTTTGGAGCCTTAGTATCTGTAGTGGAGTTATCGCTGCCACAACCAGCCAACAGTAATACTGCGCAACCAGCTAACAATATAGCGTATTTTCTCAACATACTATTTCCCCGCTATCTATCCGATCAATTTAACAATCTTAAAATGACACAAAATAGCATGCACTAGATAGTATAGGCATGGAAAAATAATTTAGATTTCAGCATATAATGCACATTTAAAAACTATTTAACTGTAATTATGCATCATTTTTAACACACTGCAAACAGATCAACATTTTTAACATGTTACAACAGTAGAGCACAAACCATCTGCAAACATTACAATATCTATTTTAAATATTCACAACCTATTGCTTTACAAGTCCATATTGCTCATTGCTATTGACTTCACACAACAAGCTCCTACAATGCGAAAAATTTTTTACTTAATGTACAAACATTTACACTCAACTTGCCTACCTAAAGGATAAAACTATGTTTATTGTCTCTCTCACATATACTTGCGAACTGGATCAGATTGACGCTCACCTTGCTGCCCACGTTGAATACCTTAAGGAGCAGTATGCGCTAGGTCACTTTGTAGCTTCAGGCAGAAAGGTTCCGCGTACAGGCGGGGTCATTCTGGCTCGTTTTGACTCCCGAGAAAAACTTAATGCAGCCTTACAGCAAGACCCATTTTACAAAGAGAAACTTGCTTCCTACGATGTTCAAGAATTTATTCCAACAATGGTCGGTGAGGGACTTGAGGCAATGCGCGAAGACGCGTAACTACAAACAATGACCAAATTATCTTCTGATAGAAAAACAGTGTTGGAGCAGGAAACACTGCTCCAATCCAGAGGATTTTCAAAAGCCCCTAAAGAAAAAACACCGTTACCGGGGCAATATGCAATCCTAAAAAAGTATGACACTACAACCTCGCAGACTCTGTATACCTTCCTCGTAAATTCAGGACACAGCATGCGAACGTTGAACGATTTTATAGCCACCCCCTAGCCTTCCTACACCTAAGCACAAGGACACCATCATGGGACATATCATCGCTAAAGATATCTACAAAGAACTCGGAGAAAAGCTCGACGGCTCTATGGTACGTATGCCTTGGAATGATGCCATGAAGGAAATGGTGACTTACCTTTACACTCCGGCCGAAGCTGAACTCATTGTAACAATGCCATACCGTCCAGCCACGTTGGAACGCATTGCAGGAATGACGCATCTTGATAAAACAAAACTACATTTCATGCTTGATGGAATGTGTAAGAAAGGACTTGTGTGCGACATTTGGAACGGTGAGCAATATGAGTACATGATCAGCCCTTTTGTTGTGGGCTTTTTCGAATTTACAATGATGCGCACCGGAAAAAATTTACCACAGAAAAAATGGGCAGAGCTGTTTCAAAGCTACATGTTCGGCAACAAAGATTTTCTGGATGCAAACTTTGCTGATGGGCAAAAAATTTCTGTCATGCGCGCACTTCCTCACGAAGAAGCCATCATAAAAGACCCGCATGTTGAAGTACTGGATTACGAACGGGCAACCACCCTTATTGATGCGCAATCTTCTTTCGCCGTAAGCCTCTGCTCCTGCCGCCACGAAAAACATCACCTTGGAGAACAAAAATGTGACGTCCCGTTGGATACCTGTACCACAATGGGCGACGGAGCTGAGTTTCTCATTCGAAACAACCTCGGGCGACGCTGCAGCAAAGAAGAGATGTACGACATCCTTGCCCGCTCAAAAGATATGGGATTCACTCTCACAGCAGACAATGTAAAACAGGACGTAGGGTTCATATGCCACTGCTGCGGTTGCTGCTGTAATCTCATGAACGGTATTAAAAAAACTGGATACACCAACATTCTGGTATCATCCTCATTTATTGCCACTTGTAGCGCTGATGACTGCATCGGCTGTGGTCTCTGCGCTAAGGCATGTCCTGTTGACGCCATCACTATGCAGGAGCGGTATGGCGCTATTATCGATGGCAACCGTCCTAAAAAACTTGCTGTTATCAACGAAGACCGTTGTCTTGGCTGTGGTGTCTGCGTATTTCAATGCAAACCCAAAGCATTAATCCTGGAAAAATCCACAAAGCGCGTTATTCACCCAGAAGACACATTTGAAAGGGTCATTCTTCAGTCATTAGAAAGAGACACCCTGCAAAACCTCTTATTTGACAACCCGAACAGCAAAGCAGAAAGCTTTATGCGCTCCGTTCTTGGAGGCTTCCTTAAACTTCCTGCTGTTAAAAAACGCCTTATGAGTGACACGCTACGCTCACGTTTTTTACAAACTCTACGATCAGTGTCAGGAGATTGATCTTTACAAAGCTGAAGGTAAAAAAGACAGACGACCATCACACTGCCACAAAAAATTTCCGGTGTGTTCCCAAAAATGCGGGGTAAAAAATAGCTCATTGACGCAACGCCCAGTTCGTCCTACCTGTGTCTGACAATGCCAAAGACACTAATTATTGCAGAAAAACCTTCGGTTGCACGCGAAATTGCCCCGCATGTGAACGCCACCAACCGAAAGGAAGGATATTTAGAAGGTGCCACCCATATCGTCAGCTGGGCGGTAGGCCATCTTGTAGGTATTGCTGAACCTGAAGAACAGCATGAAGCATGGCAGGGACGCTGGACAATTGAGCAACTGCCGATAATCCCCCCAAAATTTAAACTTGCCGTCCTTAAAGAAGGTCAACGGCAATACACAGTTCTTAATCGCCTTCTGAACGATCAGAACGTCTCTGATATTGTCAATGCAACAGACGCAGGGCGCGAAGGTGAACTTATCTTCCGCCGCATCTACCTCATGGCAGGCTGCAATAAGCCTGTAAAACGTCTGTGGGCAAACGACATGACCGAAGAGGGCTTGAAAAAGAGCTTAAACAAGCTCATGCCCGACGCCAAAAAACGTAATCTGGGACTCGCAGCCTTTGCCAGAGCAGAAGCCGACTGGCTTATAGGCATGAACTTTTCCCGCATATTTACCATTAAAGCGAACCGTCTCATCTCTGTAGGACGAGTGCAGACTCCTGTCCTCAAACTACTTGCAGAGCGCCGCAACGAAATCGAACACTTTGTCCCCAAAGATTACTGGACAGTTGAAGCTACCTTCTGCCGTCCTGAAAAAACCAGTACACCCAAAAAGGTAGATCCCGAATCAGACCAGCAGGAAGAAGCCCCTGCTGATTGCTTTGCTGCAACATACCATCTCCCCGAAGATGAAAAAGAAACACGTATCGACTTTGAGTCCCGTGCACAAAAAGTCGTTGACGAATGTAAGGATAAAGAAGGAAAGGTGGAAGGTGTCACCAGCCGAAAAGGCACTACTAAGCCGCCACTCCCGTTTGACCTGACCACACTTCAGCGTGAAGCAAACACCCGCTTCGGACTTTCTGCAAAGGACACGCTCACTATTGCACAGGCATTATATGAGCAGAAAAAGCTGATAACCTACCCGCGTACTGATTCACGCCATTTAACAAAAGAACTGTTTGGTGAAATCCTTACATACTTCCGCGCCATTTATCCTCTCTACAAAGAGGAAACAGTTCCCGCTGTGAACAGGATTAAAGACGGCAAAAAATTTCCATGCGTTAACGATAAAAAAGTTACCGATCACCATGCCATCATTCCCACAGCACGTAAGGCGAACATGCTCCAACTCTCCGGTGACGAGCAGAAAATTTATGACATGATCTGCCGCCGTTTCATCGCTGCCTTCAGTCAGGAAGCAACGTATCAATCATCTACCGTGCGCGTGCTGATAGGTGAACATCTGTTCATTGCTAAGGGAAAAGTATTTAAAGACAAAGGATGGCTTGTGGTTGAACCTTGGAGAACTGCACAGGACAATCCCCTACCTTCTCTCCGCAAAGGAAGTACCGTCAACACAGAAGCTGTTGACACCATAAAGCGCCAGACAAAAGCTCCGGCACATTTCACGGATGCATCACTTCTGAGCGCCATGGAAACAGCCGGTAAGTATGTAGAAGACGAAGAGCTTCGCCTTGCAATGAAAGAGCGCGGGTTAGGCACCCCAGCTACCCGTGCGCAGATTATAGAGACTCTGCTTTCACGTAAGTATATTGAGCGTAAAGGCAAAAAACTTCAGGCAACAAACTCTGGTCAGGAAGTCATTGAAGTTATTTCCGCCATGCTTCCGGATATTGTTTCTCCTGAAATGACCGGACAATGGGAAAAGAAGCTAAAGGATATCGAAAACGGCAATGCGACCTACCCAGAGTTCATGCATTCCATACGCCACATTGTAGCTGGCGGCATTCACCATATTAAGGATAGAAGCCTTGCGCCAATCTTGCTAACCCTAAAAGCCAAAGAAGTCGGAGAACGTGAACCGGACGGGAAATGCCCGCTTTGCGGCGGTGATGTTGTCGATCTGGAAAAACGATACGCCTGTTCCAACTGGAAACGTGACGACGGCGGCTGTCTTTTCGTTATCTGGAAAAACATGTTCGGTCGTACAATGGATCAAGCAATTGTCGACGACCTACTGAACAAAGGACGCACTTCCACCCCTCTTGACCTAGTATCCAAGGCTGGCAAGGAATACTCAGCCTATTTAAAAATCGAGATGGGGCAGGTAAAACTTGAATTTGCAAACTCCCCTCGTCCACCTGCACCTGCCCAACAGGCTGCACCATACTACGATGGAGTGGCGCCGGAAGACATGCCGCCTCCTGCCCCACTTCCCGGGCAAGAGGATTTTATCCCTCCGTCAGCTCAATATAATGGGTCACCTGTTATAGAGCATACTCCACCAACAGCTGCTGAGGAGCCTGTAAAAACAGCTCCTCAAGACTAGCCAACTCTACTGTTACTAGAAAGCCCGCAAACTTAGCGGGCTTTTTTATTCTCATCCGTCCAAATGAAAATATCTTTCATAAATACTGGTAATAAGATGCTACAAAGGTAGTTTACTCTTTTGAGTAATGCATCCTCTTTTGCGTTCAACAGCTAAAGAAATTTAGAAAAATAACCTTTCTACTTTACAAGCTTTCTACGCTCCTTTAAATAGTAACAGTTCTCATTAACGGTCAATGTAACAACAAACTTACGGAGTAACCCATGAGTAAAACTGCTGAAAACTTAATGGCGGCATTTGCTGGTGAATCCCAAGCTAACCGTAAATACCTTGCTTACGCTAAAAAAGCTGAAAAAGAAGGATATTCACAAGTCGCAAAACTTTTCCGTGCTGCTGCGGATGCTGAAACTATCCACGCACACGCGCATCTCCGTAATGCTGGTAAGATTGGAACCACCCTTGAGAACCTCAAGGACGCCATCGCAGGTGAGACTCACGAATTTAAGAACATGTATCCTGAAATGATCAAGGACGCTGAAGCTGAAGGTGAAAAAGCAGCACATCGCTTCTTCAGCTACGCCAACAAAGCAGAAGAAGTTCACGCTAACTTGTACCAGAAGATGATGGATACAATCGATAATCCAGTAGAGACAGACTACTACAACTGCTCTGTTTGCGGCTACACACACGAAGGACCGTTCAAAGATGCCAAGTGCCCTATCTGTAATGCCGCCCCTTCAGCTTTCTATAAGGTAGATTAGGCCAATAGAGGTAACGCTGACAATAAGTACAAAAGCAGGAGCCACTACAAAACAACTTGTAGTCAGGCTCCCGCTCTTAACAGATATCACACATACATTGCTGCGGAAAATATCCAAAAAACATGAGTAGGTCGATTCTATTAGTTTGCTGGAAAACCATTCCTACTTACACAGTTAGGATAGCCTCAGTCTTTGGCTATGTATGGTTTTCCAGCAAACAACTGTCCCTACACAACACAAACCACACTACGCTGACGGCCTTGCATTGCAGAGATCTGTATAAATTTATTTGTGAAAAATAAAATCAGATAAAAATCTTATTTTTTACTTTACAAAGTTGCACTCAAAATATAAATAGTAATCATTCCTGTTAAGGGAAACCTAAACAATAATTAAACACACTTGTGGAGTGAATAATGTCCAAGACTCTTGAAAACCTCATGGCTGCTTTTGCTGGTGAATCTCAGGCTAACCGTAAATACCTTGCTTACGCTAAAAAAGCTGAAAAAGAAGGCTACACTCAGGTTGCAAAACTTTTCCGTGCTGCTGCTGATGCAGAGACCATTCACGCACATGCTCACCTTCGTAACGCTGGTAAAATCGGCGACACCATTGCAAACCTTAAAGATGCAATCGCAGGTGAAACCCACGAGTTTGAAAACATGTACCCTGCAATGATCAAAGATGCTGAAGCAGAAGGCGAAAAAGTTGCAGCACGCTACTTCGGCTTTGCAAACAAAGCAGAAGCAGTACATGCAGAGCTCTACGCTAACGCTCTTGAAAACATTGAGAACCCAGTAGAAGTAGACTACTACAACTGTTCCGTTTGTGGCCACACCCACGAAGGTCCAACTGAAGAAAAATGTCCAATTTGTGGTGCAGCAGCTTCTGCTTACTACAAAGTAGACTAATACATCCTACTGGCCGGTATTATTTCCGGTCACCAGTAGAAAGAGTCACAACATATAGCGGCTCTTACTGAGTTGAGCGCAGGCCCCTCGTTATCGCCGTGATAAGGAGGGGCTTTTTTGTATCTGTGCCCCAATAAGGTAACCGTATCACCATTCCATTCGCTTGCCACTCAAGCTTCTTGCGGGCTGGGATGGTTTACTCTATTATTCCGCAAAATCTTCACACAGAGTACCATTACAACATGCCAAAGGTTCTGACCGTAACAGCCGCTCTTTCATCCTGGTTAGTTAGCCTGTTCATGAAGGCTGTTTTGAGTACTCATTCAGACACCTGTACCTGTACAAACAGTAGCGCCAACAGTAAGCCGTCTATTCCAATTGTATTGATGTTAAAAAGGGTCGGATGACACAGTGCAGCAATCCAGTGGTATTCACGGCATACATTTTCAGGCATGATAGTAATGTTTTCTTCACCCCAGCTTGATATAAAAGGAAGTTCTCTTGCGATACAGAAATACACAGCAGCTTATTGCTGATCTGGAACAAAGCGGCCAGCTCATCCGCATCCATGAGGAAGTAGACCCGCACCTGCAAGTGGCTGAAATCCAGCGTCGTGCTTTCCGTGCGAAAGCACCTGCTATTATGTTCACCAACGTAAAAGGCACCAAGTTCCCGATGGTATGTAACATCTTCGGTACAATGGAACGTACTCGCTGGATTTTCCGCGATACCTTGCGTGCGCTGGAAGGTATTTTCAAGCTGAAGGTTGATCCATTTGATTTCTTCAAACGTCCATGGCGCTATGCCGGTGTGCCGCGTGCCGGTTTAGCCACTATCCCTAAAAAGGTAAAAGCTGGCCCTGTACTTGAAAATACAACCACTGTAAGCCAGCTGCCGCAGCTACACTCATGGCCTATGGATGGTGGCGGATACGTTACTCTGCCGCAAGTATACACTGAAAGTCCGGACAAACCGGGTTTCATGAATTCAAACATCGGCATGTACCGTGTACAACTTACCGGTGCTCCGTTTGAAAAAGATAAAGAAATAGGTCTCCATTACCAAATTCACCGCGGTATCGGTTACCACCATGCAGAAGCGCTCCGCCGCAACGAACCTTTAAAAGTTAACGTCTTTGTTGGTGGCCCTCCTGCCATGACCATGGCAGCAATTATGCCGTTGCCAGAAGGAATTGCGGAACTGATCTTCGCCGGCGCTCTCGGTGGATTCCGTATGCCGATGATCACCCGCGAAGGCCAACTGCCTATTCTTGCTGAAGCAGACTTCTGCATCAGCGGCACAGTGTACCCGAACGAGCAAAAGCCTGAAGGTCCATTCGGGGACCATCTCGGCTATTACAGTCTTGCTCATGACTTCCCGCTCATGCGTGTGGACAACGTGTACCACCGTAATGACGCAGTATGGCCGTTCACAACTGTTGGTCGCCCTCCTCAGGAGGACACCGTATTCGGCGAATTTATCCACGATCTCACAGCAGATCTTGTTCCAACTGTCTTTAACGGTGTGCATGAAGTACACGCAGTTGATCCGGCAGGCGTGCACCCGCTTCTGCTTGCAATCGGTAGTGAACGCTATGTGCCATATGCAGAGGAACGCCAGCCTCAGGAACTGATCACCTGTGGTCTGTCCCTGCTCGGCAACACACAGACATCTCTGTCCAAGTACGCAATTCTTGCAGCGAAGGAAGACAATCCGGGACTCACCACCCACAACTACAAAGATTTCTTCACACACATGCTTGAACGTACCGATTTTGCGCGTGACTTCCATTTCATCACTCGAACCACTATCGATACACTCGACTATACAGGCATCAGCCTGAACCAAGGCTCCAAGCTCATCTGGACAGCTTGTGGTCCAGTTAAACGTACCCTTGGTTCAAACATTCCATCCCACTTCACACTGCCGGAAGGCTTTGGTGATGCAAAACTGTTCATGTCCGGTGTAGTTGTTATTAAAGGACCTAAGCACACAGCTGCACGCGACGAACACGATGACGCAATGTTCCGTCTTGCTGAACACCTGAAAAATGTAGGTAACCTTGACTCACTCCCACTCGTCGTTGTTGTGGATGATGCAGAGTTCACCGCAGCAAACTGGGACAACTTCCTCTGGGTAACATTCACCCGCTCAGACCCTGCAACCGACATGTACGGTGCTGGTGCATTCACCCACTGCAAGCACTGGGGTTGCAGTGGCCCTATGATTATCGATGCACGTCTCAAGTCATTCCATGCTCCGGCACTGGAAGAAGACCCAGATGTCACGAAGTCTGTAGACAAAATGGCAGCCAGAGGCGGTTGCCTGCACAATATCATTTAAGCATAAAGCCTGCGGTGTTGCCATTCACCGCAGGCTTTTTTGTCCATTCTCAGCTAGCTAAGCTCTCCCTTTACTCAAAAATTATACTTCCAGCTTCTCCTCAGTATGGTAGTGGGTAATTTCATCCGTAAATTCATGTCATTACCCGTGTGAAATATAACGAGTCTTGTGAAAAGGGAGTCAATATGTCTACATCCGGTTCTCGCAACACATGTTCAAATACATCCGTGCATAGTCAACTAGCTCCAGACGCACCACAACAGCAATATGCTTCAGAATCCCCACTTAATGCATTTGTTGAAAAAATGCGCCACGAAGGGCTTCCTGCAAAAGTTATCGACCTCTTCACAAGCTACATTTCTGACGTTTCCGAACAAGCAACAGGACATATTCCAGAACAGGACATATCTCCTGTAAATCAAAGTCAGTTAAAGCACGTTAACGAACTGGATCAGTACGAAAAAACAGGAAAAGCCCTTGCACGCAAGGCCGTTGCCATAAAACTTAATGGCGGCTTAGGTACCAGCATGGGCATGCAGTTTGCCAAATCTCTACTGCCCGTAAAAGATCATATGTCTTTTCTGGACATCACCATCAAGCAAGCAATCACATGGCAAGAAGAGTACGGCGGTTCACTTCCGCTTGTACTTATGAACAGCTACAACACACATAAAGATACACTTAATGAATTGCGGTACATGAATGGCTTATCTCAATTGCCGCTCTGCTTTGTTCAGCACAAGTTTCCTAAAATACAACGTGATACATTGCAGCCTGCCGAGTGTCCCGACAATCAAGAGTGCGAATGGAACCCTCCAGGGCACGGTGATATTTATGCGTCACTCTATCTTTCCGGTGTGCTGGACACGCTTATCAGACAAGGGCGACAATATGCTCTCGTATCCAACATAGACAACCTTGGTGCCAAGCTTGATCTACGCATGCTTGGATACATGGCTGAAGAACAAATTCCATTTCTTATGGAAGTTACAGCACGTACCGAAAATGACCGTAAAGGTGGCCACCTAGCCAGATTTAAAGACGGACGCCTTATCTTACGTGAAGTCAGCCAATGCCAGGAATGCGATCTTGATCACTTCCAGAACATCACACGACACTGCCTATTCAACACAAACAATATCTGGATTGACCTTGTTGCTCTGAAAAAAAATATGCAACAAAAAGGGCTTCCAAAGCTTCCACTTATTCTAAATCCTAAGACTATAAACCCTCATGACAGCTCCTCAACTCCGATCTATCAAATCGAAACCGCCATGGGCGCAGCTATTTCCCACTTCAAAAACGCACAGGCTATTATCACTACACGTGACCGGTTTATCCCTGTCAAACGTACTGATGACCTGCTCAAAGTAATGTCTGACTACTACCTTCTTGACCATTCCGGCACGCTCAAAATGAACGAAGCCAATATTACGCAGGATCTTCAGGTACATCTTGACCCTCGCTATTACAGCAAATTCGACAACATCTATGAAAAATTTAAAGAAGGTGTGCCGTCCCTTTCTTCCTGCACCAAGCTTGGAATCTCCGGTGACATTATCTTCAACCCTTCTGTATCGCTCAAAGGGGATGTCACAATAAACAACCAGACAGGCAACATCCTGCTGCTACCGGATGACATTGCCCTAGAAGGATTAGTCGAAATCAAGTAGCCATCTACGATACATAATTACAATACAATCAAGGCTATCATACGTATATAGTGATATTTTTTCGGAACCGGTACACTCCGAAGATTTACCCCCGAGACACATTGGAGGTTCTTCTGTATGCCGCAAGTTGCCGCCCGTATTACAAACGAACAGGAAAAATGGCTGAAAGACTACTTTCGCACCAAAAGTGCCGGAGCTGAATTTATTCTGCCTTGGGTAGTTGATACTTTCTTTCGTGCAATTACATCCATTAAGCACAGCTTTTCGGACAGTGAGCTTGCACTCATTATCGCTGCGCACAAAAACCTGCGTATACAGCCGGACAATTCCAGCAAAGACTACCTCTACTTACGCGTGCAGGATGCCTGTAATATTAAGCAACTGCATAACATCTACGGTATTAGCAGGGAAACACTGCAAGCAAAAATTTACAGACTCAACAACACCGATGCAACAGCACTCATGGTCTGGGCCGCCGCCTTCTGGGTGAGTAAAACCTGCTCGGCTGACAATATTTCCGAATATATTAGGCAATACTGATTATAAAAAAAGGTGACGCTGATAACGTCACCTTTTTTTATTTAACTCTATTTTTTGATAGCCTCCGTGGGGCTCCGACGGGCAGGCGGGCTCCGTCCCCTTGCCCCCCATTAGGTAAGTACACCTTAGGCGAATCATCAGAATCTAACCGGAAACCAACGTTGCCGAGTCACCCAAATTAAACGTCTTGAGGCTTGAACCACCGTAAGCGAAGCGCGTTGGAAACAACTGACACAGAACTCAATGCCATTGCACCACCTGCGATCATTGGTGACAGCGTCGGGCCATTAAACAATGCAAACAACAGCCCCATCGCTATAGGAATCCCCAACGTGTTATAACCAAATGCCCAAAAGAGATTCTGTTTAATGTTTGTTACAGCTGCACGGCTCAGTTCAACTGCGGTAATTATGCCGGTTAACTCACCAGACATAAGAACTACGTCGCCTGCTTCAACTGCCACATCAATACCTGTTCCCATAGCTATACCTACATCCGCAGTAGCCAACGCCGGAGCATCATTAATACCATCACCCACCATGGCAACAAGCTGTCCCTGCTTCTGAAGACTCGCGATTGTGTCACTCTTATCTTCCGGATGAACTTCAGAAATTACAGTATCAATACCAGCCTGCTTTGCCATTGCAGCAGCAGTAACGCTATTATCACCTGTAAGCATGACAACAGATACATCACGTTTTTTAAGCCTGTCCACGACAGCCGCAGCTTCAGGTTTGATAGTATCGGCAACAGCAAGCAGCAAAGCAGGTTCATCATTTACCGTCATTACAAGCGCAGTACGCCCCTGCTGGGCCTGTGTATTCATACGCGCCAGAACATCTTTGTTTTCTTCCACTCCGGCATATGAGGCATTACCCACACGAATGCTCTTGTCATCCACTGTTCCGTAAATACCTTTGCCAGATTCTGCGGTAGCATCTTTGGCGTCCAAAAGAGCTACACCACGCTCTTTCGCACCTTTTACTATGGCAGTTGCCAATGGATGTTCTGAAACACTTTCAAGGGAGGCGGCATAGGCGAGAGCTGTTATTTCATCAATACCGCTTAAGGATTCCACATGAACAAGCTCAGGCTTACCATGCGTAATTGTACCTGTCTTATCGAAAACAACAGTCTGGATACGCCCTGTCTGTTCCAATGCAGTACCGTTTTTAAACAATACACCCAACTGAGCACCACGTCCTGTGGCAACCATAATGGATGTTGGCGTCGCAAGTCCCATAGCACACGGACAGGCAATAACCATTACTGCAACAAAAATACGTAATGCAAATGGAAAGGAAGCTCCCGCAACAAGCCATGCAATACCGGAAAGCACCGCAATGCACATTACAATAGGCACAAAATACAAGCTCACGGTATCTGCCATGGAAGCGATTGGTGCTTTTGAACCTTGTGCGTCCTGAACCACACGAATAATACGGGAAAGAACTGTATCTGCTCCCACATGCTCTGCCTTCATAGTCAAAACGCTATGGGTGTTTACAGTACCACCAGCAAGAGAATCACCCACTGTTTTTGAAACTGGCAAAGACTCACCAGTCAACATGGATTCATCCACACTGGAAGAACCTTCAATAATGCTGCCGTCTACCGGAATGCGCTCACCCGGTCGAATAAGCAGAATATCCCCTGCCATCACATCAGTTGCAGGCACGATTTGCTGCTCTCCATCTACAATGCGAATAGCAGTGTCAGGAGTTAAATCCATCAACCCCTTAATGGCATCTGAAGTATGGGAACGAGAGCGGGTTTCAAGGAACTTACCTAACGATACAAGGGCGATCAGCACACCTGCAGACTCAAAGTATAAGTCCATAACACGCGCTATCACATCAATACCAAGGTAGATTTCTACAGTTCCCCAAAGGCTATAAGCAAAGGCAGCCCCCGTACCCACGGCGATGAGTGAATCCATATTTGGGGCACCCTTGAACAAGTTCTTAAAACCATGAGTATAGAAATCACGCCCTAACCATATGATAGGGATTACCAATATCAATTGAATCAAAGAAAAAGTTCTTGGTGAAGAATGAGGAGCCAACCATTCTGGCAAGCTAAGACCAATCATGTCGGCCATAGCGATGACCAGAAGGAGCGCAGCAAAGATAATTTTAGGAATAAGCTTTGCTTTCATCTCAGCAAGGCGTTCCCGCATAGCCTCCTGCTGCTCTTCCCACATTGCAGTTACATCCTGCACACCGCCGCCTTCGGAATCTTTTAATTCTGCCCCGAAACCCAGCATGGCTACTTTTTCAGTAAACGCAGCAACTGCAGCACCCTTCTCCACACCAGCAGCCGGTGTTACTCTAGCAGACTCTGTTGCCAGATTGACTTCAACAGAAGCAAATTCCGGCATCTGCGATGTCACTTTTTCAATACGTGTAGAACACGCAGCGCAATGCATCCCACTAATAGCAAAACGCAAAGCTTCAACTTCATCAGAGCTTCCCGCCGGTACCACAGCTTCATACCCGATATCAGCAACCTTCTGCACAATATCAGCAAGACTGCCTTGTGATGAATCGAACTCTACCTGCATAGAATCCGTCGCCAAATTAACACCAATTGTTTTTACCCCGCTCACTTCCGAAACACCCTTTTCAATACGGGCAGCACAAGAAGCAC
Source organism: Halodesulfovibrio marinisediminis DSM 17456 (assembly GCF_900129975.1). NCBI lineage: Bacteria > Pseudomonadati > Thermodesulfobacteriota > Desulfovibrionia > Desulfovibrionales > Desulfovibrionaceae > Halodesulfovibrio > Halodesulfovibrio marinisediminis. Next base: position 567,138 of record NZ_FSRG01000006.1, read on the forward strand.
ACGTCATACCTTTTACAGGCATGGTGACCTTACGGAGCACCTTTGGATCAATCGACTTGATATTAGTATCAGTCATACAAACCTCATTGTTTCACAAAGACACTATGACATATGGGTCAGCACCGACATAAACCTCTGAGAAACGGTTGAGCGGCACTAGATGTTTGGGTATGCTACGCCTGAGACTGAGTTAACACAATTCTTTCTAAACTGTTATATAAGGATGATGCAATGCCAACAATTACTGTTACCGGAATGTCCTGCCAACACTGCGTTAACGCAGTTACCAAAGCACTCGAAGACATTGACGGAGTTTTTGATGTTACCGTTGACCTGCTCTCTGGAAAAGTAGAATGGAAAGAAGAAAGCCCAATTCCAATAGAAAACATCGAAGCAGCCATCACTGGAATTGGGTTTGAAGTCAAAAAGTAACTACGCCCTCAAATAAAAAAGAGCCGGATCTTCCGGCTCTTTTTATCGACTCATCGGATGTGCTAAAAGCAGCAGATACATCTACTGTAAAACAGCAGACAACGTTCCGTTAGTTTGCGTTGCAGACCAGTTAGCAGGAAACTTCCCTTTTAAATCGAGTACAATGCGAACTCGGTCATCGTGATGACCAAGACGAACAGCCTTCACTAAACTATCCGGTGCAACTTTAGGCACCGGTACTTCATCACTGAAATGTCCAACGACATCTACAACAAATCTATCCGGTTCTTTTAATCCAAAGATTTTATACGTAAATTTATTTGTAGCAAAAACTGTAAGCTTCTTATCTGAATACGAGACAGAGACTAAGGGAGACAGCTGTGCACTATCTTTCTTAGTGCATTCCGTTAAAGAAGTTGCAACGTTTTTTGACGGCGCAACCTGAACAGTAGCTTTTGCAGAAGGAACCGCCACTGTGACCGTTTTTGTTACAAGGGTAAGTGTATTCTCTGTCTTAGCCTGAGGTGCCTTGGCTTGCGAATCTGTTACCTTCAATGAAGGAGACTGCTTTGCCTTTGTGGTCACAGCTGCCCCGTTACCTACTTCAGACACCGCAGATGCGAGGATGTCAGAGGTACTCTTATCAATAACAACATGCTGCAAAGACTGGCTATCCTGTTTTCCACCAACAACTGCCAGAGAGGACGCATCTTCAGGAGTAATATACGCATCCCGCATCATCCACTTATTATAACCAATAAGCACAGCCCCGATCACAAGCGCCAATAAAATCATCATAGAAATGTTACGGTTCATGCATCCTCCCCTCAGCGGTTTCATCTACTTTGCTGACTTTCCCTCACTGCGTACATATTCAAGAAAACGCTGCGCTGGTTTCAAATTTCCATTCAGCGCAATTGCACGATTTAAGTATCTAATTGTATTACCATAATCACCCATATCATAATACACTCGTGCAACATTAAATAATGCATGGTCATCTTCAGGGCTTAATTCCACCACTCGCAACTGGTGCTGTAAAGCAGCAGCCGGAAGTTTCTGCTTACGCAGGTCAGAACCAAATTCTGCAAACACATGTTTGTGTTCCGGCACTACCCCTTCTTTTACATCAGCTAATTTTGTAAGTTCCTTCAGAGCATTGCGCCTATCACCTTTCTCAAGCGCAGCCAACGCATCTTCAAAACTTGATTTTAAATTCTTTGTTACATTTTCAGGTGTTTTTTGCTCACGGGCAAAGACTTCTGCCTCTTTACGGGCAATGTCCAGAGCTTGCGAAGAAGAAATAAGCTCCGGCTTTACATCGTCACCATTTTTATCTTTAAGAATAAACACATATGGTTCATCAGGTAAAGAACGGGCTTCGTGCTCTACCAAATGTGCGTGTGCAAGCACTTGTGGCTGCAACAAAAAATCTTGTTCCTTACTGAACCTATGCACAAAATCCTCAACTCTGAGGCGATATTGTTTTCCAACGACAGTGCGCTGTGCTGACAAGGCTTGAATCATGACAGTGTCATCATCTGTAAACCAGACAAGCCAATAGCGTTTTTCCTGTTCTGCTGATGCAGCGTCCTGTTCAGATTCAAATGTGGAATACACACCTTTATATTCTAAATGCAACACAACGTACTTCCTAATAACGTTCGAATTACTAAGGATACTACCTGTTCTTTATTGCCTGCAGGAACTTTTGCGCAGGTTCCAACTTTGGATTTTCCACAAGAGCGCGATGCAGCCATCTTTTACAATCGGACATTTTTCGTAAATCGTAATATACACGAGCGATGTTATAACACAGATGATCATCATTAGGAGAAAGCTCAATTGCTTTCAAGTAATGTTTTAAAGCAATTTCCGGCTCCTGCACTTTTCTCAAACGCTTCCCGAAATCATTAAACAGATGTTTATGCCTAGGTTTCCATGGAACATCCTTTTCAGGAACCGCCAACAATATGCGCCTGCCCTGCTTCAAGTATCCACCGCGCAGCATTGTCATGCCCTTATCAAACTTCTCTACAGCCTCTTCCTCTTCCTGCTTCAAGCCTGTTGTCTTTGCACTATGCGTCGGGACCTGTGCCAGCAGGGCATTTACGGCTTCCGTCTCCTGCAACTGAAGTTCAAGTTGCTCAGCTCCCACATTCACTGACTTTGCATCTAAAGCAAGCAAATTGGGTTCAAAAACATATTCCTCTTCAAACTCATCCCGATCAACAACTCGCTTACCACCAACCGGAGTCAAGTTACTTGTCAGTAACTGCACATATACGTTGCCTTCAGTACCTTCGCTTGCATACCAGTACCGCTTGGAAATGCTCTTTCTTCTCGTTGCACCCGCACCAATCCAAAGGCTGGACGACGTATGATAAACACCTTCTGTCATCTATTGCCCCCAATAATACACTTATAACGTGGCTAAACATTATCACACCGCTTTTATCTTGAAAACAGTATGTTAGGACTTCAAACTAGTATTTAAAAAACATTGTGGACGGTTAATATGTTTTCCTTTACGTTTCTGGCATGCATGAAATGGCAATAGCAGCAAGTCTTATTGATATCGTCAAGGAAGAGATGGCAAAGCATAATGCCTCTAAATTACTTATGGTTCGCGTTTGCTATGGAAAACTGACCAACGTAGTGCCTGACGCACTTTCGTTTGCTTTTGAAGTGCAGACCAAACAAAGTCCTTTAGAAGGTGCTGAGCTTGAGCTTAAAGAAATTCCTGTAACTGTTACTTGCGGTGAATGCTCTACTGAGTTTACACCTGAAGGAACGGATCTTTTCTATATGCCGTGTCCTTCGTGCGAAAACTTATTCGGACACACCGTGCTTACAGGAAAAGAACTTTACGTAGATCATCTTGAAGCGGAGTAAATAATTTCCATGGAAATCCCAGTAGTACGCAATATACTTGAAGCGAACGACAAAATCGCAGTTAATTTGAAAGAACTCTTTGCCGAACATGGCATTCTTGTTCTTAACCTCATCAGTTCACCGGGCGCAGGCAAGACCTCGATTCTTGAACGCACCCTTACAGACCTTAAAGATGAATTCACCATGGCTGTAATTGAAGGTGACTGCCAAACTGACAATGATGCCCGCAGAGTTGCAGAAACTGGAGCCAAAGCTGTTCAGATCAACACCGACGGCGGCTGCCACCTTGATAGCAACATGATCACTGCTGCGCTCGCTAACTTCAACTTGGACGAAATCGATATCCTGTTTATCGAGAACGTTGGCAACCTTGTTTGCCCAGTTGAGTTTGATTGCGGTGAAGACTTTAAAATCGCCCTCCTCAGTGTTCCTGAAGGTGACGACAAGCCGGAAAAATATCCAGCCTTGTTCGAAAAATCTTCAGCTATGATTCTGAACAAGTGCGACCTGCTTCCATACGTACAGTTTGATGTTGAGCGTGCAAAACAATTTGCTACCCAGCTGAACAAGGACATGCCTGTATTCCAGACTTCCTGCACCACCAGCGAAGGTCTCGACACTTGGTACGAATGGCTGCGCAAGGCGCATGCTGCTAAACAAAAGTAGTGTCACAATAAATGTCATTACCGTGCAGTGCATAAGGAACATACGCCCCCGACTCTCGGGGGCTTTTTTTTCCAATTAAACAAAATTACAGTGAGATAGTTGGAAAACGTCCTGAGCAATATGTATAAAAAAACACATTCACCTCTGGACAACCCTCAAGTTAGTGACTACTAACTTTATACTCAGATTTCATACAGACTGCCCAAGGTAACCGCCGCACTGGACAGACTGTTTTTTTTCGTAACGCGGCATATTCTACTGTTTGGAGACCATTATGAGTTCAGACTGCAGCAGTGGTAACTGTTCTTCCGGTTCCTGCGGCGGAGCACCTACTGAATTAGATGCTGGCGAAGCACGGATGAAGCGTACCATCAGCCGTATTAAACATAAAATTGTTGTTATGTCCGGTAAAGGCGGCGTTGGTAAAAGTACTGTAGCTACCAACATTGCTATCGGTCTTTCCCTTGCAGGAAAAAAAGTCGGTCTGCTTGACGTGGACGTACACGGCCCTAGTGTTCCTCGTCTGCTGAGCATGCGCGACTCTAAAGTTCATATCGAAGAATCTTTCATTGAGCCTGTGGCATGGAGTAAAAACCTCTCCGTTATGTCTCTTGGCTTCCTGTTGCCTAACTCCTACCAACCGGTAGTATGGCGCGGCCCTGTAAAAATGGGCTTCATCAAACAGCTTCTTTCTGACGTTGTTTGGGGAGACCTTGACTACATGGTAGTAGACTGCCCTCCAGGCACTGGCGATGAACCACTGTCTGTAATGCAACTCCTCGGCAACGATGCTCAAGCTGTTATTGTTACCACTCCACAAGGGGTTGCTATCGATGACGTTCGCCGTTCTGTTACCTTCGTAGGAGATGTTGGCAACCAGGTTCTCGGTATCGTCGAGAACATGAGCGGCGTTGTTTGCTCTCAGTGTGGCAACGTTGAAAATATCTTCGGTAAAGGTGGCGGTAAAAAACTTGCTCAAGAAGTTGGTGTCCGCTTCCTTGGTGACATCCCGCTTGATCCAGAAATCGTCCGCTCAGGTGATGAAGGTTACGCCTTCCTTTCTGTAAAACAGGACAGCCCAACCGCACAGAGCATCCAGAAAATCATAAAACCAATCCTTATGCTTGATAACGACGCTGCACCATCCACAAAGCTGCGTCCTGTCCTTCCTCCTCATAAAGGAACCATTAAAGTTGCTCTGCCTGTAACCAAAGGTACTCTGTCACCATCTATGCACCTTGCTGAACAGTATATAATCGCTGTTGCAGATGCAGAGACTAAAAAAATTGTATCCACCGAAACTGTTGATGCTCCAGCATACGAGCCTAAGGCAGCAGCTTCGTTCCTTGAACGCCTTGATGCAGGCTATGTCCTTGCTAAAGACGTTCCAGAAGAGGCGTGCGATGCACTGAAAGAAAAACACATCTCTCTTGTAAAAGGCATTACAGTAAACGCACCGGTTGCTGTTGTGACTGACTTTATCGAAGGAAAACTACTCGCTGCAGGTTAGTAACTTTTCTTCATAAAAATTGTTTTGAAAAGCAACTTTCTTTCATTAGGAAAAAAGTTGCTTTTCTTTTTTTTGACTGGCATAGCGAATCGATTTACAAAAAAAAACATTTTAAAATATATTACAAAATATTGTTAAGAACTTCTAAACGATTGTTATGGAGACAAACAACGATGTTTGCATTGGACAAAAAGCACCTTGCCTCTGCTCTTACGGTTGCTTTCTCAGCTCTCATGCTTCCAGACCTTATCCGGCTCCCTGCTGTCTACGCTATTCCGTCTGCAATCTATCTCTTTCTTTTCAATTTCTGTGTAATGTACGCAGCCTGCCAACTACAAAAAGTAACTTACATTCTTATTCCACCAATATTCTTTATAAGTGCCCTAGCCAGCTATTTTCGCGGCACCTACCGTGTAAAAATTGACAGAGAACTTATCTTTCTTCTGCTCGAAACAAACAGAGGTGAAGCAGGAGAAATTATTACTTCGAAAGTTGTTCTGTTCGGCATAGCGGCCTTACTAGTGGCATTAATATTCGGCTTTTTACTGAAACACGCAAAAGGTAAATTCCAACTAAAACCGCTCGCAATTACTTTACTTTTTGTTGTTCCTACAACAGTTTTCCTAGGTAAATTTAAAAAAGATCCTCAGGTACGCCTCATTCGTCCTGCAGTAGCAACAAAGCGCGTGCTCCCATACTGTATATTTAACGCCTTCGGGCAATTCTCAAAATTTCATGTACAGAATATTATTAAGGGAAAGCCTGTCGACTCTGCCAAGTTAGAGTCTGTTGCAATCACCCCAACTGAACCATTAACCGTTATTACAATTATCGGTGAATCTGCTCGGGCTGACAGGTTTCAAATTAATGGATACCAAAGAGAAACGACACCACTCCTTAACAAGGAGAACAACCTTGTTAACTTTGGAGCCATTAAATCTTTCTCTGCATACACTCGTCTTTCTGTACCAGCTATGATCACCCCTGCAACACTTGCAAGACCAGAAACAACCATGACGTCTTTCCTTGGGGTGTTTAAAAAGCATGGTTTTAAAACAACATGGCTATCTGCAAATGACCGCACGGACAGTCACAACACTCCTACCACAAACGCTATCGGTGATATTGATCAAAAATTATTTCGAAATCGCTTTTGCAAAGTTTCGTATGGACAGTTTTACGACGAAATGCTTCTTCCCCCATTAAAGAAAGTTCTTGAAAGCACTTCCTCCAGTCAGGCCATTACAATTCACACTCGTGGCAGTCACGCCTCTTACAACGCAAGATATACTAAAGAGTTCGCTAAATTCACTCCAGACGATTACGAGCAGGGGGTTTATAGTGATGGGCTCGAAAATGCATATGACAACAGCATCTTGGCTACAGACTCATTTATTGTTTCTGTAATTAACCTCGTGCGCGATAAAAATGCAGTTGTAATATACAGTTCAGACCATGGTGAGTCTCTCGGTGAAGACGGTCGCTTTATGCATGGCAACCCTGCCATCAAAGAACAACGTGAAGTGCCTTTTTTAGTCTGGTTCTCGGACACCTACGCAAAGCTTTATCCCCATACAGTTACAGCCTTACGAAAACAACAAGGCGCTCATCTTTCCCATGATGTATTCTTCCCATGGACTGTGAATTTGGGGGGAATTCTGCTCCCAAACAGCTCTCAGCCTGTGCTATTATCTAGTTCGCCAATGCAAGCACATCTCACAGAACAATAACAACAAAAAAGGGAGAAGCTGAATCATCAGCCTCTCCCTTTTTTATCGTCAGTTAGAAAACAATCGTTAGATAAAAATTCCTGCAAGAGCGCCTGCGAAGAGCATTACGGAAATAAAACCGTTCATTGTGAAAAATGCCATATTAACACGGCTCATATCATCAGCACTAATAATGGTGTGTTCCCAGTATAGGATGCCGGAAACAACAGCCCATACAGCAAAATACGGCCATGCCAGCCCTGCTGCCCAACCTCCCATGAGGAACATTATTGAGGTTACCACATGGCAAAAAGATGAAATCACAAGGGCTGATTCTAATCCAAAATGAGCAGGCACTGAGTTCAGCCCTACAGAACGGTCGTACTCTGCATCCTGACAAGAATAGATAATGTCAAAACCTGCAACCCAGAACAGAATGCCCCATGCGAATAGCACCGCTGGCACTGTAAACTGTGGATCTACACTAATCCAGCCTGCGAGCGGAGACAGCGCAAGCACAGCCCCAAGCCAGAAATGACAAAGCCACGTAAAACGTTTGAGCAAGCTGTAGAACGCAGCAACAAACAAAGCAACTGGTGACAGCATGAAGCTCAACTCGTTAATGAAAAAACATGCAACCACAAAAATGGCAACCATGATTGCGATAAATGCCCATGTCTGCGCCGGTGAAATTTCTCCAGTAACCAGAGGGCGCTGCTGTGTACGCGGATTTTTCGCATCAAAAGGTAAGTCAATTACCCTGTTGAATGCCATAGCTACAGAGCGCACGGCCACCATGGCTACAGTAAGCAGCAAAAAAGGCTTCAACGAAGGAAATCCGCCAGCCGCAATAAACTGTCCGAGATATGCAAACGGAAGTGCAAACACAGAGTGTTCAATTTTAATCATTCGGCATACTGCACCGAACTTAGCTAAAGGGGTGGAAGCCGAGCTCATGAAACATCCTTAGTAACAATACCGTACTTGCTATACAGTACTTTTGAATAGTTAGAGAAATGCTCAAGGGCTTGATTCTGCCCTTTGCTACGTAATTCATTAATCTCATCATACCGCTCTATAAGCACTTCAACAACGATAGGGTCGAGTTTTTCTGAGTCACCAAGCTGCCTCAACACCTTCGTTGTCTGCTCAAAATCCATCCCGCGACGATACGGGCGGTCTTCAGTAATTGCAGTAAATACATCCGCTACCTGAAGAATTCGAGAGCCCAAAGAAATATCTCTACCTGCAAGCCCACTCGGGTAGCCGGTTCCGTCTATACGTTCATGGTGCTGACATGCCCAGTCCCGAATAACCTCCAACCCGGGAATTCCTGACAAAATATGCTCGGTGTATGTTGCATGGCCTTGAATGATAGCAAACTCTTCTTTGGTCAAACGACCATTCTTCTCCAGAAGAGCTGCCGGAACAGCAAGCTTACCAATATCATGCAAACGCCCTGCTATCTGGAAAAAGACCTGCTCAACTTCATTAAAGCCAAGCCAACGTCCGAGCACACTGGAAGTAACCGCAACACCTTGAGAATGCGTTGCAGTAAAACGGCTACGAAAATCAATAACCTTCGCAAACAACCCAGTGAAATCCAAGACGCCTTCCGCATCCAGAATGTCAGAATCAAATTGTGTTGAAAGAGTAAGTGTCTTTTCGGCGCGCGCAGAGTGCAATCTGTGGTAATAATTACGCTTTGCCTCTGATTCACGCAATGCTTCAACGTAGTCAGGATTAAACAACGTACCGGAATGCTTGCGGCACAGCTCAATTAAAACAGGGATCTGATGTCTTGCAGGACGATCTCTACGAGTATTAACATCAATAAAATCAGCAAGGTTAATAATGTTGCTGATTTCATAGTGCTTCTTTCGTTCCCGCAGTTCTTCCCACGGGGTATGGTGGTACTCTACAAGCTTAGAAACATCGTGCAGTTTTTTTGAGGAACTGATTATTACCGAGCCGGCAATAGAATGTTTAATCGTATCATCTTCAAATAGAAGAGAATCAACAGCTGGATACAATGAAACGGCACCGATATCATGCAACATGGCAGCCAGAACCACATTACGCTTCTCAAAACTGCTCAGCCCGTAAAAATCTGCTATACGTGAAGCAAAAAAGCCAACATTAGTATGGTGTCCCGCAAGTGTTTGCGAAACCATATCCAACGAACGAGCTAATGCGCTAACAAGATCAAATAACCGAACCTTAAAATCGCTGTCTTCAGTATATACTAACCCAGGCCCCTGACACTCATGCTGAAATACCACAGCTTCTCCTACCTAATTCCCGCAATCTGCTGGATCGCCCTGAAGTTTGGCAATAGTATGACCAAACGCAGAAAGAACAGCCTCTAAATTTTCTGCAACAGCCTTTGTGCTTCCAGGCATATTAACAATAAGTGATGTACCAAGCGTACCTGCAACTGCGCGTGAAATAACTGCATGAGGAGTTTTTTTCAGACTCGCTGCCATCATTGCCTGCTCAATCCCTCGAAGACGGCGATCGATCACCTTAAGAGTCGCCTCAGGGGTAACATCACGAGGAGCAACACCAGTACCGCCAGTAGTTAAAATCAGATCAAACTTCTGGTGCAATGCTAAGTTGGTAATAAGTTGACGAAGCTGCAATTCTTCATCTGGAATAATATAGCCACGAGCATAAGCCAGTTCATATTTTTCCCGAACCAAAGCTTCAATCAATGGCCCGCTGCCATCTTCACGCTGCACGCGCGCGCCCTTATCTGAAAGAGTAACCCATGCAAGACTTAACGCCTCTTTTACAGGCGTCACAAAACATGAAGTTCCCTCTTCAACGTCGCAGAGCATTTGAACCCACATGCCCTCAACAGAATGCATGCCAGTATGCGATGGAACGTATCCATTTTGGACAACAAGGCACTGGGGAGTGGTACTGCCGGATTCAACAGCTGTAAGTACTGTACCTACAGGGAAGTATGCAGGAGGCAGGGAGGTGTTAAGACTTGCAGCAAGATCAGCCTCCTCACCAGTTCTACCGATGAAGACAGTCTGTCCCTGAGTTAATGGCCGTTGTGCTGTGAAAGAAATTTTTGTCATATAATTACAACTGCAAAGTCTTGCAGTTCAGTCTGCTTGTAGATCTTATTTTATCATGTAATGGCATTGCCAGATGCAACATCACCATACGGTAGCAAGGGATATATTTGCTTGCCATCCAGCCGCAACAACTGAAGATTTAACAGCAAAGTGTTGTGTCGTTATCACAACAAATTAACGCTGTTCAATCTTTCGAAGTGACCTTAGTATATCCGCTTAAAATCAGTTTGATATCCTAGTGAAAAATCACAACAAAAACAATACACCTTTTTATGGCTTTCCCACTAAATCAGTCAAAAAATGTGAACGTCTACATACAATAGCATACTAACAGTATTAACAAAAATGTATCTACTCGCCCCTGTCAAAAACCAAGGCACATCACAGCAGGTTCCAAGCGCATTATGTTACACATGAAAAAAGGCACAAAAAAAGAACGACCCCTAACCGAGACCGTTCTTTTTATTAGCAAATCACAATCTAAGCCATGGTGTTCTTACAAAATCTGACTCAGGAATAACTTGGTGCGTTCATGTTCCGGATTAGTAAAGAAGTGTTCAGGCGTACCCTGCTCAACAAGCTGTCCACCATCCATAAATACAACACGGTCTGCAACCTCACGGGCAAAACCCATTTCGTGGGTAACAACAACCATTGTCATACCTTCCTTTGCAAGATTCTTCATAACATCAAGAACCTCACCTACCATCTCCGGATCAAGCGCGGAAGTAGGTTCGTCGAACAGCAGAACTTTTGGATCCATTGCTAATGCGCGAGCAATTGCAATACGCTGCTGCTGACCACCGGAAAGCTGGTCTGGGTACACATTATACTTGTGTGCAAGACCTACTTTTTCAAGCAGTTCCATACCCTTTTTCTCTGCATCTTTCTTAGAGCGCTTGCGCACAGTCATCTGTGCCATGGTGATATTATCAATCACACTCAAATGCGGGAATAGGTTAAATGACTGGAACACCATGCCAACTTCTGCACGAATTTCGTTAATGTCACAGTCTGGATCAAGCACCTCAGTGCCTTCAATGGTAATAGAACCACTGTTTGCATACTCCAGACGGTTCAGACAACGCAGGAAAGTGGATTTACCGGAACCGGAAGGACCGATAACAACAAGCACTTCACCCGCTGCAACGTCCATAGAGACATCTTTAAGAGCATGAAGCTCTTCAGGAGTGTAGAAATATTTATTAACATTCTTTGCGCTAATCATCGTACAGCTCTCCTTTCAAGGTACTGAATAGCCACAGAAAGGGCAAAGGTAAGTACAAGGTACATAAGAGTACAGGAAATCCAGAGTTCGTACGACATAAGAGACGAACTGATAACCTCACGAGTAGCTTTGGTAAGTTCACGGACTGCAATAACACCAAGAAGTGATGAGTCCTTAATCAAACTAATGAACTGCCCCGCAAGTGGAGGAAGAATACGACGGAATGCCTGTGGAAGAATAATCTTACGCATAGCCTGTGCGCCAGATAAGCCAAGTGCACGTGCTGCTTCACTCTGCCCACGATGAACCGACTGGACACCAGCTCGAACAATTTCTGCCACGTATGCGCCTGTAAAAATAGCCAGTGCGAACACACCGTACCACAATGCAGGAATAGCGCTCAGACCAATCTTAGCAAGCATAGCGTTGATAAGAGAACCAGCTACAAAGTACCATAAGAAAATCTGAACAAGCAGTGGAGAACCACGAATAAGTTCAACGTAGGTGATAGCAAGCCAGCGCAGACATGGATTTTCTGAAATACGCATCAAGCCTGTGAGAATGCCTACAATAATGCCAAGAACAATGGCCAGCATGGATACTTTAAGTGTTACGAATGTCGCTTCGAGCAAGATACCCGGCTTACTTACGCGATACTCAGCAAGAGTATCACCCATGTATACGTAATCACCTTCCATCATGAAAACATTAGCATCTGAAGGCAACTTAATAACTTCTTCGTAACCGCCGTCCTGTACTACAAGCGTGTAGCCTTCAGCAGTTTTTTCAATTTTAGTTACATCACCTTCGACTTCGGAGCGTACTTCAAGATCTTTATCAAGCCAGAAATACTGCGGCACCTGTTCCCAGCGCCAGTTGTAGTCTACAAAATCTGCAGCAGCGTAAATAAAGCCGATGCCAAGCAGGCAAATTGCCACAAACATGGCTTTCCAGAACAGGAAATACCCCGGCTTTTTAGGACGATCGAGTCCTGTATAATTCATCATCTGCGTATCCTTATCTCAACACGTTACAAACAAGTTCTTAAAAACAGTAAACCTTCCGGCTCCATATCACGCTGTGCTTACCACAGCGAGCCATGAAACCAGAAGGAAGCTTTGTATGCCTTCAATTATCGGCACTGTCCCTGCGAGGCAGGTGAGCGTGACAGTGGAATAAATGAGGTCGGCAAAACGCCGACCTCTTAGTAGACAAAAAAAACTATTTCTTCAACTGGGATTTCCAAGCCTCAGAACGGAACCATTTGTCGTAAAGACGCTGGTAACGACCATCGTTTTTAAACTGGAAGATAAAGTTGTTGAGGAAGTTAGCGAAATCAGGGTCGCCCTGTTTGTAACCAATTGCCATAGGCTCAAAGGTGAAAGGATCGTTGAGTACGAATACTTTGCCTTTCCCCTGAACAGAAGCGATGTTCTCAAGAGCAGGAATGTCGAAAACAAAAGCGTCAGCGCGACCAGCAATAACTTCCATACCGCAGTCTACTTCTTTTTCAAAAGATTTGTAGGTTGCTTTTGGCAGGTATTTTTTTACAGCTTCTTCACCGGTAGTACCAAGGCGGGAAACAACAACGTATTTAGGATCGTTCAGCTCTTTGTAACGAGCAATTTTACCCTGAAGTTTGTTGGAAACCATTACACCCTGCCCCATGAGGAAGTAAGGATTGGAGAAACCAATCTGCAGGTTACGCTGCTGGGTAAGAGTCATACCGGAAATGATAACATCAAACTTGTTAGAAAGCAGAGAAGGAATGATGCCGTCAAAATCAGTGTTAACCGGCACAAATTTCACGCCCATTGCTTTTGCAAGCTCTTTTGCAAGGTCGATATCGAAACCAATGTAACGGCCGTTTTTATCAGTAATCTCGAAAGGAGCGTAGCTTGCGTCAAAACCAACGCGGAGTTCGCCACTCTTAAGAATTTTATTGATAGTAGACTGCTTAGCAAGTTCAATATCAGCCGCAGAAGCAGGTGCTGCAAGCATAAAGGTTAATGCGAGCACCATAAGTACTTTTACAAATTTCATCCCTATTCTCCCATAATAGATAAATAGACTATAACCACAAAGAGTTAGTATTTCCCTTCGGTCAAAACTTCCTTAATGACCATATCCCGTTTGCACTTGTCACATTTAGGCAGTGACTCTTCGGGTACAGCAATAATCTGAGTTTTGCGGCAGATAGGACATACAACCTCAACAAACTCACGCTTATAACGATCTTTAAGTACTCGTTCCATACCTACTAACTCCTTACAAAGAAAATGACGCTTAAGCATTTCGCCAAAGACATCTCTTCGGCATCTTTAACATATATGTAAAAATCGATCAAAATCAAAGTTTACATGCCATCGTCTGCTGTACGTCAGCTCTTCAATGGTTAACCCATAAAACACGTCGGATTCCCTCCCAGCATATTGAAATTATACAATTACTGTAAATACAACATGACAGGTCCGACTCCGGCGACAACGGCTGTTTCCCGCAGCACGGTTGCCGATTGATATATGTAGTATATTCACTCCCTAACGTCTACTCTAAAACGCGCTACTCCGCATTATTCTTGCTAGAAAACAAATTTGTACATTTAAAATTGTCTCGCAGATTGTCTCAAGGCAGACTAAATTGACAGTATGCCCCCTCAGGCATATTCCCCTCGTGGCTTTTATGTACTGCCCCTGCTACCCGCAGTTCTGACAGTACTTTTTATAAACGATCTCTTTGCGGAGGACACATGTCACAAGTACTCTTGAGCAACGCGCTCATTCTTTCCATGAACGAAAATCGGGAGATGTTCGTCAACGGCGACATTCTTATTACCGATGACCGCATTACTACTGTTGGTGCAGTAGCTCCGCACGAAATTTCACCGGATGCAGAAATTATCGACTGTACGGGTTCCATCATCATCCCGGGCCTGATCAATACCCATGTCCACTTATGCCAGCAATTAGGCCGCGGCCTCGGCGACGATGTTAACTTGCTCACATGGCTGCACGAGCGAACCTGGCCGTACGAACTGGCTATGACTGAAGAAGACGTTGAAGTTTCCGCCCTCGCCTGCTGCGCAGAGCTTATCCGCTCCGGCGTAACATGTTTTGCTGAACCGGGAGGGCAGCACGTGGACGCCATGGGGCGTGCCGTCACCAAAGCCGGCATCCGAGGCATACTTGCCCGCTCTACCATGGACTGCGGAGAGGGAATCCCAGAAGATCGTCAGGAAACCACCGACGAGACGCTCGACATACAGCTTGATCTTATCAAACGATGGAATGGCGCAGAAAATGATAGAATCCGCTGCTGGTTCGGCTTACGCACTATCTTTAACAACTCAGATGAGTTGATCACCCGTACTAAGAAGCTTGCTGACGAACTAAACGTCGGCATCCATATGCACGTGGCAGAAATCAAAGAAGAAGTTGAATTTGCACATGAAACACGAGGGGCAACAACAGTAGAACATCTCGCGAAACTTGGTGTTCTCGGCCCTAACCTTCTTGCTGTCCACACTGTATGGTTGACCGAAAACGAAATCGCCCTGTTTGCAAAACACGACGTTAAAGTATCCCATAACCCGGGTGCTGCCATGCGTGTACTGGGCTTTGCCCCCGTACCGGAAATGCTCAAGCAAGGCGTCTGTGTCAGCATCGCTACGGATGGTGCCCCGTGTAACAACCGTATGGACATGATCGATGAACTGTACCTGACCGCCCTTATCCATAAAGGTCGCACTCTTGATCCGACTACTGTCCCAGCAGAAACCATTCTGGAAATGGCAACTGTTAACGGTGCTAAGGCCCTACTATGGGAGGATCAGATTGGTTCATTAAGCGTTGGGAAAAAAGCTGACCTCGCCATCATCAAACCTTCTCTCATGCCTGGTTCTGTTCCAGTGCATGACCCTGTATCCAGTCTTGTGTACTCCATGCACTCAAGCAACGTCACACACACAATGTGTGACGGTAAATGGCTGATGAAAGACAAAGAGATCGTAACATTTAATGAGGCATCCTTGCTGAAAAAAGCACAACAACACGCCGATGCTATACGAGAACGAGCTGGAATTAAACTCAAGCCACGTTTTCCGGTAGTCAACGTTCGCTAACAAAACAAAAGCCCATGTGAAAAATTCACATGGGCTTTTTCTTCGCAGAATAGGGCTCGAGGAGAGCGTAACAACTTAGGGGGAGCGTTACTATCCCTATTGCTGCAAGGTACATGATAGGAAACGAAATTTACTTCAAGACAACCTCAATAGTTTCACAATTACCTAATCAGGGCGTGCCGTTAACCGGCACGCCCTTCATACATTATGCTGCCTGTTCACGGATCTTGAACAGAATTACGTAAAGCGTTGGTACTACAATCAACGTCAATACGGTTGCGAAGGTAAGACCTGCCATGATTGTCACAGCCATGGAGACAAAGAATGCATCTCCAAGCAACGGAAGCATGCCAAGTACAGTAGTACTTGCTGCCATCATAACAGGACGAACACGACTTACAGAGGCGTCAAGTACTGCTGTAAACGGCTCTTTCCCTTCACGGATTTGCAGGTTGATCTCATCCAGCAACACGATTGCGTTTTTAATGAGCATCCCCATAAGACTCAAGAAACCAAGCAGAGCCATAAAGCCGAATGGCTGACCTGCAGCCAGCAGTCCCCAAGCGACACCGATAATTGCAAGAGGTACTGTAAGCCAGATGATTAACGGCTCACGCAGAGCGTTAAAGAGCGCAATGGTAATGATGATCATCAATACGATGGTTACTGGAATGGTTGCAAACAAACCAGCCTGCGCGTCAGTTGAATCTTCATACTCACCGCCCCACTCCATAGTGTAGCCAGCCGGAAGTTTCATCGATTCAATCTGCGGACGAAGCTCTTTAAATAGTGTTGTTGGCTGTCCAACTTTTGCTTCACAAGAAACGGTAATAGTCAGTTTTCTATTACGTCTGTGTAATGAGTTGTTTTTAAATTCGGTTTTAACTTCCGATACAAGCTGTCCCAGCGGAACCATGCTGTTTGAAACATTGCTGAACA
The DNA here is from genome assembly GCF_900129975.1 of Halodesulfovibrio marinisediminis DSM 17456. Classification (NCBI taxonomy): domain Bacteria; kingdom Pseudomonadati; phylum Thermodesulfobacteriota; class Desulfovibrionia; order Desulfovibrionales; family Desulfovibrionaceae; genus Halodesulfovibrio; species Halodesulfovibrio marinisediminis. Next base: position 583,726 of record NZ_FSRG01000006.1, read on the forward strand.
CCTGTACGGAATTCATAGATCCAACATCGGAACGCTCTTCTTCCGGTGGACGCATTACAATCGGGAGTAATGTGTCTCCTTCACGATATACTCCAACTGGCATACCTACGTATGCAGCCTTCAAAGCATTTGCGATATCAGGACGGTCTAATCCAGCACGACGTACGGCTTGCTCGTTCAACACCGGAACAATAACTTTAGATTTCTGACGCCAGTCATCACGGACACCACGGGCGTTATCATTTTCACTGAAGATATTCTGAGCTTCAAGAGAAAGAGCACGGAGCACTTCCAGATCCGGACCGGAGAAACGCACCTCAATAGGGTCATCTCGTCCCGGACCGAGACGAACTTTTTTGAATTTAAAGAACGCTTCAGGGAAGGTTTGGCTCGTATAGTTCCTGTACTCTTCAATCATTACCGGAACATCATGGTAATCTTTAATGGTTACAATAACCTGACCATAGTTCGGATACTCCTTCTCAGGAGCGTACACCAACATGAAACGAGGAGCACCGCTACCAACAAAGGTGGTTGTAAACTCAACCCGATCATCTTCTGCCAGTTTCTTTTCAAGAATCTTCAGGTCTTCGCTTACAGCACTGATATCAGATCCTTCAGGCTTCCACATATCAATAAAGAACTGAGGCTGAGTAGATGCAGGGAAAAACATCTGATCTACATACTTCATCGCATAACCGGATGTGAACATCAGCGCGAGCAACGCACCAACGGTCACCCAACGATGGTTCAAGCACGCTCTCAAGCACCCTCTATATGCTCTAAAAAGTTTGCTACCATACGGGTCGGCATCACCATCACCATCACCTTTATGTAAAAACATTTCGCACAACAGTGGTGTAATAGTCAGCGCAGTGACCCAACTAAGCATCAGAGAAATAAGCAATACCCAGAACAAGGAACCACAATATTCACCTGTGGAGTCAGAAGACAGGCCGATTGCAGCAAATGCCATTACAGCAACTACGGTTGCGCCAAGCAACGGCCACATAGTCTGTGCAACAACTGCACGGGCTGCAGCAATCTTGTCTTCGCCCTGCTGTATTCGTATGAGCATCCCTTCTGTAACAACGATTGCGTTGTCTACCAACATCCCCAGAGCAATAATCAACGCACCAAGCGAAATCCTCTGCAGCTGAATGTCCATCATCTTCATAAAGATAAATGAACCACACACAGTGATCAGAAGCACAGCACCAATAAGCAGGCCACTGCGCAATCCCATAAAGATCATCAAAATGACGATTACGATACCCACAGCTTCAAGTAAGCTGACAGCAAAACCGTCAACAGCCTTTGTTACATAATCCGGCTGGAAATAGACCGGCTTAATTTCAAAACCGACAGGGGTAGAACCATCTAGCTCCGCAATGCGTTTTGTAACGCGGTCACCAAGGTCTACGATGTTGCCACCTGAAGCCAGAGAAATACCCACAGCAAGAGCACGCGTGCTATCCTGTCGCATTATCTTTTTAGATGGCTCAATGTATCCACGGGTAATAGTCGCAAGGTCACTCAGGTACACCAACTTGCCGGAACCTTCATCTGTTACGTAGATGTCACCCAAATCCTCAACCGAGGTTATACCACCGGAAGGATGAATTCGAATATATTCCGGACCAACATGCGCATTACCGGCATCGGAAACAAGGTTACGCTGCTTAAGAGCATCTAGAACAGACTTTACAGTCACTCCGAGCTGACGAAGCTTTGCACGGGGGATTTCAACAAACACAGCTTCCTGCTGTTCACCCCACACTGTTACTTTTGCAACGTCTGGAATGAGAAGTAGCTCTTTACGCAAAAATGTTACGTAATCTTGAAGCTCTTTGTATGAATACCCGTCTGCTGTTACGGAATACAAAATCCCGTACACATCACCAAAGTCATCAACTACGACGGAAGAATTGGCTCCCGGAGGCAAATTAGCCTGCGCATCACCAACTTTTCTTCGCAATTCGTCCCAAACCTGAGGCAGGGTATTCTTGTCATAGTTTTCTTTAATCTCAACTGTAATAATAGATTTGCCCGGAGTAGAAACGGACTTAATTTTTTCAAGCTGACCTAGCTGTTGGATCTCACTTTCCAAACGATCAGTTACTTCTTCGGTTACTTCTTCTGCTGTCGCACCTGGATATGTGGTGATGACCAGAGCTTCTTTAATAGTAAATTCAGGATCTTCTAAGCGGCCCATGGACTGGTAAGCAAACAGTCCACCAACAATCAATATTACGGTCATCGTAAGCGTGGTCACACGCTTACGAATCGCCCATTCTCCAAGACTCATGACAGCTATTCTCCAATCTCGCCCTGCAACACTCGCACAGACTGACCGTCTTTAAGGTAATGTACGCCAGCGGTCACAATCTGCATGCCGGATTTAAGCCCTGATTTTAAGATATATTCATTCTGCTGCATGGAACCCAGTTCAACAGAAACACGTTTAACCGTATTATCTTTCTGCACTATCCACACAAACGGAGTATCTGCACTATCAACAGCTACGGCACTCACAGGTACTCGAAGACCTATAGCGTTACCATTTGCACCACCTGGGAAGTAGCCAATAACTTCCGCAGTCATACCGGAATAGATGCTTACCCCTTCAGGCTGCGGCAAAGAAACAGTTACTGTATAGGTACTAGTCTGCTCATTGGCAGTTGTCTCAAACTCTTTAAGTTCACCTTCATAAAGCTTGTTTGGCATTGCAGCAAAACGTACAGAAGGCTTCTTAAGCATTTTTGTATTCTTAGCCTGAAGAATAGCAATCACCAATTCAGGAACCTGCACTTCAACATCAAGATTGCCCACATCATCAAGACGGACAATATACTGCTGCGCCTGAACATTTTCAAAATTCTTTACATAGGTCTGTGCCACAACACCATCAAAAGGCGCGCGAAGCACAGTATACTCCAGATTGAGACGAGCCTGTTCACGCTCCTGCTCAAGCTGCTTCACCTGTGCTCGAGCATTTTCAAAAACACTAAGTGCGCTGTCATATGTTGCTTTTGAAACAATATCATCTTTCAACAACACAGAGTTACGCTTATAGTTGAGTTTCGCTTCCTGCAAAGAAGCACGGGCTCCTAACAGCTTTGAATCCAGCCCACGCAATTTAGTCTGAAAATCATTTTTATCTAATGTAGCAATGATCTGCCCGCGTTTAACATGCTGGCCAGCTTTCACAAGCAACTCGCTCAACTGTCCTGCAACACGAAAACCGATTTCAGCTTTCTCGCCAGCAACAACAGTTCCCGGAAACGCACGTTCTACAAGCTCAGATTCACCACTTACAATCATTGTTTTTACAGGTTTTGCAACGACTACTTCTTTAGCTACCCCTTCGCCGTTGCAGCCTTGAAGGCATAATAAAAAGAGTCCTGCAAGGACAAAAAACAAACTCTTAACGTTTAACTTTTCCATGAAATGCTCCCCAGCAAATTCAGATGTACGCTCCTCGAAAGTCATACTCTGTAGTCATGAATTTATACAATGAACCAATGTACTGTTATGGATTGGTCAGTCCATAACAGCTTGGTCCGTAATGAGTAGAAACTGCCGAAAGGTCGATCTTTTTAAAACAGTCTTCTTAATGAAAAGCCCACACAACAATAGTACTAGTTTTCGTACAACCATTATTGGATACAGAGCTTGCATTGAAGTGCTAATAAAAGCTGTCTTAATGATAATGTGCTGATTTATTTATTTCGGCAGCAGCACTAACAAAGCAATCTGCATGCCAATAAAACAGTTATTAGATTACAGAAGGTTAACTCGCCCCCCGTCTTCCCTCCCCTAATAACTGTTGTATTTGACAGTGCACCTGTTATATTTAACAGAAGCCGCCGCAACTATCATATGTGACAGGATGAAGGTGCCCATATGCCGCCACAAAATTTTTTTAGAAGCGTTACCAAAATCATTTGCTCAACGCTCAACCTGCAAAACGCGATTACAAACCTGTATCAATATCTTCAGAAAAACCTGCCTGTAGATACAATAAATTTCGATATTTACGATGATGAGAAGCGTGTATTACACAACATAATATCTGTGCATGAAGGTGCCACACGCCTTATTGCGGACCTTACGATCAATGAATCCATCCATCAAAAATTCATGCGTACCGCTGCTGATGTGAATATGCTCTCAGGCTATATTCCCAATTCGAACGACGAAGACATCACACGCAAAGTCAGTAAGCGCATCGGCATCAAGGATTTTTCCGGTGTAATCTGCTACCTGCGTATTGATGGTGAACTCTTAGGAGTCGCTACCTTTGCACGGTCCAAAGTACATGCCTTCTCAGAAGAAGAAATTGATACGCTTTCTTCCCTTAACGACCCTCTTACTATTGCAATGGTCAATGCTCTTCGCTTTGATGAGCTAAAAGCAGTTAAAGATCAGCTTCAAGACGACAACAAATTTCTGCAACGCGAACTTGCTAAAAAGGCAGGTGAAACTGTTATCGGTGCGCGCACTGGATTAAAAAACACACTCAATATGCTTTCACAGGTAGCAAACACCGATGTGCCTGTAATGCTGCTGGGAGAAACCGGTGTTGGTAAGGAAGTATTGGCAAATGCCCTGCACCGCATGTCACCAAGACACGATAAACCTTTCATCACAGTTAACTGTGGGGCTATTCCGGAATCCCTTGTAGACAGCGTCCTCTTTGGACACGAGAAGGGAGCATTTACAGGTGCAGCTCAACAACGAAAAGGACGTTTTGAACGCGCTAACGGTGGCACCCTGCTCCTTGACGAAATAGGCGAGCTTCCACCGGATGCACAGGTGCGTCTCCTCCGCGTATTGCAGGAAAAGACCATTGAACGTGTCGGCGGCGACACAGAGATACCTATTGATGCCCGAATCATTGCCGCAACACACAGGGACTTGAAAAAACTGGTGGATGAAGGAAAGTTCCGCGAAGACTTATGGTTCCGGCTCAGTACCTTTCCAGTTGTCGTCCCTCCCCTTCGAGAGCGCAAGGTAGATATTCCTCTACTACTGGCGCATTTCTTGACAACCTGTTCTGCTAAACTTGGCGTACCACAGCCGGCCGTAACACCTGAAGGCATAGAAAACTTAACGAGCTATCATTGGCCCGGAAATGTACGTGAAATGCACAATGTAGTGGAACGCCAAATAATTTTAGGGCAAGGCAAGCCGCTAACATTTTCTAGCCTGAAATTTTCTGGGGATTCTCAAGACTCTGTTGCAACTACTAAAGCCACCGCAACGCCTCTAGTGCTCAATAGCCAACAAGCCTTTCCGACGCTCGACGAGGTTACACGCATGTACATTGAAAAAGCCTTGCAGCACTGTAACGGAAAAATTGAAGGGGCAGACGGAGCCGCTCAGCTTCTCGGGGTTAATGCATCCACCCTTCGCCATCGGATGCGAAAGCTAGGAATAGTTTTTGGAAAAAAGCGATAATACAAAAGCCCCCTCGCATATCCATTATGTAGGCGAGGGGGCTTTAATCATTGAAATTCATTCTACTTGGTCTCCAACGAAAGCTGCTCCGTTTAAAGCGCATCAAGCTGAATCAAAATCTCTGAAGGTTCAAGCCGAACGGTATAGTCCGTATCCAAAAACGTGTACAAGATGGTACTGTCAGTATCTATAATATAGACAGCAGGAATAGGCAGTTCCCATTTTGCATTTCCATTGGCTTTTTCAAGATTGATGTTGAAGCCTTTGTATACCTCACACAAATCTTCATCCAAGGAAAAGACTATTCCGAACTGACGCGCAACGCCGTTATCTGGGTCTGTCAGCACCTCAAACGGAATAACACGTTTTTCTTCCTCTGACAGAGAGTCATCCGGTAGCTGCGGAGAAATGGCGACCAAGACTGCTCCGCGCGCTTCGATTTCTTGTTGAACATCACGTAATGCCTTCAACTGAAGGTTACAGTATGGTCACCACCCGCCCCTATAGAAGCAGATAACCAAACGTTTTGCCTTACGCAATTTTGTAGAATCAACAGGAACACCCTGAACATTTTTCAAAACAAAGTCAGGAGCACGGTCTCCTACGTGTTTGGCATTATCAAGAATACCTGAGTCCTTTAACAGCTGTGCAGAATTGTTCATGGTATCCTGCACTGACTGGAGAGCCATTCTTGTAAATTCTTCTCTTACTGCGGCAAGCTTATCTGATAATCTTTCTACCATATCTTTGTCCCGTTTCACTTACTATGCCTTACTATAACGGATTAATTGCGTTCCGATATCGTAACACGTCATAGAGTTCATTCAGATTCTCAACCGTTATGGTCGGCTCTATGCCCCATGGGTCAAATACACTGGAGGCTGAACGACGAATCCAAGCCGCCTGTAAACCAGCTACCTTTGCTCCAATCACATCAAACGGATTGGAAGAAATAAGCCAGATCTTGTGTAGTTCCGGTGTAATAGTTAAAAATGCATCGTCTTGCATTTCAGGCTCAGCATCCTCAAGACCAGATTCTACGTAGTGCAGACACTGCCGATCCTGCACATTCAGATCAACTATCCGTTTTTTCTCAAGTACGGATGAATTTTCATCCAAGCATGTACCACTATTAGAATGAAATTGCGTAATATATTCTACAAGATATCTATACGCAATGCGCGACGGCTTATACATCTTAATAGAATCCACACTCACAATATCCTGCACATATGAACGTAATCCTGCATAAGATAAAGCCGCATCGACATCATCCGCTGTACCATTACTAAATACAAAACATTCGGCATCGGTAAAGGCGAATTTAGGTAGTGCAATCTTGGCGTCCTCAAATGCAGGTAAGGCTACGTGACGGAGAAAAAGGGCTTCTTTTTCCTCACTTGTAAAGCAAACGCGAAACTCCTCGCAGGTATATTCAAAGGCATACCGCATACACTGCGAAAACGGTTCATACCGTCGCATAAGCCCCATCCGGTACGAATACTCAAGCTGCTTATTTCGCCATTGGCTGGCAAAAAAAGCAGCACATTCGCCCAACTTTATCTCAAGCAATGCGGTTACATCCGCAGTGTCCACAAGCGTTCCATATACATCAAAAACAAGGGTATGCATCTCTACTCCTGCCTGACCTTACTCTTTACTTCTATTTTTAAGAGTACCACAGGGACACCTGCTCAGCGATACCTTTATCCCACTAGGCCACAATTACAGCTTACGTCGCAGTAATTCCTGCACCGCTCTTCCCAAATCTTGTAGCTCAAAAGGCTTAAGTAATACCTTTCGAATACCGTTCTGACCTTCTTTAATAGAATCAATTGCATCGGAGTATCCAGAACATAGGATTATTGGAAGATCAGGACGTATTATATGAACAGCGGTCGCCAGTTTATCCCCAGTCAGTTTCGGCATGGTTTGATCAGTTATCAGTAAGTCAATCGAATACGGATTATCCCGAAACGCACCGAGGGCTTCAGCTGAATCATTATATGGCCTGACATCGTATCCCAAATCTTCCAATGCTGCTGAATACACCTTCACAAGGTCTTCTTCATCATCCACTAACATTATACTTCCTTCACCTTCCGTGAGAGGCACGGCTGTAGGTATTTCTCCTTCTTCCTCACCTTTGCTGTACGGAATAAGGACAGTAAAACGAGTTCCTACCCCTTCACTACTTTCAACAGAAATATGACCACGCATACTGGTAATGATGCCATGCACCATGGAAAGGCCCATACCAGTCCCTTCACCTTTCGGCTTTGTAGTGAAAAACGGATCAAAAATACGTCGAACATGATGCGCAGGAATGCCCTCACCTGTATCCTCAACAACTAGAGAAACATACCTCCCCCTCGACAACCCCATAAGCCGGGCTGTTCCGGCAAGCAGCTGTATGCTGGATATTGAAATAGTCAGGATTCCCCCGTTGGTACGCATGGCATATCCAGCGTTTGTTCCAAGGTTCATCACGACCTGATGCAATTGGCTGGCATCCGCCATAACCGTACAGCCATCGGCAAGCTTACTTTTTATCTCAATAGTAGAAGGAAGGGAGGGACGAAGGAGCTGTAAGACTTCCTTCACCATTGCCGAGACATCTACAAGTACCTTCTCTGGTTTTCTACGACGGGAAAAAACAAGAATTTGATGCACCATTGCCCGTGCACGCTCTGCCACTTGCTGGATGCGTTCCAAATTTGTGTGAGCACGACTTCCTTTTTCGGTGGATGGCAAAGCAAGCTCAGCATACCCTGAAATCGCGGCAATAATGTTATTGAAATCATGAGCAATACCACCAGCAAGCGTTCCTAGCTCTTCAAGCTTCTGGCTTTGCTTAAGATGTTCTTCCATCTTGCGTTGCTCGGTAACATCACGAATCAACTCGACAATATTTATTAGCGCACCTGTTTCATCAAATACCGGAGTCGCAGTAACTTCGGCAGAAATCTCTTCACCGTTCTTCTTCACATAAACGGTCTCACCACGCCACACTCCACCGCTGCGCAACACTTTCCATAACTCTTCAAAAAATTCCTGCGGATGTTGTTTCGCTCGCAGCATAGAGATATGTCTTCCCAGCATTTCCTCTTCTGTATATTGCGTTAGATTCAACAGAGAGGCATTCACATATTCCAAAATCCCATCTGTATCTAAAATAAAGATACCATCTTCAGCCTGATCAAGCGCTGCCAGAAAACGAGTTCTATCTTTAAGCTCACGCTTTAACTCTCTAGTTCGTTCATTAACCCGTAACCGCAAGGTTCTGTTCCAAAAAATGATTCCCACAAATGCAAGAAGCGTAAAGGAAACAATGCTAACAATTATGTACCAGATAAAACGGTTAGAAAAGAAAGCCGACAAGTAATCCTGCTGCAAATGAACCCAGCGCTTCAGAATACGTTCCCGCTCAACCGGTGTAATGTTATCCAGCGCTTTCTGAAAAATGTCCGCAAGAATGGGCATGTCTGAACGCACCCCCATACGGTAATACAAGCGGTAGTCGGTATATCCTGCTACACGCAGGTTAGTGATTCCTTTATCTTCAATAAAATAACTTGCTTGAGGTAGAGAAATGATAGTTGCATCAATTTCATTGAATGAAACATGCAGTAGCGCGGCTAGATAGTTGTATGTGGTCTGTATATGAATATCCGGATAAAACTTTTCCACATAAGAAAGAACGTCATACCCCTTCGGCAGTGCCAGCCCCATTTTCTTTTCACTTATAACAGATAAGGAGAGCGGCTCCTTACCACTCCTGTTCGCCAGAATAGCTGTAGACAATTCAAGATAGGGATTTGTAAAAAGCATAGCATCAGTACTTGCGGGATTCCCTGCAAATGCCGCAATAACATCAACTCTCCGTTGCTTAGCAAGCCAAAGTAATTCCTGCATGTTAGCCGGCTCAACAACCTCAAACTCTATATTCAATTCTTCCGCAACACGATGCACGTAATCTGCAACCATTCCCTGATATTCACCCTGTGCATCAACGAACTCAAGCGGGCGTGTGTCAGGCGTGACAGCCAACACTAATGGACGATCCAGCCTTCCCAACCATTCTCGTTCCATTTCAGATAATGGATCTGTAAGACGTGTATTCTCATAAAAATACCAATATACCGGAAGAGTTGCACACAACGGCAGCAGTAAAAAAAGCACCAGATATACTGGGCTCGACTTTCGTAAGGAAGACAAGAATTCATTAATCATAACAAGATATTTTGTATAAATGTTATTAATATTGCATACTGAAAGTTAAGACTACTTTAATGACTGCACCATGCACTTCCATTTTTCACTTTTGTACTTTTACACCCTATACCGTATTATATTTGAGTGAGTTGATTAATGTAGCGCCACTGTTTACTAAAGCATGTCTTTACTGGCAGCATATTCCATATCTATCTTACGAAGAGATTTTGTACTCCCATGCCTTTTTTGCTTCTTTTTATAACGCTATTTAGTGGTTGAACAAAGCTGGAGTCGTGATGTTTCGTATTTTAATTATTGACGATGACCCAAACATTTCCAACATCATATCCCAACTGGCGGAAGACAGCGGGTTTGAGTCCTCCATTGCCAGCAATTTAACTGATGGTATTGCCACGCTGGAAAAGAAATCATTCGACCTGGTGTTTCTTGATGTACGCCTTCCGGACGGAAGCGGAATAAGTGCCTTACCACGCATTCGCTCTTCAAAAGGACAACCAGACGTTATCATCATCACCGGTGCAGGCGACCCTGACGGAGCAGAACTGGCAATTCAAAACGGCGCATGGGACTACATAGAGAAGGGAAGCAGCTTAAAACAAATTACTTTTTCAATGGAACGAGCCCTCAAATTCAGAGAGAGAAACAAGGAGTGGTCTGAGCGCATCATTAAAAGGGATTCACTTATAGGTGACAGCCCCGCTCTGCAGTCTGTTTTGGAAAACATTTCCGTTGCAGCCACTGGTGATGCAAGTGTTTTGATTACAGGTGAAACAGGTACAGGGAAGGAAGTTGTTGCACGCACCGTTCATGAAAACAGCAGCCGTGCAGAGGGCCCTTTTGTGGTGCTGGACTGTGCCTCCATTCCAGAAAACCTTGTGGAAGGTGAACTCTTCGGACACATCAAAGGTTCATTCACCGGAGCCACTACCACCCAGAAAGGGGTTATCGAACAAGCTGACGGCGGCACTCTCTTTCTAGATGAGGTTGGCGAACTCCCGCTTCCTACCCAATCCGCATTCCTGCGCGTATTACAAGAAAAACGCTACCGTCCGATCGGTTCCACATCTGAAAAGACAAGCAACTTCCGCCTTGTTGCTGCAACAAACCGGAATCTTGAAAAAATGTGCGAAGAAGGCACGTTTAGAACCGACTTATACTACCGACTAAAATCCTGTTCCATGGAAATACCTCCCCTTCGAAATCGTCTTGAGGACGTTCCCGCTCTTACAAAATTCCACACAAAACGTCTTTGTGCCAAATACAGCACATCCACCAAAAGACTTTCAAAAGAACTTATCACGACACTTATGCATTATGAGTGGCCAGGCAACGTACGAGAACTAGTGCAAACACTTGAACGCATCATCATGCGTGCAAAAGGCGAGTCAACACTCTATCCGGAACATCTGCCTGTGGACATCCGTGCACGTGCCGCAGGTAAGATGCTGCGCCCTATTGGGGAAGAAACTCCGCTTGCAGAACAAAATGATTCCAGCATTCTTACACCAGTCCCTGCGGAGGCTCTCTCATCACTCTTCAGTGGAGAATTCCCTTCTTTCAAGTTATTCCGCACAACCTGCATTGCTCAAATTGAAAAGGTTTATCTCGAGAACCTTATCCGACAAGCTAACGGTTCTATTAAGGAAGCCTGTAAACTTTCTGGTCTGTCACGTACCCGTTTATATGTTCTCATGAAAGAGCATGACATCTCCAGATAAAGCACATGTAATCCGCAAGTGAATATAAACAAATGATTGATGTTCACTTTTACAAAACATTCTGACTGATTACGCAAACAACTCAATCCTCCATCCCTCTCCATCTTCACATCATCCGGTAAACAAAGATAAGCTCTGCTGTGCAGAAATCAGTAACTCCTTCCTTTACGCTTAACTGCTGAGCAACCATTCAATTCCTTGTGCTACCCAAAATAACTTTGACCTTATGATCAAAGAAACAAGTTTACAATAACAATCCTAAATAAAACATATAGATAACTCATCTACCCAATAAAAAAACATACTGCATGTACTGTTTTTATGAACACCCACTTTACCCTGTCCCGTTTTTGTGAACATTCCAATATGCATTTTCATTCACTTTTGCAGGACAAAAAGAGCGGTTAAATTAATAACCACTCTAAAAGATGATTTTTTCTACATATGGCACACTCTACGCATAAAGTGGGCGTGAGCTGTGATGCTCGCGTGGGAGGAAGGACTCTGAAGTGGATCAGAGTTCGATCAATAAATTCTAGGAGTTACTGTAATGAAACGTTTTGCAGCACTTATGCTATGTTTTGCAGCTGCCCTTGGTCTTACCGCATGTTCCGGCGGCGAAGAGCAACCAGCAAGCAAGAAAGACGAAAAAGTTGTTCTCAAACTCGCAACCCAGCATCCAATTGAGCATATGGCTCAAAAATCTGCTGAACGCATTAAAGCTCGCATTGAAAAAGAAACAAACGGCCGCATCGAAATTAAAATTTACCCAGCTAACCAGCTTGGTGATGCTAGCCAGTTGTATGAAGAAGTTATCCGCGGTTCTATCGACATCGCGCACATCACCGTACCGGACCAGTTTGACGCTCGTCTCGGTGTTGGCTTCCTTCCATATATTGCACGTGACTACGAACAGGCTCGTAAGGTTTACGATAAAAACGCCTTCCTTCCAAAAGAAATGGCAAAAATGCACGACGCTCTTGGCGTTAAATTCCTCGGCTACTACGGTGAAGGTTTCATCGGCGTAGGTACTGTTAAGCCGCTTGAAAACGCTAACGAACCTGGCAAAGAAAAAGGCTTCATGATCCGTGTACCAGGTCTTGATGTATTTAAATTCGGCGCAGAAGAACTCGGCTTCCGTACTTCTTCCCTACCTTACACAGATGTTTACTCCGCATTGCAGACCGGTGTTGTTGACGGTTGGCTCGGTGGTCCTCCAAACCTGAACTACCTCGGCTTCCGCGACGTAATTAAGTACTACTACCAGTACAACGTTAACTTCGAGTCTACCCAGTACGTAATGAACAAGAAGACTTTCGAAGGCATGTCTGCTGAAGATCAGAAAATTGTTGAATCCGCATTCAGCGACGAGTCCCAGAACTCCTTCCTCATGGCTGAAAGCGAAGACGAAATGTACCGTAAAAAGCTTGCTGAAGCAGGCATTGAAGTAATTATGTTTACCACTCAGGAACTCGAACAGATGGCAGACTATGTACGTGCAAAAGCATGGCCTCGCCTTGAACAAAACCTCACTCCTGAGCTGCTCAACGGTATTAAAGCCTCTTACAACGAATAAGAGCAAACCAGTTCTAAACCTACACGGCGGTGCGGAATTCCGCACCGCCGACTTCCTGAGTTGCTCAAGGGATACTTACTATGACTAAATCACTGCTAAATGCTCTTAGCATTCCATGGATTGGGCTTGGCCTTTTCCAAAAATTCGTAATGGCAAGCACCAGCATCATTATTGTTGCTATGATCTGCTATACCATTGTGATCCGCTATGTCTTCGGCTCTGACTTTTACGGTTCAGAAGAACTTATCTCTATGCTTGCCTTCTGGCTCTATTTTATGGGTGCCGCACAGGGAAGCCGTGAAAAAAGCCAAATTTCAGCAGACCTGCTCTCCTGCTACATTAGAAATGATTTTATAAGAGGCGCTGTTCTTCTTTTAAAAGATGCCATTACCTGTGGTATCTGCCTTCTCTTTACCTACTGGGCGCTGCAATTTGTTGCATGGGCTTTTGTCATGCATCCAAAGTCCCCTGTATTCCGTCTGCCAATGCTTATTCCACAATCCGCAGTCGGTCTGGGCTTTGTTCTCATGTCTTTGTACCACGTAGTATACTTTGTACAGGACCTTATCGCTTTCATTAAAGGCGAAAGATTCGGCTGCACGGGGGATTTTTAAATGTCTATAACTATCGCAATTGCAATCGGTATTCTGGTATTCACACTGTTCATTGGTGTACCAATTCCGTTTGCGTTCTTCAGCTCTGCTGCGTTCTTAATTTTTCAGGGTGGCTACGATCCTAGCTTCCTACTGCCATACGGCTTTGCTAAAATGAACTCTGTTGTTCTTCTCACTATTCCGCTCTTCATTATGGCGGGTGGTGTAATGGACAAAGGGGGCATCGGTGACAAACTAATCGATGTTGTTGACGTTATTGCCGGTCGCATCCGCGGTGGGCTTGGCGTAGTATGTGTTATTACATGTGCTATCTTCGGTGCAGTATCCGGTTCTTCTTCCGCAACCGTATCCTGTATCGGTTCCATCATGATGCCTAAGCTCAAACGTGCAGGCTACCCTACCGGACATGCTGCGGCGCTCCTCGCAAGCTCCGGCGTACTTGGTATCCTTATCCCACCATCTATGCTTATGATTCTCTATGCATGGATGGGTAACCAGTCCGTACTTGCTTGCTTCCTCGCAGCATTTGTTCCGGGTGTTATCCTTACAACCTTGCTCAGCCTTGTTAACCTGTACTTGCTGCGCAACAACAAAAACATTCAAGTTGCTGACCACGGCGACCTTGCCACTACCGGCAAACTTTTTATTAAAAAAGGTGCAAAAGCATCTCCTGCTCTTATGATGCCTGTAATTATCCTCGGCGGTATTTACGGCGGTATCATGACCCCTACAGAAGCAGCTGCTGCTGCGGTTCTGTACGCGATTCCAGTTGCACTCTTCGTATACCGTGGCCTTAAAGCTCGTGACCTGATGAAGACTCTCATTGAGTCCGCAACTACTACAGGTGTTATTATGGCTATGACCTTCGCGGTTATGATCCTTTCCCGCCTGTACATTATGGAAGATCTTCCAACTCAGGTAATGGATGTTTTAACTTCCGTATCCGAAAACAAGTATGTCATCCTTATGATGATCAACGTATTCATGCTCATCATGGGTATGCTTATGGACGACGTTTCCGGTGTACTTCTGGGCACACCGCTATTGCTGCCACTAGTAACACAACTTGGTGTTGATCCTATTCACTTTGCAGCTATCATGGGTGTTAACCTCGGTATGGGTAACGTTACCCCGCCAACTGCGCCACTGCTCTACCTTTCCGGTCGAATCTCCGGTGCACGTGTAAACACCATGCTCAAACCGACCATCATTCTCATTCTTTTTGCATGGCTGCCAACACTGCTTATTACAACTTATATTCCTGAAGTATCCCTCTGGCTCGTTAATCTGGCCATGAATTAAGGAGAGTAATCCTCATGCAGAGCATAAAAGAACTCTACCGAATTGGTCTTGGTCCTTCCTCATCACACACAATGGGACCAAAGTTTGCCGCAGAGCGTTTTCTCGCTGCACATCCCAATGCTGCAAGCTACCGAGTCCACCTGTTTGAAAGCATGGGTGCCACAGGTAAAGGGCACCTTACAGACTGGGCAATCCTTCAGGTTCTCGGTGAGGAACGGACAGAGATCGTATGGCGTCCGGACGACAAACTTCCAGACCATCCGAACGGAATGATCTTTGAAGCTCTGGATACAGACGGTAATGTAACAGCAGACTACACCGTCTACTCTGTAGGTGGTGGAGCGTTACGCGAATCAGGAAAAGAAGATGAAGCCACGGAAGCAGTTTATGACCTAACCACCATGGCTGACATCATGAAGTATTGTTCTGACAAGGGTCTTACATACTGGGAATACGTTGAGCAACGAGAAGGGAAAGACATCTGGGATTTCCTGAAAGAAATCTGGAAAGTCATGTCCTCTGCTATTGAAAATGGGCTCACCAATCAGGGCGTACTCCCTGGTTCCATCGGACTACGACGTCAAGCATGGAACTACTATAAGAAAAGCAAACTTGCCGGAAAAGAACTCCAGCATACAGGGCTTGTAACAGCATATGCGCTTGCTGTGTCTGAAGAAAACGCCGGTGGTGGAACAATTGTTACAGCACCGACATGTGGCTCCTGCGGCATTGTACCAGCAGTCCTGCGCTACATTAAGGAAAAGCATGATTCAACAGAAAAAGACATCCTGCGTGCACTTGCAACAGCTGGCCTTTTTGGCAACGTCATCAAGCACAACGGCTCCATTTCCGGTGCCGAGGTTGGCTGTCAGGGCGAAGTAGGTTCAGCCTGTTCCATGGCGGCAGCAGCTGCTACACAGCTACTGGGTGGCTCAATCAAGCAAATTGAGTACGCTGCTGAAATGGGGCTTGAACATCACCTCGGTCTGACCTGCGACCCTGTTGACGGACTGGTTCAGATTCCTTGCATTGAACGTAACGCATGCGCTGCAACACGTGCTCTTTCTCTCGCGGAAATGACGCTCTTCTCAGACGGTACCCATCATATTCCGTTTGATGAAGTGGTGGCAGTCATGACCCAAACAGGCCATGACCTCCCAAGCCTCTACCGCGAAACATCTACAGGAGGTCTTGCCGTAGCTTACGCAGACAGAAAGTCATCACCGTGCAAAGACTGCCCAGGCTGCAGTTAGAACTAGCCCACCTTCTTATATTTGCAGATTGGCGGTACCAGTATAACACCTGTCCGTAAGTGTTCATCGCTACGGACAAACTGGACACCGTGAGAGCAACAATCTGCTTGCCTAAGGCATATAGAGCACCGTAAAGGCGCCATCGGTATCATCCCTCCGATGGCGCCTTTACACGTTTATTGAACCTATAATTCTCAAATATAATGATAAGAAAACTGGCAATAAAACTTTGCCTTCTTAGTTCCGACAATTAGTACACAGGCTCTTAAACACGAATGAGACCGGTGATGGTGCACCGGTCTCCCCCATTGGCTCACTCTACGTTGCGAGAAGAGTTAGCTTTCAGCCCCTTGCATGGGCATGAATTGGTATCAACGTAAGCCTGTTGAGCTTACATTAAGATCATTCGTGTAGCCTTTTTATGCAATTCGGCATTGTCATCTATTCCTGCTAAAAAACAGTGAATCTCTCACTGCATTAGTACCACTCTACAGTGAAACTGCCGAACCAAGGCAAACAAATTTGTTAAAAAAATATGTAAGAACTAAAATGAAATACTATTTTTCTTCAAAAATGTTATTTTTGCTGCAATTCCTGTTTAGCCTTATCCTTTTAGAATAGTCAACACCCACAAACGTCTTCTTTATTCAAAAAGCAGGCATAACTTTACTTAAAAACATCAAACAGCAGTATTAACACCTTGGTTAATCTTCACTTTCCCCCCAAAGCGACTGCTTGTATTTTTTTAACCTTTTTGTAATTTTTTTATAACACACAAAAAAAGCCCACCTTTCAGTGGGCTTTTCTTTTTTTCTGGCAACCTAATGGCATCACTGTTCGCTGCTACGAACAATTGTATTGTCTGTTTATTCGTTTTCTAATTCAAGCTGGACACTGGCATACACATTGGAGACATTCTTTTCATCAAGCCAACGCACAACACCTGTCTCCACGTCATACATTCCACCAATGATTTTTACACCACCGTTGGCGTACTTATCACGGACGAGCTTACTTTTCATAAACAAATCATGCAGTCCCTGCCAGATGTTCTGCTCAACAGAAGCATCAAGGACACTCTGACCATTCAAGTCTTCTTCTCTATTAAGAACGTTCAGAACAGCAGGTCTGATTTTTGCAATTATTGCGTTAATACTAGGGGTTAGCTCATCAGCTTTTCCATACAACTTATCAATTGTTGTTTGCACTGCACCACATTTCGTATGCCCAAGGAATACCAACAGTGGAGTCGCTACGACTCCTACGCCATATTCTATTGAACCTGCTTGATCGACACCGATGACGTTACCGGCAGTACGGACAACAAAAGCATCCATTATTCCGACATCAAATATACGTTCAACAGGCATACGGGAGTCTGAACAGGCAACAAAAGTCGCAATTGCATGGTAGGTCTGATCGAGCGCCTTTGCCATAATTGTCTGCTCATAGCTCGAGCGTGGGTGTCCCGATTCGTTTGCAACGAATCGCTGATTCCCCTCTTGCAAGGCCTTGAGCGCGCTTTCTGGAGTTCTATCGCGCATATTCGCCCTCGCTTCATTTATTGTGAAACACATTAAACAACAACCTGCCAATATATAGCACAATGTTTTTTGCATACAGCCCTCTTGCGGTTATCACAGCATGACAAACTAACTCCAACCCTCTTCCTCAGGAGCCAGAATGCCTGTTGTCCACAAGTCTTAGTATGCAAAAGTCCGTAGTGATACCCTTATGATTAATAGTACGCAACCACCAACTACTCATTTGGCTAATGGGTTGTATGCCACAGGACATAAAAAAAGCGTCCTTCACGTGAAGGACGCTTTACTAAGCTTCTCTACTTAGAAAGTGAGCCCCGGTAATTCGAGGTACACCTTATAACTATCATCAAACGGTGTAAACTTTGCTTTGAAGATCAACCTAAAACATTGATGATCATAAATCAAAGAATAACTTTGCTCATAAGTCTCTTTTTTCTCAAAATCATACTCGTAGTAGGCTGCAAGCTTAATTGGAGCAAAAAAGTCTACTGTAAGACTATTCTTCCAAACATTAAGATCAGTTAAGCCTGTTCCAGCAAAATCTTTATTTTTATCAAGATTACTTCTGAAATCCACACCGGTTGAAAATACGCCATATTTAGGTGCGGTCAAAGTTAACGTATGGTCATGACGATTAATCTGGTGGTCATAATATGAGAAGAAGGTACGAGAAGAAAATGAAACATATTTCCAAGGATAGAAGCGCAGTTCTCCCTCCAAATCGCTCCAAGGACGGCGTTCATATTTTTTCTTTTCTATCAGCTTATCTTCGTCACGTTTTGCTTCTTCAAAGTCATAAGACTGAAGCATTCGGAACCAAAGTAACTCACCATATAAAGCCTTAAGAGATGGATCGATGCCCTTTTCTTCATTGCCAGCAAGCACAACTGCTTGCTTTTTGGTAAGAATATTTACCAAAGAAACAGTTAACTCGTCTTCATTACCCAAACGATCTACATAATCGTAATAAGGAGTATCGCTTAAGTTACTTCCAGAAACATGACGATACTCAAAACGTGGCTGAACAGCATGTTTAATACCTAGAAGTTCTGTCTCACCAACGTTTTCCTTAGTCGCAACCAATGTAGGCTCATAGTTGTATACTCGAGCTAGCTCTGTATAACCGGAAACGCCAAATTTGAAGAGCGTACGGGAATCTCTACTATCATCACCGGTTGCACCAGGTAACGGATCGCGATTTGTATTATACCATACCTGCTGCATTCCAACTTCAGGAGTAATTGTACCGTAAGAAGTAACCATAGGAAGACCGAGCATTGGCATAATATCAGTACGGTTACCATCGGTACCTTCCCGACGAGCAAACAACACAGACTGAAAGTCTGTTGCAAGGGTAAATGGCACCTGCTCTAAGCCCGGAATTCTGTTTTTAAACAAGTATGCATCAAATTCTGGTAAACGCTGAAGCGTAGTATCGGTTGAGTGCTTTTGATTACCATGCCCCAATTTACTATTCTGGTTATACTCACCGACAAGAGCAGTACCAAAACGGTTCCAATCACGGGTAAGAATTGCACGAGATGTACGAATAGGATCACTAATACTATTTAAAGAGCGACCAAAACGACTTTCCAACGCTCCCTGAGAATCATCAAAGCCAGCAGTCATTGGATTAAACTCTCTCAACAAATCCTGATCTGATGCGTAATCAATATCGGCCTTAAATTTCCATTTAGGATCAGGGAGCTCGCCGTTAAACATACCACGAACCCAGTAGCGGTTTTCATTTGTGCGCAACAACCCGTCGTAACCAAAGTCTTTAGACTCAGCTATAGTATCTACTGTTTTTGCATCATTAATCCAGTCCGCACGAACCCATAACTGGTTCTCACTGGAGGTACGGGAACGGTATTCAATCCCCGGCATAAATCCACGTTTACTCATATACTGAGGGTAGAACGTCATATCACGTTCCTGATCAATGGCCCAGTAATATGGCTCCGTTACCCAGAACCCCAGACGAGTAGTGCTACCAAAGTCAGGACGGAGAAAGCCTGATTCACGTCGGGTCTTTACAGGAAGAACAAAGTAAGGAACCCCGAACACAGGGACGTCCTTAATTTCGACATCTGCACCATGAATAACCGCATAGCCTTCAAGCTCAAGGGTCGCATTGGAGGTTTCCAAAGACCAAGCAGGTCTTTCACCATCACAAACAGTTATCTTAGCATTATTAAATGTATATGAATCGCCCCAGTTCTTCTGAATACGCTCGCCGGTAAAATATACATGAGGTCCTGCCATGAAGACTTTACCATTCTTCAACCAGCCTGTCTTTTTACCCAGATCAAACTCAGCGTTTTCCGCGCTCAGGTTGTCATTATTCATGAACACTTCAACATTACCAGATAAGTACACCCAGTTTGTCGCGGCGTAGTACCGGGCAAAGTCAGCTTTCAGGTAATCCTTACCTTGTCTAAGAACAACGTCCCCTTCAGCTTCAATGACTTCGGCGTCATTAAGCGTGGATACCTTCTGAGCGGATAACTGCCATTCAACAGCTTCCTGATCTTCATTTGTCGCTGTAAGCGTTGCACTCTCGGCTGTGACAGCCAACATTGTGAAAGTACATACAAAAAAGACTACAACAGCTTTGCGAAGCGATATTAACATACATTTTTCCCAACGATTTCAGATAGAAAACTAGAACTTTTTAACAACTACTACTGAGACTATGTACAACAGCATTAACGCTATACCACAGCTTAACATGCAGGGAAAGCATATAAAATAAGCGATATCACCATCCAAACCTTGCGTCTCACGGCCTACTACGGACTGAAAGGAAATCGGTTCAACATGACAAAACTCATAGCCCTCTTGACCAATATCTTTGTTGATAAATTAACAGACTTTCTCATGCTCATCGGGTGACAAATATAGCACCATCTGCTATCGTCTCGATCACATATTTAAGTTGACAGAAGCAATGCACTGCTTTATTAACCCTCGTTCTGCCTTGCTCACCCTTTTGTAGATGGGCGGGCCAACAGTCCATAAGGAGATTGGAATGAGAAAATTCGAAACACTTTTGCTTCTCTCCCCAGAGTTAGCAAGTGATGCTCGCGAAGAACTGCTGAGCACTCTTACTGGTGTTATCGAGCGCGTTGAAGGCAACGTACTCGAAGCTGACCACTGGGGCATGCGTGACCTCGCATACCCAGTACAGAAATTTATGCGCGGCTACTACGTTCGTCTTGAGTTTGAAGCTCCTGGCACCGCTGTTGCCGAACTTGAGCGTATCATCCGTATTACCGATGGTATCTTCAAGTACGTAACTGTTAAGCTTGAGGAGGCAAAATAAGATGGCTTTTAAAAGACGTTTTACTCCACGCCGTAAATTCTGCCGCTTCTGTGCAGATAAAGATCTTCCGTTGAACTACAAGCGTCCGGACATCCTCCGTGACTTTATCACCGAACGTGGTAAAATCATCGCTCGTCGTATCACCGGCACCTGTGCTTTCCACCAGCGCGCTCTCACTCGTGAGATCAAACGCTCCCGTCAGATGGCACTCCTCGTATTCACTTCCACTCACGCAAGTGAAGTGAAAAAGAAAAGCACCTTATAGGAGGATTGGTCATGAAACTTATTCTCCGCGCTGACGTAGAGAACCTTGGCGTTCTTGGCGATATCGTAGAAGTTAAAGCTGGTTACGGCCGTAACTACCTTGTACCTCAGGGTCTTGCTATGGTTGCAACTCCATCTAACATGAAAGTTTTTGAGCTCGAGCGTAAAAAACTTACTGACCAGATGGAAAAAGTTCGTAGCGAAGCTCAGTCTCTGGCAGAAAAACTCGAAGCAGCTGACGTTTCCATCGAAGTTCGTGTTGGTGAAAACGACAAGCTCTACGGTTCTGTTACCGCTAGCAACATCGCTGATGCACTTGCTGAACTCGGTCTCGAAATTGACCGTCGTCGCATCCTTCTCGACGCTCCAATCCGCGTTCTCGGCGACTACACTGTTCGTGTACGTCTCCACGCTGGTGTTGTAGCTGAAGTTAAGGTTGCAATTAAAGCTGAAGGCCGCATCATCGAAGAAGAAGCTCCTGTAGAAGAAAATGACGCAGAATCCACCGTGGAATCCGCAGAAGAATCCGCAGAATAGCTTTAATACCGATACCTTCGCCCATCAGGGCGAAGGTTCGGTTTCCGATGCATTTGAAAATGTATCGGACGAATTGCTGCGCAATGTTCCCCCTCACAGTATCGAAGCAGAACAGGCTGTGCTTGGGGGTATTTTTTTGCGTGCGGACGCTCTTAACACCCTTGTAGACATCGTCACAGAAGACGATTTCTATGCCCCTGCCCATAAAATTCTCTTTGGCGCCATGATGGAGCTCCACCGGCAAAGCATTGCCGTTGACCCTGTTACGATCGGTCAATACCTGCGCGACAAAAGCCTGCTTGAACAAGTTGGCGGTGCAGTATACATCGGCGAACTCGTAAACTCCATCATCAGTGCAGCAAACGCTGAGCACTACGCCAAAATTGTTCGCGACAAATCCTTACAACGCAACCTGATCACCTCCTGCTCAGACATTATCGGAAAGTGTTACGATCAGGGGACCGAAGTCGACAAACTTCTGGATGAATCCGAACAAGCTATTTTTGCAATTTCCGAGCGAACCTCCGGTCAAACTTTTATTGATTCTAAAACACTCATCAACCGTGTGTTTGACCAGCTTTCTGTCCGTATTGACAGCAAGGATCTCGTAACCGGTGTTACGACTGGTTTTTACAACCTCGACAAAATGACCGCAGGCTTGCAGCCTACTGATCTCATCATTATTGCAGCACGTCCTTCAATGGGTAAGACAGCGTTCACCCTTAACCTTGCTGTAAACGCAGCGTTGGAAGGCAATACTCCTGTTGTGTTCTATTCCCTTGAGATGGGTATGGAACAGCTCATGGTTCGTATGCTGGCTACCGTCGCCGGTGTAGACATGAACAAGCTCAGAACTGGCCGAGGCATTGATAATGATGACTGGGGACGCCTGCATTACGCAGCAGACGTACTGGGTAAAGCACCAATTTACATTGATGACACCCCATCCCTTTCTACTCTTGATCTTCGTGCACGTACTCGTCGATTAAAAGCAGAGAAAAATATTGGAATGGTTGTTGTCGACTACTTGCAGCTCATGCGATCAAGCCGCAAAACCGACTCTCGAGAATTGGAAATTTCCGATATCTCCCGAAACCTAAAGGCACTGGCGAAAGAACTAAATATTCCTGTTGTCGCGCTGTCTCAGCTTAACCGTAAGGTTGAAGAACGTGCAGACAAACGCCCAATGCTTTCTGACCTTCGTGAATCCGGCGCGATCGAACAGGATGCTGACGTTATTATGTTCATCTACCGTGATGCTGTGTACAACAAAAAAGAAGATCGTGCAGAAATTCATTCAGCTGAAATCATTATCGGTAAACAGCGTAACGGCTCTGTAGGCACAGCACAGCTTCAGTACAACGGACAGTTTACACGATTTGAAAACCCTACTGATCTGTATCCGTCTGAAGAAATTCCAGAAGACGTTGGCATGTAAGGTCCCTGCGACAGTACATAACATTTTGCGTATAACGACCGGTGCATCTTGATGCATCGGTCTTTTTTTATCCTTACGCACAAGCAGTTGCCAAGCTATCAACAACCTCGGTATGATAATACAATAATCTAAAAACATACAACAAAGAGGCATTGCATTATAATTTATACCGAATATACTTCATAAAAATGGCATACAGTTTGTTTTTGGCCTACTTGAAAAGATTCAGGATCTATCATGCTCGGAATACGTGAACTCTACGCCTCACTCACCATTACAGCTTTGGTATCGACAGCCACAGTCTTTTGGCTCTACTTCAGCCGTTTTTCAACACGCGGGGTTCTTTGGTGGGTTATCTCCATGTCCTGCTATCTTCTTTGTCTTATATTAATGACACTCCGCGGTATTATCCCTCCCTTCTTTTCTGAGTTTATTGCTAATATTGCCGCAACCGCAGGCTATGTCTGCTTCTGGTTCGCTATCCGCCTTTTTTTCAACCGCCCGTTAACCCGGAACATATGGGGATGCGGTTTATTCCTTACTCTGCTCATTACAGTTGCTTCAGGAATTGCTCTATATGATTCAGAACTCGTCACGGGAAAAGTGCTCATCATAGGCATTAACTACTCGACAATTAACATCTTCACTGCCTATGAATTACTACGTAACGCCCATCGTTCGAATGCTGCGAAGGTCCTTGCCGCAATCAACATCATAAATGCAGTTATTATCAACTTACGAGGTTTCCATATTGTCCAAACAGCAAGCTTCAATACCTACTTCACAACAGGCTGGACAACTTCCGCCTATGTTCTCTGGACAAACTTAAGCCTGCTCATCACAACGCTCGGCCTCATGATGCTCATTGTAGAAGACCTGCATTCCAAGCTCGCACGTCAGGCAATGGAGGATCCGCTCACAGGACTATTTAACCGCAGGGCACTCACCTCTATCACCCCTGAAGAATTTTCTGAGTTAAAAAATAACAAGATGCCATTGGGACTACTCATGTTGGATATTGATCATTTCAAAGCAGTTAATGATACGTATGGCCATACAACTGGCGACGCCTTACTCAAACAATTTGCCGATGAAGTTTCCAGTTGCCTACGCTCAACAGACACGCTTTACCGCATCGGCGGTGAGGAATTCCTCATAATCGCCCCAAACGCATCAATAACTAATCTTCAAGCACTTGGAGAACGAATCCGAAACCATATTGAACAAACGCCGCTAGTTATAACTGAAGGAACTATCTATCATACAGTAAGTATCGGCTGTGCCATCTCCTATAAGAAAGACATGTGCTTGAACGCGATTCTTGAACGCGCTGATACGGCATTATACTCTGCCAAAGCACTTGGGAGGAATAAGGTCATAATTCCCGAAGTAGCCGTTTAATCGAATCAAAAAAAATGCCCCGATATACATCGGGGCATTTTTATTATCTCTTATAACTGTCTTTATTGCTTCGTAGGCTCTTCATCAAGAAGCAATGCCAACGGAACAAATGGTCCGAGCGGAATCAAATCAAAATCAATCAATCCAGCCTGTACTAACGGCATTTTATCAATAAGATTCCGTGCTTCTTCCATAGAAGGTGCTTCCAGCACCAACACAGTACCGGAACGATCCTGACGGAAATACATTTCGCGAACCACATCAGCAAGATACATCTTCACTGTATGGTTCACTTCTTTCATAAATGTTTCTTTAACCTTATCCGGAGTCGCATCCGGCATCACTTTATCAATTGCAAGAATCTTCATTTCCTTCTCCTTTCTAACACGCTGTAAGCAGTCCTTGCAGCAGGTACAATTCGGTACAGCATTCTGCCAACATATCTCTACCGTTCTGTAACGAGACTGCGCCTACGAAGCCTGACAAGATACACTATCTGTCAATAATTGCGCTGCTTCGAAAATAATCAGCTCTCAAGGAGTACGAAATTTTCTATCGCATCTCAATCAATTTATGATGATACGTGACTTTCAGGTGATTCAGTTCGGGCAATAGGACAAAAGTACCCTTCATTTTTATGCAATACGCTAAAACACTTGTTACAGCTTATACATTCTGCCCGTCTCAAATCTCCTGAAGACCAGCGTTTCAATAAATCTGGTTCCCGCAAAAGCGGTCTACTCATAGATACAAAATCAATCAGCCCTTCTGAAAGCAATCCGTTCGCTACACTGAAACTACGGATACCACCCACAAGCATTATAGGGAGCTTAGTACGGTCTCTGACTACACGAGTTGCCTCCCGATACCAAGCCTCCTTTGAAGGAGTATCAAAACGCCCTATCCGCACTGACGACGTTGTCGGGCCATTGGTAAGAAGACCGCCGCTGATTTCAACAGCATCCAAACCAATCATCTCCAGCCCTTGAATAATGCTGGCGCTGTCCTCAAGCAAAAGCCCACCCTCGATATAATCTTCACAGTTGATCTTCATCATAACAGGATACTTGTCCCCAACAACATATCGGATGGCTTCATACACACGCACCAGCGGACGGATACGATTTTCAAGGGAACCACCATACATATCTGTACGCTTATTGATATGAGGAGACAGAAACTGGCTCAAACCATATCCATGCGCCGCATGAATCTGCACCCCGTCAAAGCCAGCCGCTACAGCTCTAGCGGCAGCCTGCTGAAACGAGTAGACCATGAAATCGATATCGTTTTCTGTCATTTCCTGACAGCTTTCTCCATCCCTTCGAACAAACGGGCTAGGCCCAAGAGCAGGCATTCCGGTTATAGCCTGTGCAGCCTGCCCACCGGCATGAGCAAGTTGTGCAACAATGAGTCCGTCACGGTCATGAACTTTTTGTACCATTGAACGCAGGCCCTTAATGTATTCATCTCCATAAATGGCCAACTGACGCTCACCGGCACGACCCTGTTCCGCTACAAAAATATGACCTGTAATGATCATGCCAACACCACCATCAATCAGCTCAAGCATTACATTCTCAAGCGCAGGCGTTACAAAACCTTCAGTGGATGCAAGGCCTTCCCAGGTAGCAGAACGGACCAATCGATTCGGTACCGTCATCCCATTAATCGTCAACTTGTCGTACAGCATCGTTCCCCCAATTATCATTAAAATTGCGTACAGCAGGGTACCTCACTCTATAGCCGATATATTCGTATCGAATCAACAACTCTAGTTCTTAATTATAAAAAAAGCCACAAACACAGTTTCCTGCACTTGCGGCTAGCAAATATCACTTCAAAGTCAGTGATGACGCACTACACTTCTTCAGCATGTAAATATTTTCTTGAACGTTGTAACCAGCCTTCGCCGGAATACAACGCAAGGGCACTCCATATAAACATAAAGGTAAACAGATGCCCCATGGTGAAAGGTTCGTTAAAGAGAAATACTCCCTGTAGGAATGCCAAACTCGGCGCGATGTATTGGAGCAAACCAAGAGTTGTGAGACGCAGCCTGCATGCTGCATAAGCAAACCACATAAGTGGCAAAGAAGTAATGATACCTGCACCCAAAAGGTACATATCTGTCAAACGGTCAACATGCAGGAACGAAGCGGTACCCTGCAATTCAAGGTTGCCAAGATAAAAGAGCACGAACGGAACAAGCAGTACTGTTTCGAACATCAAGCCCGCAAGAGATTCCACTGCGGCAAGCTTTCTCAACAATCCATACAGACCAAACGACACCGCCAGAACAAGGGAAACCCATGGAAGCTGTCCAACCATAATGAGCTGAGTTCCTACACCTGCAACAGCAAGAAATACCGCACAGAGTTGGATGGGCCTGATAGTGTCTTTGAAAACAATAACTCCAAGCAACATACTTACTAAAGGAGTTATGTAATATCCAAGACTTGTCTGCAGAACCATTCCGCTGTTAACAGCCCAAATATACAGTCCCCAGTTACCGCCAACAAGAAGACCGCTCATTGTAAGGAGCAACATTGTCTTTTTAGAAGAAAAAATTGCCTTGAACGTACCCCAGCTGGAACGCACGGAAAGCATAATCCCAACAAAAAATAATGACCATAAAATCCTATGGCATAACACTTCAAATGCAGGTACGTGCGCAACCTGTTTCCAGTATACAGGTGCCATACCCCAAAAAACAAACGCGCAGATGGCCGCTATTGCCCCTGCCTTGCCTTGGTCATCATCGTACACAATGTTATCCTTTAACATGTACCGAAGGTACATTCATAAAAAAAGCGGGAGCATAGGCTCCCGCAACATCTTGCGTTATAGTCCTATCCAAAAGACTTTTCAAAGAGCTCTTTGATTGCTCTTTTACCATTTTCTTCGAGGAAACGAGTACCAGTTGCTGTGAAATGACGATGAGAGATTGTTGGTGTTTCCACCTCTACCCACTCAGTTTTTTCCCAGCGGAACCAAGCATTCTTCGCTTGCCCGAATACATACAGAGGCTTGTTACAAATTTTTGCAAACTCAGCACCCCAACCAGTGCCGCCTTTCACTGTATTGTCATCCTGAATAACACCCACAACATAAACTTCATGTCCGCTGGAAACCTGCCAGCAGATAGACTGAAGCACTTTGCGGAACAACGGCGCTACTGAATAAGAACGACTCATCAAGCGGGACACGTAGGTAAGACTTACGTCCTTAAGGGCCAGCTCATCAGCGGTCAACACACGCAAGCCTCTGCTGCGTTCAATTTTGTGCCCGTCAAAGCTGTAGTTAACTTCTTGAAGCCCGTACTTTTCTGCAAGTTCACCAAAGTATGCTTCCGTGCCTCGTGCACCACCACTGTACAGAATATATTCTGAAGGATTCGCCATTGTGAGACCTCTCTGGGTTGGATTAAAGAAACTACGCATCCCACGCAAAATCACTTACGGGACACGCTATGCAAAAACAGGTGCTTCGTAATTAGATTACTATCTAAGAGCGTTGGCTTTTACAAGCAATTTTGCAGATTGACACATCTGAACCATCGTGCACTACAGTATTTCAGAAACTGAAAGCTGCTTCCGCAGGTATCGGCTAAACCAGTGCAAATCACCTGCCGTTAACGGTGCAAGCGGAGAGGATACATTCAGTGTAGTAAAAAGCGCACCAGATGACTGAACAATCTCAACGTGTCCCTTCCCCGGTCGTGGGACTGCTATACATATCGCTTCAATATCTCGTCGTTCAAGCATAACAGAAGCAAATTCCTTCCCGAAAAACGAAGAACCGTAACATACGGTTTCTCCATCCCAGACAATAAACCCTTTGCCTGTTAATGCGCAAATAAGCCGCCAAAGAATCCTGTATGCGAAAAAACCACAGACAAAAAGCAATATGCCCCCAGCAATAACATTGCCTTCTCCCTTTACGACTTTCCAGACGCCGAATCCACCACCGTAAAGCATCCCTAACACAGCAAAAACCATCAGGACGATATACAAATTCCCTGGAGAAAATGTCCATGAAAATCCTTTTCGCCCACCAACTGAAAACGCCTGCAGTGCCGAATCATCCGGCAAACATTCTTCAACATCTGTCATGATAGGTTCATATTCCGTCCGTGCGGTACGGGAAAAGCCAATCCCGGCATGATCTTCAATGGCAAAACCGGTCACTTCAGCAATTCTCAACGCGATAGCAGCAAGGTCTGGCCCAAGAACAGACCTATCCAATGTTTCGTAGCCTGAGGTTCGTAACACCAAATCCAAATGATATGGATAACGCCCTTTACTATTCTCGCCCGGTTCAAAACCCGGCTCCACAAGTTCACCATTTGTATTTCGTCGTGTCAGCCTTAATGCTGCAACCAAACCAAACGGAATGGCATACACATCATTCTTTCGTCTTCCGACAAAATATATACAATTATCAGCTACACTTACTTCTATTGTCCGCTGCTGACGTCGCAAAATCATACCAATGGTCATGCATACTAAACTCACATAAAAAACTGCAAAGCGGGTCAGCGTGATGCCATTCATCAAGATCCCAATAAAGCCGAGACAAAGTGCACACCCGACCAACGCACCAACGGCAGTCTGCTGTTCCACCGAGGGTACCAGCCGCAAAGTGGACGAAGATTTTCTTTCTACAGTAGTTAGACTCATACTACACTAATAACCTGCTGCAATACATACAGCAATTACATTGTTCCATACTTTCTAGTCGTCCACCATATACAGCAAGGGCGGCTCTGTTTACACAGAACCGCCCAATGTATGTGGTCATACCGCACACGTTGCCCTCAACTGCGCCGGATTCCTTCCGGCCTATTCAGCCCCCTGATATGCTGGTATTCGTCTCATCACGAATCCAAAGTATGGAGAGTTCAGGGGGCTTTTCCCCTCTAAAATCAAAACTATCTTAAATAGCACAACCATATTTTGAAACATGCATACGAAACATACTGCAATAAACTATTTCAACACTATTTATGAAATATGGCGCACATTATCTTCTAAAAAATATCTCTATTAATTTTTTAAATAAGAACTTTCTTTTTCAACGTTTTTCTATATTCAACTGCAAAAAAGAAAAAAGAAAGTTTGTTTTCCTTATTATCGTTTAAATAAGGCAGTAAATAAGACATATATCTATTTTTTACACTTTAGAATAACAAGAACCACAGCACTACACATATTAAATAGTGCTTATACAACATGTAATCAGAATCTATTGCATAGCTTTAATGCCTATCACATAAAAAAACGCTTTTACAAAGCAGATATACAATCTCATACTTCATAAAAGCGTTTTGAAAGCAAAATAAGAAATAATGGTTAACGGCTGGAATATATCTCCCGATATACATTACGTAATTCTTTTGCCCATGCAGACAAATCAAAGCCCTTAGGCCCCCCCATAAAGACAGGAGCACGCCCGTATTGATTTAACTGAGCAGCATACGCCGGAATCAGCCATCGTCCTGCCCTACTGGATGCAGCAATATACACCTGAGCCAACCTTCGATATTGATCACGAGTATATGCAGGCTGGGGTATCAACGAATCATGCGTTTTTATCGCATCAACCGCATTGGAGCGAACAGGCTGAATAAGTCCCACATGCAGGAAGCGCCCCTTTGCCTTAGCACCAGTATCACGAGCTTCAAAATATGTAGACCGCAACGGCTGAAAGAAATCAATCAAAGTTGTAGAATTTCCATCCCGCCCAATTAACACATGCCAGCGTCGCCCAAACTGACGTAAATCATTAATGTGTGGGGAAATATTTATATCAGGAGTAAATGTCCGTGTCCCAAAATTTGGTCCATCAGAATCATGTATTGCAAAAAAAAAGGCATTTTCTCCGCGTGCACGGGACACCCTCACATTCAGAGCCCCCCCAAGTTCTTCATCACGTAAGCCATGCTCTACAAAATAGGCTTCTACAGCCTCACGTGAAAAATCAAACTCACGCCCAACCAATTCATCCAGTGTTGAAGGCAGCCCTTCTTCAAGACCTCCCACAACACCGTTTGTACGTACTGTAGGAGTCAAACACAACGTCTGCTGAACAGCATCACCGCTAAACTGCATTCTCCCAGCATCCCAATAACAGTTGGTAACTGCCAACACTACCGAAGGGATAAGCAACAGCCATGCGCTTATCCAAATACTCATCGTACTGATCCTCATGCCTCAATGTTCCTCTTCATAATCTAACAGAGGGAACATACCCCCAATACATACAACAGCTGCTATTCAGTCACAGTAAACCAAACTGCTTTTCCCATGTTCTTTGCATAACAAATTAACTAAATCAATTAAACTGGTTAGACTACTTCATCAGAAACAGCTTACTGAATGACATTTTCCATGCTACAACCATCTCCGCAGGAGAAGACATGGATAGATATATTGAATACTTACAAATAATTGCCGCTGCAACCCTGTGGGGACTGCTTGGACCTATTTCAAAATATGGCTTGCAGGAAGGCGTAACACCTCACGAGCTAGCTTTCTGGCGCGCATCGCTCGGTGCTGTGTTTTTCATCCTGCATTCTGCAAAGCATAAAACCCTTGCAGTTAAACCAGCTGATATTCCAATATTTCTTCTATTCGGAGTTCTTGGGATTTCTTTATTCTTTGGTTCATACCAGATCGCCATTAAACATGCAGGCGCCGCGGTATCGGCGATTCTCCTTTACACCGCACCAATATGGGTTGCTATCTTTGCCCGTATTCTTTTCAAAGAAGAATTATCCCCTACAAAGCTTATCGCTCTTGGTATTGCACTCACAGGCACAGGCCTTGTCTGCTTCAGCGGACAGAGCGAAGATGTCTCGCTGCCACTTACTGGCATTTTCTTCGGCCTGCTTTCCGGCTTCACTTACTCACTGCACTACATTTTCGGCAAAACATTTCTTAAAAACTATCAACCGGCAACACTCTATGCATGGTGCCTGCCTGCCGGTGCTCTCTGTCTACTCCCGTGGGTTACCTTTACAGCCTATTCCCCAATCAAACTTGCTGTTGTTATCGCGCTTGCTTTTCTTTGCACCTATCTTGCCTACTACGCTTACTGCGCCAGTCTTCGACGCCTTGAAGCAACTCAAGCCGCCATTATTGCCAACATAGAACCTGTCATTGCCGCTGGTCTTGCAGTCTTATGGTGGAATGAAAAACTTACCGCATCTGCCTACATCGGCGGAGCACTCGTTATCAGCGCTGTCATAATTATTGCCCGTACTCCTTCAAAGAAAAAAAAGGCCGTGCCAATCAACACGGGCAATTAATTTCTCATATCTGGCACTCTACAAAGAACCTGATTCTTTCCCTTTCGAGATGGGCAGCACTCTTTCCCAATAAAAAAGCTTTACTGTCATTTCAACAAGTTGAACCACACACCACCAGTCTTTTATCGAAAGAATAAGACTTCACAACGCCTACCCTTAATGCTACCAAGGCTGAATACACCATCCTCCCATGGTGTTTGGACGCTTGTCATACGATCATTGTACTCTCACATCATCTTAATTGGGTGAATGTTTTCGGGGTTAACCAAGAAATGATTCCCAAGGGGGGCATCATGTCCAATAAAAAAGCGCCAAAGAATAATACTAATCTCAAACGAGCACTCTGGGTCGCGCTTGTACTATTTGCAATCGCTCTCACTGGTCTGTGGACATTTGAACCCGAAATTATCGACATAGAAAAGCCGGTTGAACCGACCGGAGATGTTACAACACAAGTACGCATTCCACTGCGCAAAAACGTAGAACAGCAGTCTGTTATCAACTCTTCCGAAACCGCAACTGCTACAGCAACAGAAGGTGAGCAAGAACAGGAAACTGATTCTACAACACCTGTTATCAAAAAAGTTACTGAAGACACTGTTGTCCAACCTACTTTTATTACAGACTTATCACATCTAATTGTCACTTCATATCATCCTAAAGGAAGCCATCCGGCGGCATCAAAAGAGTCCAAGCTTCTTCTGGATGCAAAAAGAATTAACATTCACTACGGCATTGAAATGACCGGCCTCTCTTGGAGCGGGGATGATCTTGCCATCGGCAGACAATCCGTCATGCGGTATGCCTTACGCCCAAGCATGATCAACGCTCTTTACGCGCTCTATAAACAACGCTTTGTTGATGCCATTAATACAGAACTCAACACAATTGCACGATCATTCAATGGAATAGAGCGTACTCTTACACCGGAAGAACAGAATGCATTCTATGCCCTTACTGCAAAACAGCTTCGAGCCACAGCCGGTGTTCTCAAAAGCTGCGCAAAGGTGAACTCTGCTATGGCAGACATCGCAGTCTGGTTACAGGCAGAACGTGACGTTCTTGCAGCCAACCAGCGATTCCAAGTGGCATTACATGACTATCAAGTTTCAAAAGAAATGCATGCCACCCAGTCAGTAACTGACGCTGCAGAAGCAAAAATGAAAGCCGAGGGAGAAGCCTACGAAAAGGCTATCCGCGACCGTGAAGCATACAAAGCTGCACTCGCCAACATGATACGTAAGTACAAATGGACAAAGAATCAGGACGATGAAACCAATCTGTACATCGCATCATGGGTTTTCCGTCGCAGCAAGGACCTGTCGAATCCTAAAGAGGTCATGATGACTATTCAGGACAGACTGCTCGACCTTGCGAACACGATGGACTCTCAGGTAAGCCTCTAATAACGAAAAAAAAAGCCGCAGAAAATGCGGCTTTTTTTTACACACAAAATTTGACGCTATCGTACGACTTCAGGCACAACGTTTTTTTATTCAACAGGAAAGATCATTATGGCAAAAAACTACGTTCCTCATATGCATACAGCTGAACATATTCTTAACGGAACCATGGTCAGCATGTTCGGTTGCGAGCGCTGTTATTCAGCACATATCAACACTAAAAAATCGAAATGCGATTATCACTTTGAGCGTCCGATTACTGAGTACGAAGCAATTGCCCTGCAATCCGCAGTAAACGAACAGCTTCAGCGAAACCTTGAAGTGACAGAAGAGATTGTACCTCTGAAACAGGCACAGGAACGCTACAATCTTTCCCGACTTCCTTCAGATGACATTACGACTATCCGTATCGTCCATATCGGGGATTATGACAGCTGCCCGTGCATTGGAGAGCACGTGCAGAACACGTCAGAAATCGGAGAGTTCATCATTAACTCCTACGACTTTGAAAATGGACGATTGCGCATCCGTTTCAAGTGCAAACCTGCTGACTAAACGAGGCAACTATGCGCCGACGTATTTCCATCCTGTGTACCCTTTTCGCCCTGCTTCTCACTCTGAACACTGGCTGCTTACGAAACACTGTTTTTTTCAAGGAGCCTGCCACGATAATTTCTTCCAACTACTTTGCAGTAACCAAAAAACTGCCACCGCAACTGCAAGCTAAACTTCCCACAGATGTGGTATCTTACAACCCGCAGCAACCAGCACGTAACAGCATCTTACCGGAACAATTCAGCCACATAGTGTTCGATAATCTTTCACTAAATTTTCTCTGGACAGGTGCACAGCACAATCTACCAATAGACGGCACCACATACTCAGCCATGCCGTCAGCAGGTCAGATCGCAAAACACAACGGTACAGAACTCACTATAACAAGCGAATTCTGTGAAGAAAAATTATCGCTTATCGCAATACTCGACTGGAACAACACAGGTAGCACAGACTGGCTAGTTGCTTACACCTTTAAGTCCCTTGTACAGCCGGAAATCTCTAAAAGACTTCTGCTTGTCAGGGACATACAGCCTAACACAACTCTCACAGCAACAGTTCTCTCCGCATCTGAGTGTTTCGGCAACAACTGTCAGTACTACACCGGAAACTCTCTCGTTGAATTCCTTGAGTATCAGCCACAATACTAAGTTTTCGCACGACTCAGCGTCGCTGACTTGATCTACAAAAAAAGCTGTCCCTCAATATGAAGGACAGCTTTTTTATTACTTGAACGGTAGTGGAGCTCAGACCGCGGAGTAACATTAATTACGGGCAAAACTCGCTAGCAAACGTTTCCCTCTAGCTTTCGTAGCCAAAAGAAAAAATTACTTTTCAAACTTCTCTTTTTCATGCTCAGGCATAGCAAAGCTATGTTCAGGCGCAGGGAAACTGCCATCTTCCACTTCGCGCTTATAATCACTGATAGCCGCTGCTGCGGTTTCACGCAGGTTTGCATACTGCTTTACAAATTTTGGTACAAACCGGTCGAAAAGGCCGAGCAGATCGTGGAACACAAGCACTTGCCCGTCGCACTCAGCACCTGCACCAATACCGATTGTCGGAACAGATAACTCTTGAGTTATACGCGCCGCAATCGGGGCAGGAATCGCTTCAAGAACAATACAGAAAACACCTGCTGCTTCAAGCGCTTTTGCTTCTTCGACAAGGACGTTGGCAGCTTCTGCGGTCTTACCTTGAACTTTAAACCCGCCAAGGCTTGCTACACGCTGAGGAGTAAGCCCTATGTGTCCGACAACGGGAATTCCAGCACTCACAAGTGCTTTTACTTGCGGAACTACTGTGTGCCCCCCCTCAAGCTTTACTGCACGAGCTCCGCCTTCCTGAAAAAGGCGTGCAGCGTTACGCATGGCATCTTCCACACTAATTTCGTAAGACATGAACGGCATGTCTGCTACCACGAGGGAACGCTTTGCCCCACGTACAACAGCTTTTGTGTGATGCACCATTTCGTCTACTGTAACGCTGATGGTGTCGTCACGTCCCAGCATAACCATTCCGAGGGAGTCACCTACAAGAATCATGTCGATATCACATTCATCAACAAGCGTTGCAGATGAATAGTCGTATGCAGTCAACATGGTAAGCTTACGATTCCCCTTACTCTGACGGATATCTAAAGAGGTAACAGGCTTAACACCTGTTGCAGCTGTCTGCTTGCTCATTGTCGCTCCTTTTCTAAGAACTGTGATAACGCGGTAAGTTGCAGAAATCTGCACTTCCGCACATATTTTCAATTGTACGATAATAGTGCCACCTCTGCCATTAAAGCCGACACAGCCCACTAAAATTATATAATCTACCGCTCTTATATCTAGGAACAACGCTCTCGTCGATTTCTAATTATACAGCCTGAAAAGGCTTGCCTGAAAGAGGTTGTACAGATTTTCACGATGAGTCTTGACCAAAAGAAATTCCGACTTATTATCCCGTAGTATTTCTATTTAAAACTTTTATGAAAAGTCATAGGAGCCTCTTCGTATGTCACAATCATATGAATTTAAGACTGAAGTTAGAAAACTTCTTCATATTATCACTCATTCCCTCTACACCAACCGCGAAATTTTCCTTCGCGAACTTGTTTCAAACGCATCCGATGCTCTTGATAAGCTTCGCTTTGCTGAGGCAAAAGGCGAAGAGATTGCGGCTGCCGAACTGGAACCTTCCATTAATATTGCTATCGATAAGGACGCAAAGACCATTACCATTACCGACACCGGTATTGGTATGACTAAAGAAGACCTTGTTGAAAACCTCGGCACTATTGCCAGCTCCGGTTCTGAACGTTTTCTTGCTGAATTGTCAGAAAGCAAGGACGCTGCAAGCAATATTATCGGTCGCTTTGGTGTAGGCTTCTACTCCGTATTTATGATCTCTGAAGATGTTTCAGTTACCACCCGTAACTACAAGCCTGGTTCCGAAGGCTTCACTTGGAAATCAGACGGACTCGGTTCATTCGAAATAAATCCTGCGGAAGACGCACCGGAACGCGGCACAGTTATCACTATCAACGTGAAAGAAGATGCCGCTGAATTCCTTGAAAAATTCCGTCTTGAAACTGCTCTCAAACAGCACTCAAGCTTTATTCCGTTCCCTATCTACCTTGATGGTGATCACCAGAACACAACTCCTGCACTGTGGCGCGAACCTAAGAGTTCCATTTCTAAAGAACAGTACAAAGAGTTCTACAACTACCTCACCTTTGACGACAAAGACCCGCTTACAACTGTACACAGCGCAGTTGATGCACCTGTACAGTTCACAAGCCTTGCATTCATCCCGACTTTCGGACGCGATTTAAGCAGCATCGGCCGTGACGATTACGGTCTTGACCTCTACGTTCGCCGTGTTCTGATCCAGCGAGAATGTAAAGACCTGCTCCCAGACTACCTTTCCTTTGTTAAAGGTGTAGTCGATACCGAAGATCTTCCTCTGAACATTTCCCGCGAAACTTTGCAGGAAAACATTCTGATCCGTAAGATCAACCAGACTGTTACCAAACAGATTCTCTCTCACCTTGAGCGCATGGCTAAAAACGATGCTGATGCGTACAAAGAATTCTGGAATGTTCATGGTAAAGTATTCCGTCTTGGATACAGCGACTACGCAAACCGAGACCGCTTTGCAAAACTTCTTCGCTTCAACACTTCTACTCACGAAACTGCTGATGAACTCACATCTTTCGATGAGTACGTTGAACGTGCAAAAGAAGGCCAGAAAGCT
Source organism: Halodesulfovibrio marinisediminis DSM 17456 (assembly GCF_900129975.1). Classification (NCBI taxonomy): domain Bacteria; kingdom Pseudomonadati; phylum Thermodesulfobacteriota; class Desulfovibrionia; order Desulfovibrionales; family Desulfovibrionaceae; genus Halodesulfovibrio; species Halodesulfovibrio marinisediminis. Next base: position 620,910 of record NZ_FSRG01000006.1, read on the forward strand.
ATTTACTACATTTCCTCAACCAGCCGTGAAGCAGCTAAGCTTAACCCGCACCTCGAGATCTTTACTCGCAAGGGACTGGAAGTTCTCTTCCTATACGAGCCGGTAGATGAATTTGTGATGGATAACCTTGGCAAATTGGGCGAGTTCAATCTGGTTGCAGCAGAGACTGTTGCTCCTGAAAGTCTGAAGGACTTTGCTGACGTGGTGAAGAAAGAGAAAGCTGAAGAGCTTTCTGAAGAAGAAACCGCAACTCTGAGCGATCTTTTAGCACACATCAAAGAACTGCTTGGCGACAAAGTGACCGATGTACGTTTATCTGAACGTCTTTCCGGTTCCCCTGCGGTGCTCAGCAGCCCGGACGGCGCAACATCTTCCATGGAAAAGATTATGCGCATGATGAATCAGGATGACTCCATTCCCCAAAAGGTTCTCGAACTGAATGCTGACCACCCTATTGTCCGCAACCTGCTGCGCATCTTCAAATCCGATAAGGATGATGCACTGGTTAAAGAAACCGTTGAGCAACTGTTTGAATCTTCCCTGTTGCTTGAAGGCTACCTAAAAGATCCTCACGCAATGGTTTCACGTATCAACGACCTGCTCGAAAAAGCCGGTAGCTGGTACACCGAAATTAAAAAGATCTAGTAAAAAATAAAAAAATTGGCGGTAGACAATGTCTACCGCCAATTTTTTTATGAGCTAATCTTCTGCTGGTTACGCTTAAGGCAAAAAAAAACGGCGTTTCACATACCACTGTGAAGCGCCGATTTTTTTCAACCGATTGCCATATCGGTGTGCAGATAAATCTGCAGAGTGTGGGAGGATCATTCGCCAGAAATCACTCCCAAGACCTGAAGCACTACCAACAGATCCTACTCCTAAAAAAGATGCCGGTCTTTTTTAAGAGCCGATGCACTTAAGAACCCTAAAGACTTAAGAGCACCATAGACAACACAATTTCCTTCAACAAAGGAAGAGACTTGCCGTATAAAGTTGCCACAACAAGTAAGGTCAACCTACACAGCTAGTTTTTTTTCGTCCACAAATCAGAAAATTAGATGCTGTCTTTTTTTAGTCTTCCACATTGCATTAGTATGCAAAATCAAAATTAGCTCTTTCTTTTCAAGCTATTAAACGCAAAAAATCGTTCTTACACACAGCACATCAATGTACGGCGTTCACAACCAATGCGTAAAATTGGTTGTACCAATACACTCACTTCTTCAACAAATTCAGGAAGAAGTACTGTTAACTGTGCCGTAAAAAGCCCGCCACTGCGGGGGCAGTGGCGGGCACCAGTCATGCTACAAAGTCACATAAATGAAGAGAAGAATTCTAGCCCAAAGCCTTCTCTGCGATCATTCGAAATTGCTTAAGTCCTACAGAGTCACTTTTAAATTCACAGCTCGGGCAAACATGACATTCATCTCCATAACGACGATAAATGGCGGCAACTTTGCCCTTAGAAATGTTCTTTCCCCCATCGGTAAGAATGTTACCTGACTGGGTGAACTCAACACCTAAACTTTCGGCAGTTTGGAAAAAGTGATCTGCAAATAGTTCAGGTTTTGCGAATTTCACTGGTCTCATGACAACCTCCGTTTGACTCTACAGGATTCAGCAATCAGCATGATGGCCACCTCTCACGGTGGGAGCGTACTCATTGCCTCAACCTATTTGATGCGCTTCGACCCACAAAGCAACATCTATAGAGATAGAGGACTTCTCCAGCGACGCTATAAACACATAAAACCAATACTAGGTCAAGCATTTAAAACTGTTTGACTATTCAGTTTATACTGGTTTGTGTATCTCCATCATGTTCCTAAATACCACACCAAGACCGATATCTTCGTATCGGGCTCTTCGTTTAATTACGGATAAATCCAGAATACATCGTATTCACACTTATGCAGGCATAAGAAATGGAGGCGAACGGGTCAGCAGATTTCAAACGAACAATGCTGCATAATAATCCTTTTTTAACAATATGTTGTTAAAAACAGTCAGCTCAAAGTGGATATCTCACCATTGCATACGGATTATTCGTAATTCCTACTTAGCGCAGCAAAATCGAAAAGTGCATTATTTTATAATTTGAGGTGGCTGCCGCAAACCACCAGTCTAAGCGGACTTTGAAGAATTCTTGGCTCATTAAAGTAAATTACATCCTCCTTGCTCCCCCAAAAGCGCACTTTCCCCCTTCCCTACAAAACGCATCCATCTAACAAAAATAACAATTTTTTCAAATCGTCATGCGTAATTAATTTTTTCATTTTTTTTTGCTTGACTCTTAATTAGTAATAGTTACTATTAAATCAACGAAGCGAAAAAGCATTCCTTACCTTCACAGGCAGAATATGGCGGGGAGAGTGTGGCAGTTCTTCCCGCCACTTACAGAACAGGAAAATATATCATTTGGTTATATTGGAGGAAATATGAGCAACCTTTCACAATTCAGCGATTTACAGATTGATTGGAACATGAGCCCCGAACATGCTGTAACAATGTACCTTGAGTGGGGGAATAATGATTGGCGAGCAGAATACCCTCCAGTACGTTCAAAATCAGATTACTCTACATATTTCGTAGTAGACACTTGGGGTGATCGACCTGTTGTTAGACTTGTGCGTCGTAACTCCGAAGCAGCAGTCGATCTTATCGAAGTACCTCTTCCACCACGTGTCGCAAATGTCTTCCTCGCAGAATATGGTGACCTAAAAGGTTTGTTTGAACCTACACCCGAAATCAAAAAGTGGCTTAAAAATGAGCTCTACGAAAAATAAATCGACCTCCTTACCACTCATTCATTAAATATGAATACTGGTGGTAATTCCTTGGACCGGTAGCATCATCGGGGCTGCTACCGGTCCTTTTTTTATTTTTCTATTTTTTGTTTATTTTTTTTTGATCTTTTATTCATTTTATATCTGTTTTTGTGATGAAAAAATCATAAAAATTAACATCCCCCATTAAAGACCCCGCTATTACTAGCTTTACAGGTGCAGCGTGTAATTGTACTCTAACAAAAAATGAAAACGCCTAGAGGAAGTATGCGCTATGAATGATTTTCCAAGAATCGACAGATTGCCACCCTATGTATTTGCAGTTGTTAACGATTTAAAAATGGAACTGCGACATCAAAATATCGACGTCATCGATATGGGGATGGGAAACCCTGACCTTCCAACCCCAGATCATATTGTTGATAAGCTTACAGAAGCAGCGCAAAAAGGTGTTAACCATCGTTACTCAGCCTCAAAGGGCATTCCGAACTTGCGTAAAGCTATTTGTGACTGGTATCAAAGAAAATATAATGTCTACCTCGATCCGGAAACTGAGGCCATTGCAACAATGGGCGCCAAGGAAGGCCTTGCGCATCTCGCACTTGCCATGCTCTCACCGGGTGATGTAGTTTTTGCACCGGACCCTACCTATCCTATCCATACATACGCCGCTATTATTGCGGGAGCGGATGTTCGTAGGATTCCAATAGGTAAGGGGCGAGATTTTTTTGAGGATTTGACAACCGCCACAAAACAAACGTGGCCGCAGCCTAAAGTGCTTATGCTCAGTTATCCGCACAATCCAACAACTGAGCTGGCTACTCCTGAATTTTTTCAAAAAGTCGTAGACTGGGCGAAGAAACATAATGTGTATGTTATTCATGACATGGCATACGCAGACCTTTCGTTTGACGATTACGTCCCCCCAAGCTTCCTTCAAGCAGAAGGGGCTAAGGATGTGGGCGTAGAATTTTACTCCATGTCAAAGAGCTATTCTATGGCTGGTTGGCGAGTCGGGTTTTGTGCTGGTAACAAAAAGCTGGTTCATGCACTTACCAGAATCAAGTCCTACCTTGATTACGGCATCTTCCAACCGATTCAAATTGCTGCGACGGTTGCATTAAACGGTCCTGATGATTGCGTGCAGGAAATAGTCGAAGTATACCAAAGACGCCGTGACGCATTAATTTCAGGTCTTGAGCGTGCAGGATGGAACATTCCTTCACCAAAGGCCACCATGTTTGTTTGGGCAGAGATTCCTGACCAGTTCAAAGAATTAGGCTCAGTGGAGTTTGCGAAAAAACTGCTGCTCGAAGCGAAAGTTGCGGTTTCACCGGGGCTCGGTTTTGGACACTTCGGAGACGAATATGTTCGCTTCTCACTTATTGAAAATGAGCATCGCATTAATCAGGCATGTCGAGGAATAAAAAAGTTTTTCCAGAAAGAAGGATGTATTTGTGCCAAGGAATAAACCTCTCGTTTTAGCCATTGCCGGTTTCGGTACTGTTGGCAGTGGTCTTCTGAAAGTTATTAAAGAGAACCGTGATTCAATCATTGCACGTACCGGCAGAGATATTGTTGTTAAATCTGTTCTCGTACGCGACTTATCCAAGCCTCGTGCTGCTGATCTTCCTGAGGGCACAGTACTTACAGACGATCCGGACGTACTTATTAACGATCCGGAAGTAGATGTTCTTGTAGAACTTATTGGCGGTATTGCCACTGCTAAGAAACTCATCACTTCTGCTATTAAAGCAGGCAAACACATCGTAACTGCTAACAAAGCTCTGCTTGCTGAAGACAGCCACGATCTTTTTGCCATTGCAGAAGAGCACAACGTACATCTTACATACGAAGCAAGCGTATGCGGTGCTATTCCTATTCTGGATAGCTTAAAGCAGAACCTTGCTGGCAATCAGGTACAAAACCTTATTGGTATTCTGAACGGTACAGCAAACTACATTCTGTCCGAGATGACCACCAAGAAGCTTGATTTTGACACCGCCCTCAAGGCAGCTCAGGAGCTTGGTTTTGCAGAAGCTGACCCGACTCTTGATATTGAAGGCTTTGACGCAGCACACAAACTGTGCCTGCTCACCCGTCTTGCCTTCGGTGTTGAATATCCGTTTAACAAACTGCCTGTTGTGGGTGTGTCCAAAATTCACCCTAAGGATATCGAATTTGCCCGCGAGTTCGGCTACCGCGTAAAACTACTCGGTCAGGTTCGCAATGTAGACGGCAAAATCGAAGCCGGTGTATTCCCTATGCTGGTACACCACACCCTGCTTATTGCCCGTGTAGGCGGCGCATACAACGCTGTACGCCTTGAAGGTAATGCGTGTGGCCCTATCTTCATGCATGGTCAGGGAGCAGGCGACCTTGCGACCGCTAGTGCAGTTATTGGTGACATCCTCACCATTGCCCGCGGCGCAACCCCTAACAACACCGGCTACGTAAAACAGGTTCTGCCGCTTGCAGACATTCTTGCTCCGGAAGACGCTACTTCCCAGTACTACTTCCGTGTCATGGTGCAGGATGTACCGGGCGTACTGCGTGATCTCGCAGGCACCCTTGCTGAACAGGACATTTCCATTGCTCAGGCAATCCAGAAAGATGGTATTGAAACTACAGCATCTGTAGTCTTCCTTACCCACGAAGCACGTGCAGAAGCTGTTCACAAGGCAGTGGAAGGCATGAAAGAAAAAGGCCTTGTTCTCGAAGAGCCTGTATTCTACCGAATTCTGTAATGCGGAAACTCATAGTCTGCATCGCTGACGGTGCAGCAGACGATCCTTCCCTGTGCCCTAAAGGCACACCTCTGGAACGTGCAGAGACTCCGTTTCTAGATTCTATGACCCGCCACAGTGTGGCGGGTCTTTGCTATACCATTCCTGATGGCTTCAGTCCTGACTCCGACGTAGGCAACATGTCCCTATTCGGATACGACCCAGCAAAATACCATAACGGACGTGCGCCCATTGAGGCCGCAGCACTCGGGATTCAAACATCTGAAAACGACCTCATTTGGCGCGTAACATTCTGCCGTACCGAAAACGAGATTATTACAGAGCCGTGCGCCTCCTCACTCACCCAAAAGGAAGGAAAAGTGCTCATTGCAGCACTGAACGCAGCATGTGACGATTCGTCCTACACCTTTATGGCAAACAAGGCGTACCGTCACCTGATGATACAAAAAAACGGTCGCATTCTTCTTGAAGAACACAACCGTAAACTTACCCAGCAGGGGAAATCACCACTTGTAACCTCAGGTCCCCATATGCTGCAACACATGCCATTGCATGGAGAGTTGAGCCGCTATCCAGCGTCATTACAAGCCATCATCCAAAAAGCTTCACAAGTTCTTACGAGCCATACTGCCAAAACAAACGCCCTGTGGTTATGGGGAGAAGGCAACGCATACACGTTGCCTGATTTTGCCACAAAGTATACGTCGAATGCATGTATCATTTCCGGCATTCCGCTCCTGCATGGCCTTGGGCATATGGCGGGTATGCAAGTCATCACGCACCCTGCGTTCACCGGCCATCCAGATACTGACCTTACTGCAAAAGCAAATGCCGCGTTAGCCTTCCTGCAGGAACCACAAAACAATATTGCTTTCATTCATGTAGAAGCTCCCGATCATTGCGGACACATTGGTGATGCCGAAGGAAAACGGAAAGCCATTGAACGAATCGACAGCGAACTCTTACCGATTCTTCTCGACAAGATGCCTAGCGCTTGCATTGCTATAACAGCAGACCATTTAACGCCTGCTGCCACAAAATCCCATGCGCATGGAGCAGTACCGTTTATCGCGTACCATCGAGAACTGCCGGAACAGACTGCAGTACAAAGATTTACCGAAGCAGAGTGTAAAAAAGGAGTGCATCTATCTAAAGACACAATCCTGCTCTCCGAGCTTAAACAATATTATCTTACTGCTACGGCAACAGACAAAGACCTGAATCTGAAAAAGTAAGTTCGAACTCTGTTCCATTACCACCAGTAATGACCAAGTCAGCAGATAGTTGTTCCACAAGCGCATGTACAACCTGCATTCCTAAGGAATTAGACTGAGTAATATCAAAATTGCTAGGGAATCCGATCCCATCATCAACTACTTTTAACACAATCGAACCATCAAGCAGGTAAGAGGAAAGGAACAATCTGCCCTGCTCTCTGCCGACAAACGCATGCTTGTACACGTTGGAAATTAATTCATTCAAAATCAGCCCGCACGGCACAGCTGTGTCGACGGACAAGTGTATTTTTTCCAAATCCACAACCAGCTCAACAGGAACAACAGCAGAAAACGCCTGTTCAATACGTCGCGCAAGTTGCTCAACATAGTGGCTAAAATCAATACAGGAAAGGTCGTCAGTCCGATACAATTCCTCATGCACCAGTGTCATGGACTGGATACGACGCTGAGAATCCAGAAAGCGCTCACGGTCTTCTAAGTTAGAGATCCTCTGCGCCTGAAGGCTTAATAAGCTAGATACAAGCTGCAGGTTATTTTTTACACGATGGTGCATTTCTTTGAATAACGTATCTTTTTCACGCAGCGAGGCACACAAAGCATCGTGAGAGTGTTTACGTTCCGTAATATCCTCCGCAACACCTACATGTCTGAAAACTACACCATCTGCATCGCGTATAGGAAAGATGCGAAAACTAATCCACTTTATCTGTTGCTCCTCCCCAACAATAAAACGATGTTCAAATATTAGTGGCACCGGACTGTTATTAATCTGGTAGGATTTTTCTATAGCTTGTTCGCGATCTTCGGGATGCACCATATTAAGCAACAGGTCTGAATTTAGCGCAAACTGATCAGGTGATAATCCAAACACCTCTATTGCTGCTGGGCTGACATATGTAAATTCTCTGGTATGAGCATTTCGAACAAAAAACACCTCACGCACTGTTTCCACAAGCTGTCTAAAACGAGCTTCACTTTCCGTTAACGCAGCAGCATATTCCTGCCGCTCTTTTGCTTCCCGCCGCAACAATGCGTTTGCTCTTTCCAATTCTTCTGTCCGGCTGCGTACCAACTCTTTTAAGTGCTCTCCCTCCAACGCAGCTTCTTTCAATAATTGCGCTCTGGTTAAACTACGCTCAATCGCATTAATAAGTATGTCCATGTTCTTAAGCGGCTTACGGAGATAATCCCATGCCCCGCGCTTTAACGCGTCAATAACTTCGCCAACTTCATCCGTTCCAGATACAACAATCACTGGAAGAGTGGGATTGACACTACCCAGCTTGGACAGCACTTCTCCACCGGAAATGTCTGGTAGACGCCAATCGAGCAATACAGCATCAATATTCTTCTCCTGAACCAAAGAAAGCCCCTGTAACCCGCTTTCGGCCTGTGTTACTGAATATCCTTCATCCGTCAGATATGCAGCAATGGTTTCCCTTACTACAGGGTCATCCTCCATTGTCAGCACATTGGTTGAACCAGTCACGCTATACTCCCACTAGTTTTCAGTGTCCCACCAGACAACAGCCATCCCCACACTGTAACTCTTTCTAATACTAGTTTGCCCGTACCATACTCACGGTTTTTACGCGCTGTAAAGATAACAAATTTCATTATAAAAAAAATCCCCCTGACTATTTGAATAGTCAGGGGGATTGATATTCTCACACTATTGCTCTCTATCATTAGAGATTAGAACTGATAAAAAGAATGCGAAACATGCCGAAGAAAGGCTTATTGCAAAAACTCACTTAGGCGTTGCGAAAGATATGTAAAACGCTTCTGCATTTTATTATTCTTAATTGCCATCGTTAACGCTTTCGATGCTCCTACAAGAATAACAAGCTTTTTCCCTCGGGTAACACCAGTGTAAATTAAATTACGCTGTAACAGCACATAGTGCTGAGTAAGAACAGGAATTACCACCGCCTGATATTCTGAGCCCTGTGATTTGTGAATAGAAATAGCGTATGCAGGAACCAGTTCGTCAAGTTCATTGAAATCATAGATAACATTCTTTTCATCATCGAACCGGACTGTCAGCTTCTTTTCCTCAGTATTCACAACGCAGATGCGCCCAATATCTCCGTTAAACACATCCTTGTCATAGTTATTACGCAGTTGCATTACCTTGTCATCAAGGCGATATTCACGATCACCTCGTTTCAAACACAACGGCTGCGGGTTCAACGCCTGCTGCAACAAATGATTCAAGTTACCGGAACCGGCTGAGCCTTTATGCATTGGTGTCAGCACCTGAATCTGATCAATCGGGTCAAATCGAAAACGGCGCGGGATATGGTTCTTTACCAAATCCACAATCATAGCTGCGCAACGTTCCGGATCATCCTGTCGAATAAAGTAAAAGTCCGACAACCGCTCTTTTGATGATTCCAAAAACGGTACTTCACCCGCATTAATTTTATGTGCATTGGTGATAATGTCCGATTCCTGAGCCTGACGGAAAACTTCGTGCAACTCCGTCACATCAACAACGCCAGACGAGATTACGTCCTTAAGTACGTTACCCGGCCCTACAGACGGCAACTGATGCACGTCACCTACAAAAATTACTGTCGCACCGAGGGGGATAGCCTTCAGCAGATGAAACATCAGCATGGTGTCCATCATGGATGCTTCATCAATAACAATCAGACTGCATGCCAGCGGGTTATTCTCGTTACGTTGAAAACCATCTTCACGTGGAGAATACTCCAGCAAACGATGGATGGTTTTCGCTTCCACGCCGATTGTTTCAAACATACGTTTCGCTGCACGCCCTGTAGGAGCACACAGCAGAATCTTTGCTTTAAGCTTTTTGTATGCCTGTACGATGGCCTTTGTAATAGTGGTCTTACCTGTACCGGGACCACCTGTAAGTACCATCATTTTAGTACGTACAGCCATGTGTACTGCTGCTAACTGCTCTTCTGCCAAATCAATCCCGAGACCTTCTACAACCTCGTCAACAAGTTCATCAGGATCCTTGATAAGCACTGTTTTCGGAGAACCAAGAATCTTTTTGATGTATGTTGAAATGCCGGTTTCATAGGCATAAAAACGGCTACGGTACACAGCAACCTGACCGTTGGAAAGCTCTTCGACAACAACACGTTCTTCACGTTCCAACGTGTCGATAGCATCTTCAACAAGATCGGCTCTAATATTCAGCGTATCGGATGTCTTAGTCACCAGCGCATCAAGCGGGAAATACACATGCCCTTCATCTGATGTTTTGGTGAGCATGTACAGTGTCCCCGCCTCTGCACGCAGGGGGGAATCCACATCGAACCCGATTTTCTGTGCAATGGTATCAGCAGTGACAAAACCAATGCCGTTTATGTCCATTGCAAGACGATACGGGTTTTCCTGAACAACACTCAGTGCATGTTTTCCGTAGAACTTATAAATACGCACTGCATATGCGGTAGAAACACCATGCGGTTGCAGAAACATAATAAGGTCACGGATACCGCGATGCTCTGACCATGCTTCCTGAATACCTTTTGCCGTACGCTTACCAATACCTTTTACTGTTGAAAGGCGCTCCGGTTCGTTATCCAGAATAGCAAAGGTGTCCTCACCGAAAGCATCAACAATGCGTTCTGCCGTCTTAGGACCTACGCCTTTAATAAGACCAGAAGCAAGATAATGGCGAATGCCCACCACACCAGCCGGTAAGCTGGTTTCATACGTAAGCATTTTAAACTGACGCCCGAACTTGGCATTCTCCACCCACTCGCCGGTGAGTTTCAAAGAACTCCCCACTTGAGGGTCTGCCATGTTCCCCACAACAGTGTAGTTGTCACCTGCTGTAGTTTTAAACCTGAGCACAGAATAGCCGTTCTCTTCATTATGAAAGACTATACGTTCAAGTGTACCATCCAGACTGGCAACATTCTGGCCATTATTATCGATAGGTAAGGTAGGTTGCATGTGGCTCATGTACTGACAGTTACATTATTCGTCAAACCCTCTAGGTTCTACAACGCCTGAAATAGGCGAAAAAAATTGCTTACCTTGCTGCAACAGTAAGTCTGCAAGAACAAGCGCGACCATAGATTTCAATACAGGTACTACACGCGGGATTGCACAAATATCATGACGTCCTTTAATCTGCATTGTGCATGGCTCACCGCTGCGGGTAATCGTATGCTGCTCTTTAGCAATAGACGGAATAGGCTTGATTGCCGCACGGGCAATTACCGGCATGCCATTAGAAATACCACCAAGGATGCCGCCACAATTGTTTGAAGTAAATCCATTAACGTCCATGCCGTCATTGTTCTCACTTCCCAACATACGCGCTGCTTCAAAACCTTGCCCGATTTCCACGCCCTTTACAGAGCCGACACTCATAAGAGCATGAGCAAGCATGGCATCAAGTTTATCAAACACAGGCTCTCCAAGTCCGGCAGGCACGCCCACAGCTTCAATCTGCACCACACCGCCAAGCGTATCGCCATCTTTTTTCACAGCCTTCACACGCTCATTCCATGTGTCAACGACAGCATCTTCCGCCGCAAAGTATGGGCGCTTCTGAGCACCGGCTGCATCAATTGAAGTCACAGGAATACCGCCAAGCTCTACTGTATATGCATTCACACTAATACCTTGAGTTGCAAGCAACTGCATAGCAACTGCACCACCAGCAACACGGCTTACGGTCTCACGTCCTGAAGAGCGCCCGCCACCACGGTAGTCTCTAAAACCATATTTTTGATCGAACCCGAAATCTGCATGACCGGGGCGCCATTTCTCAATGATATCACCGTAATCACGTGAACGTTGGTCTGTATTCTCTACAATAAACCCGATAGGTGTTCCAGTTGTCTTTCCCTCGAACACGCCGGAAAGAATGCGTACTGCATCCTCTTCCTTCCGCGCAGTAGCAGCAATGCCACCCTGCCCCGGTTTACGTAAATCCAGTTCACGCTGAATGTCTGCCTCAGTTAATACAATACCGGATGGGCAACCCTCAATTGTGCCGCCCAAAGCCGCACCGTGGGATTCGCCAAACGTACTTAAGCGAAACAGGGTGCCGAACGTATTACCGCTCATAATCAGGCTCCTTACTAAATAATCGTCATTGGTTGCCGTTCAAACAAAAGAAAAGGGAATCTTTCATTATGAAAAATTCCCCCTTTATATACAGAAAAATTGTTCTTAACGAATTACAGTTACAGGACACTCTGCAAGTTGCAATACTCTATGCGTTGTGCTGCCAAGGAACAAGCCTTTAATATCTGAATAGCCACGGGAGCCCATGATGATCATATCGCAGTCTTCCCCTTTTGCCACTTGTAGAATGGCATCTTCAGGAGTTCCACCTAAAACCATATCTGTAACCGGTACATGTGCTTTAGAGAAAATCTCTTTATACGGCTCAAGCAATGCTTGTGCATGCCCATCAAGATCCTTAATCGCTTTTTCGTATAACTCTTTACTTAACAGAGAAGTTACTTCCAGGCGACAAGTGAGCAATACAACAGATGCACCGACCATGGGTGCGAACTCTGCAGCATATTCAACAGCTTTTAGGGAAAAGTCTGAGCCATCTACCGGAACAAGAATCTTTTCGATCTTCATATTGCTCTCCTCGCGTCATGTTAGGAAGATATTTTCATTAATTATGATTATCTAACTATGAATCTGGTTTCGTTTCAAGTAGTTCCACGATGTTATCAATAATTTCTTCCACAGTCTGCGTTCCATCCACCGTTATCTGGGCAGATTCCATATACAAATGCATACGCTCTGCAAGTACTTCCGCAATTTCATCAATAAGAGATTTTCCTGTCAAAGAAGGACGCTGCTTATCTAGCGGGTCTACACTCAGGCGCCGTGCAAGCTCAGCAGGAGGTACGTCGATAAAAACAACCACTCCATGCTCGCGCATAAATGAACGGTTCTGCTCCCGCAACACCATGCCGCCACCAGTGGCAATAACCAGCGTATCTCCTTCAGTAGCCTTAATAAGCGCTGCAGACTCATAATCCCTGAAAACATCCCAGCCCTCAGCTTCGACAATATCCGCAACGCTCTTTCCCTGCATTTCACACAATAGAGCGTCTGTATCAGTAAAACGACTCTTCAACCGCCTAGCAAGTCCTACCCCTACAGAAGTCTTACCGCACCCGCGAGAGCCAATCAGATATACCCGTTTTGAATATTCCACGGTAACTTACCTGCTGTATGTTATGTGCTTTGCGATTGCATGCTTCAGCAACTCTGCTGCATTTCCTTCCACAGAGTTATACGCAAGGGGCAACGTTGTCCAACCACCTGCAGCCAAAGGAATTTCAAACGCTGTGGCGATATGGAGCAGTACACGGTTATACGCATCATGCACTTCATCCTGACATTTAAGCGTGTATTTTACGCTTGAAGAATTTATTCTGCACAAAAATCTAAAAGTCTTCGAAACCCACGTACGGCAAACCATCGGACGAGCCTCATAACAGGCACACTCATTGTTCAGCAAAAACGGACAAGGTGCATTCAACTTTTTAGCCAATGCCCCCAACTCGTCCCACTTGTCTTCCTGTAATGCCTTCCATAAAATCGGCTGCTGTGGCGCAAAGTTTTTCTGCCATCTTGGGAATCCCTGCTCGAAAGCAGTAACGATATCCTCACCCTCCATATAATGGATACAAGCTACCGCCTCAAATATATCCATAAAGATTGGCTGTGAACAACAGTAGCTGCACCCTTTTTTACACGTCTGAGTGTTTTTGGGCACTTCCTGCTCAACACAATCATCAACATATTTCCAAAAGCCACGCATCATTGCAGCAATACTGCCCGCAGCCTCTTCGGGAGTTTCAAAAAGTAATTCCGGCAAGGATCTTGAATCACTAAACAGCGCGTTGAAAGTTTCCTTGCGAATAATCCGTTCTTTTTTTGTTTCTAAAACCAAAATGTATCCTTATCCGTATATAATCTAACAAAAGCTCACCCATCTATTACGACATAACAGAGCCATATTATGACCATTATCGTCAATAATCAGAGCTGTAACATCACCTTTTCGGTAAAAAAGGGCTTATGGTTCGGACTTTGAACTCAAAATATTCCATGCTACAGAAACTAACCATACACTGTACTGGAGGAAGCAATTGACTGTCAGAAACATTACCCAGATTCTATCTGCCCTACTTATTATAACCACACTTTTCTTTGCAGGGTGCAGCCAGTCTCCCCCACCGCCTGAACCTAGTGATCCGGTTAAAGAACAACCGGAGGGTGCGCGCTTCATACAGCTTAGCGACACAGAAGCCTGTAGTGTGAGTCAAACTCTCACAATTGGCAAACAAGGAATGCACTCTTGGATGGATTTTGCGCCAGCTCTTGAGCGTTCTGCCAAATATGTATCCAGAAAGCCGCAGTCCAAGTTAGCACTTAATAAATACGGACTGAAAGTAACATGGAAAACACTCGCCACGTCCATTGAGCGGTTACAACTGCTGTTACCGAAGCTGGATTCCAACCCGGAACTTCTGGCGCAGCATTTTATATTCTACAGAATCGACGCAGATCCGTTGTTTACCGGCTACTATGAACCGGCCTTACAGGCGAGCCTTGTAAAAAAGCCAGGTTATGCATATCCGCTGTACTCTAAGCCTGCAGACCTTATGACTCTTAACCTTGCAGACTTTCACCCACGCTGGAAAAGTCAGCGTGCGTACTATCGTATTGAGTCCGGTAAAGCGGTTCCCTATTACGATAGGAAATCCATTGACATGAAAGGGGCACTTGAAGAACGCAATCTTGAAATTGCATGGGCAAAAGACCCGCTTGATATCTTCTTTTTACAGATTCAAGGCTCCGGTAGACTCATTCTGGAAGACGGCTCCACAAAGCACATCCTGTATGCCGGTAAAAACGGGCATAAGTATGTTTCATTGGGACGTGTAATGCGCGATAAGGGGCTGCTGCCTAAGGATGGTATCTCCATGCAGGCAATCCGGAAGTACTTTGATGAAAATCCTGAAGAGACCTACAAGCTTTTGGCCACCAACCCAAGTTATGTATTCTTCAGACTTGCAGACAACGGCCCATACGGCTCCATGGGGCAGCCTCTTACACCACGTGTATCACTGGCAACAGACCCGTCTTTCATTCCTCTGGGAAGCATGTTCCTTTTTGATGTGCCACTACCAGAAAAAGACGAAAAAGGAGCCTTCCAATATGGCGACAGCCTTAAAGGACTGGGACTTGCACAAGACACTGGCGGCGCCATTAAAAAACACCATTTGGACTTCTTCAGCGGCTACGGAGAAGATGCCACGTGGATTGCAGGTCACATGAATACAAAAGGGGCGGTATGGCTTCTTCTGCCAAAATAACCTCACCAACATACCGTTAGTTAAAAAGGAGAGCATATGCTCTCCTTTTTTTATGACAGGTGTTGTCTTTGCAACAGACTCTTGTGTTTGATTATTGCAGGGTTATTTTTTGTGAAAGCACCTACGATATACCAACGTGCATTCACAGTGAAAAAGGAGGAGGAATGAAGCGAGATTGGGAGTACCGCTTTTTATTATTCCTGGCTTGGTAAAGTGCTGTACCAATACTCCCTTGCAGTTAGGAGTTGCCATGAGCTCTGAAAGAAGAAAACCGTCACTGTTATGGGCTCTTCTCACCTTTTCCCTTCCCGTTGCCGTTATTCTATACGGAACTGTAATAATTGGAGTTCGACCTCCGGTTCTACCATTACTGGTAGCCGTTGTGCTTGCCGGAATTATGTCATTACGAATCGGCTATTCCTGGGAAGAATTGCAAGAAGGCATGCTCTCTGCTGTCGGGCGTATCCAACTGGCAGTTGCTATTTTAATGCTTGTCGGAATGATTATTCCGGCATGGATGGCATCCGGTACAATTCCTGCGATTATCTATTGGGGGTTAAAGTTCATTACTCCTGAGCACTTTCTTGTTTCAACCTTTGTTCTGTGCGCCGTTGCCTCTCTCGCCACCGGTACATCATTCGGAACCATGGGCACCATCGGCGTTGCGCTGCTCGGTGTTGGTGGAGCCATGCAATTTGACCCAGCATGGACAGTAGGGGCAATTGTCTCTGGGGCCTACTTCGGCGACAAAATGTCTCCTGTATCTGACTCGACCAATATCACCGCAACGGTATGCGGCGTTCCGTTGTTTACACACATCTCCTCCATGCTCTGGACAACCGTTCCTGCAGCCATCATCACCCTGCTCGGCTACTGGTTGCTGGGTTCCACACACACCGGAGATTCGGGCAGTGTTGCCAATATCAATGTCATACTCAGCAACTTAGAGGCATCATTCAACCTGTCCCCTGTTGTATTCATTCCACCTGCATTAATGATCATTTTCGCGTACAAGCGCCTGCCTGTACTACCTGTTATGGTCATCTGTCTCGTGAGTGCTCTTGCTATCGCCCTCTTTGAAGGCTCCACCATTGCAGAACTCGCAGGACAAATGACCCGTGGTTACAAAGCTTCCACTGCCTCACCGGAACTGAACAAACTTCTTTCCCGCGGTGGTCTTATGAGCATTATGGTCACAATACTCCTGCTCACAAGCGGAATGGCCTTTGGTGGTATTCTTGAAAAAGCACGCGTTCTTGAAGTGTTGCTTGATGCAATGCTGCGCGGTGCAAAATCTGCCACCAGCCTTGTAGGCGCGACTCTTGTTGCAGCTTATATCATCCTCCTCGGCACAGGCAGCCAAATTCTTGCTGTTGTTGTTCCGGGACGAGCCTTCAGCAATTCATATGAAAAAGCAGACATCGCTCCGCAAGTACTTTCCCGAACCTGTGAAGATTCCGGCACTCTCGGCTGTCCTCTGGTTCCATGGAGTGTACATGCATTCTACATCCTTGGTGTCCTTGGCGTAAGCGCAGTCGACTTTCTGCCATACGCATTTTTCAACTACACCATTCCACTTATCTCCATGGCATGCGCTGCCACTGGATTCGGAATTTTCAATACCAAAGGCGAAGCTGTCCGCCCTCTCGTCCTGAGTAAAGACAGCACCACAGCATAATTGTTAAAGGATTTATCATGCCCCGAAAAAATATAAAAAACGTTGTCTTCATCATGCTCGATACGTTGCAGTTCAACTACCTTGGTTGCTACGGAAACAAAGAAGTAAAAACACCTAATTTGGATAAATTTGCAGAAAAGGGATTTCTCTTTGAAAATGCATACAGTGAAGGACTCCCTACCATCCCTGTACGCAGAGCGTTGATGACCGGACGTTTTACATTACCATATAGCGGCTGGCGCCCTCTCACCACAGAAGACACTACGATCACTGACTTGCTCTGGTGTCGAGATGTGCAGACAGCCCTTATCTACGATACCCCGCCAATGCGATTGCCGAAGTACGGTTATTCACGCGGCTTTGACTATGTCCGCTTCTGTAACGGACATGAATTAGACCACGAAACATTCAGTCACGTTCATCTTGATAAAAAATTCAAAGGGGAAGATTACCTTTCTCCAAACTGGCTCAAAAAAAATGAAGACGGCGAATATGATGAATCCAGCAAATCATTAATCAGAGAAGCTGAATGTTACCTGCGCCAACGTCAAAACTGGCAGTCAGATGCAGACAACTACGCTTCAGTCGTTATCTCAGAAGCCGATAACTGGATTAAAGAAAAACGCGACCCGAACCGTCCCTTCTTCCTCTGGCTTGATTCATTTGATCCACATGAGCCGTGGGATCCACCTTCTGTATGGGAAGAAAGACCATGCCCGTACAACCCGGACTACAAAGGGAACCCGCTTCTCCTTGCACCATGGACAGAAATCGACGGAGTAATGACAGAAGAAGAGTGTGAACATATTCGAGCACTGTACGCTGAAAAAGTAACACTCGTGGACAAATGGCTTGGCAAGTTATTTGATTCATTGAAGGCTCAGGGACTATGGGAAAAAACCATGGTTGTCGTTACCTCAGATCACGGGCAACCTATGGGATCCGGAGAGCATGGCCACGGCATCATGCGTAAATGTCGTCCATGGCCCTATGAAGAGCTTGTTCACGTTCCTCTTATTGCCCACGTGCCAGGTCTTGAAGGCGGAAAACGCATCAGCAGCTTTGTCCAGAACGTAGATATTACAGCTACAATTCTCGACGCACTTGGTCTTAGCGAATCAGATGCCCTTGAAGAAACCGGACATGAAGGCATTAACACCTTCGATGCTGATGAACTCCAAGGTATGAGTTTACTGCCGGTAATGCGAGGCGAAACCGACAAGATTCGTGACTTTGCAATCGCTGGTTACTACGGTATGTCATGGTCGATAATAACCCATGATTACAGCTATATTCACTGGTTACAAAAAGAAATTGATACAGATTCCATGAATAAAATCTTCTACGACGGTTCAGGCTCAGGCGGCAACGCCGGAGAACAATCTGCCAAGTTGGAAGTGAAAGAAGAAATGTGGACATGTGTTCCAGGTGCTGAAGTTTCTATACCGCAATCCGATGAGCTTTATGATCGAAAAACAGATCAGTTCCAGTTAAAGAACATCATTGATACAAATCCGGAGAAAGCTAAAGAGCTTCTACAACAACTTAAGCTGCATATTGGCGAACTCCGAACAACATAATTAATAGATAACGAGAACCGAATCGGCTCTCCTGTATTGAAAAGGACGAATCATGATTGCACACGATGTTGACGAATTCTGGCGAGTTCACGTTGATAGCCACGCCTGGGAGCAGGTATTGCACCTCGGAAGGAAAAAAGAATTCAAGCATGGTGAAGTTATCATTAATGCAGGAGAGCTGGTTCAGGAGCTCTGCTACTTGCAATCCGGTGTTGTGCGTATGAAGCGCACGTCTTGGGATGGTGCGGAAAAAATCATCATGCATATTGAACAGAACTCGTTATTCAGCGAGGCTCCGTTCTTTATTAACAGGCCAATACGTAGCTACTTTTCCTGCTATCAGGACGCTACCGTCTATTTCTTTTCCAGGAAAACTGTTGAGACTATGCTCCCACAGTATCCGGAAATTGCAAAAGATATCATCCGGACACTTTCGGAAAAATTAAGCGTACTTAGTAACCAGACTGCATCTCTTGGTTTGGATTCGCTGGATCAAAGAATCATCAAATTTATTCTTCTGCGCTACAATTCTACGCCATTACATGCTAATGAAGTAATTTCACTGGGCTCGTTACGCATGAAGGATATTGCCAGCATACTTGGTGCGCATAGAGCAACGCTATACAAGTCACTCAAGGAACTTGAAAAGGCAAAGCTCATTAAAGTGCTACCTAAAAACAAGGTGCAAATTCTCGACATAGAAGGACTTGCTGCCCTTGTTTATGAATAATCTTTGGAGACATTACTATGAGTGCTATTACCCCAATTCCTAATGAGCATATTGAAAACTTTTTCGCATCTCTTACCGATGCAATTCTGTTCTTTCATAAGGAACAATGCCCACACTGCAAAAATATGGAAAAAGTTTTGGAAAAGTTTTCAACCAAAACACCTTCTGTAGAATTTTTCAGCATTGATTGTGAAAAACACCCTGAATTACAGGAAAAGCTCTCATTCTACCGTGTTCCAACAATAGCTTTTGTCCGCAACGGTGAAGTCATAAAAGTTCATACCGGTCTCATGAACCCGCGTGAACTCAAAACTCTTTACACTTCCCTGTAAATTCTGCTGGTTGAGAAGTTATGAATACAACATATGATTTAATTATCCTTGGTGGAGGGGTCGCAGGCATGACCTCTGCCATTTACGCTGCCCGCGCCAACCTGCGTGTTCTCATTCTTGACGAAAATGCATGCGGCGGTCTTGTAAACTGGACAAAAGTTATCGAAAATATGCCATCCTACACCAGTATTGGTGGAATGGAATTAGTCGAACGAATTCAGGAGCAAGTAGAAGCTCTCGGTGTCGACATAGAAGAAGCAGCCTGCATTGATTCTATAGACCTTACTGGTGAAGAAAAAGTCATAGAAGCAGATGACATTGTCTACAAAGCTAAAGCTGTAATAGTTGCAACAGGCCGTAAGCCAATCCCTCTGGAAGTGGCTGGTGAGTGCGAGAATGTCCATTTCTGCGCTATCTGTGACGGTGCCGCTTACAAAGACAAAAAAGTACTTGTTGTAGGTGGCGGAAACAGTGGATTTGATGAAGGCATTGCTCTGCTGGATCAAGGAATCAAAGAGTTATTACTTATTGAACAAATGGACAAATTTTTCGCAGCACAACACACTCAGGACGAATTAACTTCTCGGGACAACGCCAGAGCTATACTTTCCACTGAAGTAACAGCAGTTAACTGTGAGGAAGCGTTACAATCTGTGACATTACGAAATGTCGCAACAGGTGAATCCACCGAATATAAGTGCGACGGTATTTTCGTCTTTATGGGACAAAAACCGGGCACTGAAATCTTCGAAGGACAACTGAAGATGGATAAAGATGGCTATATTGAGACAGACGAGCTCATGGCTACATCACTCACAGGGGTTTTTGCTGCCGGAGATGTTCGTCCAAAAAAATATCGTCAAATTACAACTGCTATGGGTGATGGTACTATCGCTGCCCTTGAAGCAGAGCGCTACATACGCAGCCTTGTAGAGTAGCATATGACTACACTCCAGATAACAGTTCTGGATCCAGACACAACGCAAGCACAGATTACTGCTAGGCACCTCAGAACCATTTTAAAATGTGAAGGGCTGTCTGCCAGTGTCCAAGAAGTCACCTGCTATCTTGAAATCTCACGACGAGGCTTAACCGACAAAACCCCCGTCATTTCAGTTAACGGGCAAAACTTTCAATGCAAAAATCTTAGCACAACCATACTCGACCAGTTTGTGCTGTGGCTTTCACAAAAGCTTAATTACTAAATATGCACCTCCAGAATATCTCAATAATATTCTGAGGTAAGATGTCTGTGTTATAGAGTTTGTTCCCACCACAGATACCTTACTACCTAAAAGCGCTTATCTTCGGATAAGCGCTTTTTTTACACTCATACAACCAGTACATCGAAAAAGTTAAAAACAGACATGAAGAGCTGTTTTGAAGCATTAATCACGGCATTAATATGGAAGGCATCGAGCTTTCAATGGGATCATACGATTTCGGAAGATCATTCAACAAATACCGAAATAGACAACGCGGGAAACATTCGAAAAATGAAGAAGCAACTCAAGTCATTTCTAAGATGCCAATCACTAATTGGCTATATCCTCAGAGGCGTACGTGTTGGAAGAAAAACTAGGAGTTTGATATACAATCACTCCTCTAAAAATCTCGCCCCAGCGATATCTCCTCTAAAAAAGGCTCGCCTGTAAAATACAGCAAGCTATTGAAAGGGCTTTGCCTTAATAATGGCTAGTTATCACCTAAGGACAATAAACAAGTTTAAAAGCAAAAAGTGCCTGTAAGTTTTAGAAACTAGCAGGCACTCTCACGTTCACTACAAGCAATCTTTCAAACAAAAAAAGACCGCGTTTCGCTTGAAACGCGGTCTAGAAATAAATCTTGGCAGCGACCTACTTTCCCACAGGCTCCCCTGCAGTATCATCGGCGATGGTCGGCTTAACTTCCGAGTTCGGAATGGGATCGGGTGTACCCCAACCTCCA
>NZ_FSRG01000007.1:0-219762 GCF_900129975.1 Halodesulfovibrio marinisediminis DSM 17456
GTAATTACAGCTGCAGGTGATGGATTTAATGCTGCTGTAACTGCAGAAACTGATGACACAGTTATCAATGCAAAAGATTTTGAACAACTCAAATTTAACTCTGCATCAGAACTCAATGTTACTGTTCAAGGTGGTGTTAAGCATCTCGACCTTTATACAGCCGATACAAGCGCCGGTAACACCTCAACTGAGATCACAACTGAATCAAATGTTGGCAAACTCAGTGTGACAACTGGTGATAATGCCGACATCATCACAATTAAGGATCATGAAGGCAGCTTCGATAAAGAGCTTGATCTCCACACTTGGAGTGGTGACGATGATATCACCGTTTCCGGTAATCATGTGACTGGCATCTTGTATACTGGTGATCAAAACGACACAATTGACCTGACTGGCATTACCTCCGGCGAAATTACCGTAAATGCAGGTTCTGGCAATGACACCATGATTGCAGGCGGAGCTGCAGAGAAGTTTGTTGGCGGTGACGGTATAGATACTGTTAGCTATGCTGCTTCTAGTGCTCCGGTTGAAGTTGACCTTTCAGATGGTCAGAAAGAAAAAGGTGGCGCAGCCGAAGGTGATACGCTTTCAAGCATTGAAGCTGTAATCGGCAGTGATGGTAATGATATACTTATTGGCAACAGCAAAGCAGGGAATAACCAGTTCCTTGAAGGCGGAGATGGTTCGGACATTATTACTGGTGGAGCAGGGAACGACTTACTTGTTGGTGGTTCTACTACTGACGCTGTAAAGGGTGATCTTGAAAATATTCTCGGAAACTTAGACGGCTCTAACAGTGATGTTAAAGCGTTGAGACGCTATGTTGACCAAAACCAGAAGGCTGAGGGTGATACCATCAAAGCAGGTTCTGGTAACGATGTGGTTATTGACCTTGCTGGTGATAACTACATTGAAGGTGGGCATGGGGCCGATACCATTATTACGGGTAGTGGGAATGACGTTGTTTTGGGTGGCACCTCTGTGGGGCTTACTGCTGATAACATTGCTACCGCTCGTGCAGAAATGAATTCGGCTACTGATGCTAATGCTGTAAAAGTTGCTGGGGATAAGTTTAAGCATACATTTTCAAAGGATAATGCTGCTGACGGCGGGGATACTATTTATTCCGGTGATGGTCATGACCTTGTGTTTGGTGGCAATGGTGATGATGAAATTCATGCTGGTTTAGGTAATGACTATGTGAAAGGTGGCGCTGGTAACGATCACATTTTTGGTGATGATGGGCATGATGTTCTCTATGGTGGTAAGGCCTCAGATACCCTTGAAGGCGGATTAGGTGATGATCTCTTCATTGGTGGTGACGGTGCGGATCACTTTTATGGTGGTACAAAAGAAGGTGATTCCGGTACGGACACTGTTTCGTATGAAGGTAAGAATGCTGTAACAGTTAATTTGTCTGATTCGAGTCAAAGTACTGGAGTTGCTAAGGGCGATACTTTTAATGGTATTGAGAAAATTATTGGCTCTAGCAAGAATGATACTCTTGAAATAGGTGAAGACAAGCCTTTTACCGTTACTATTTCAAAACTTGCAAATGGTGTTGAGCATTTTGTTGTTACTGATGGAAGTGGCAAGACTGTTATTGAGGCTTCTGATTTTGAAAATATTAGATTTACAGAAGCAACAAATGTAACAGTTGTTGGTACAACAGAAGCTTCAGGCGTTAATGTTTTTACCGCAGAGAATAAACAGGTTCATGTTTCTGTTGAAGCGCATGAACATAGTAAATTGACTATAACTACCGGCAATGAAGATGATGTTATTGATCTGTCTGGTCCTTCTTCAGTTAGTTCCGCCCAGGTTACAATCAACGCTGGCACCGGTGATGACACCATGCTTGCAGGTTCAGCCACTGAAACCTTTAATGGTGGTTTGAATGACGAGGTGGGCGATACTGTCAGTTATGCCGCTTCAGATAGCGCTGTTCGTGTTGATTTGTTAGATGTAAAAGACAATGAGACGAATGCTGTCAAAGCTGATGGAATTGCAGATAAAAAAGGCTCAGGCGGTGAAGCAGAAGGCGATACCTACACTGGTATCGAAAACCTTATCGGTAGTAAGCACGCTGATACCTTAAAGGGTGATAGCGAAGCAAATGATATTAGCGGTGGGCTGGGATCAGACACCATTGAAGGCCGTGGTGGTGACGATGTGCTGCACGGCGGTAATGAACCAACCGTTGCGGCTGGGGATTCAGATCCTTTAGAGCTGATCACCGATGGTAGCTTTGATATATTGAGTGAAGGTGCAAGGCCAAATACCTGGACCCATGTTCGCCCTTCTGAAGAATCCCATTGGAAGGCAATGAATGGTGATGCTAAGCAGAATGGTAAAGCTGAAGTAGTTAATGATCACAACAATAATTTTGTCGAAATTGATGTTGCCGGTAAGACGGATGCACTAAGCCAAACAATAGTGACAAATGACAAGACAGAATATGTTTTAACCTTCAGGGCTGTGACTCGTGAGACTAGTAGTAACGTTGAGTCAAATGAGCTGTTGATTGTTAGAATTGGTGATGAGGAATATGTTCTTACCCCAAAGGCAGGTAGCACCCATGGTGGATGGCAGAATTATTCTTTGCGGTTTAAAGGTGCAGAAGGGGAAGAAGCAACAACAATCACATTTACCGAAGATGTGGTTCAAGGACGTAGTGAGAACGGTATCTTCCTTGATGATGTTTCAGTTCGCGCCGTTGACGACACTATTAGTGGTGGTGCTGGTAACGACACTATCTACGGTGAAGGTGGTCACGATATTCTTAACGGTGGCCTCGACAGTGATATTGTTATCGGCGGTGACGGAGATGACTTCTTAGTTGGTGGCGCTGGCGCTGATCATCTGATTGGTGGAAATGCAACAGTCGTAGGGCATAATGCTTCTCCGGTAGTTGGTGGAGATAGCGGTATTGATACTGTCAGTTATGAAGATTCTCATGCAGGCGTCACTGTAAATCTCACAGATAAAGACAATAATGGAACTGCTGACGCAAACGGCTCTGGTGGTGATGCAGAAGGTGATACCTTAAGTGGTATCGAGAACCTCATCGGCAGTGACCAAGCAGATACCCTGACTGGTGATACCAACGCTAACACCATTGACGGCGGTGCAGGCGCAGACACCATTAAAGGCGGCATCGGTAACGATGTGCTGTATGGTGGTGATAATGACATTAGCACGCGTGAGCTGATTGATGATGATTCGTTTGGTGGCTTAAGTGATAATGCCGATGCTCCTAGCGATATCCACTGGGATCCTTCTACGTGGGGCAATTGCGGGGGCGTTGTTGGAGATGGAAATTGGACTGTCGATAACGGAATTGAGGTTCACCATAACGGGCCAAATTCCTATGTAGAAGTTGACAATTACGGCTATGGAGAATTCATTAGCCAAACAATAGAGACTGACGCTGGCGGAACGTATACCCTTAACTTTGATGCTTGGAATAATGAGTATAGCAATTGGGTTGAGCGGTGGACGGGGCAGGATGGAATCAAGGTTGATATTATAGATAGCCACGGAACAGTTATTCGCACAGAAGTCTTTAGTGGCGATGATATTAATTCATCTACAGGTCGTACTGAATCATTCTCTTTTGAGGCTAAGGATGGCCAGACTACAGTTAAGTTCTACCAAGATGGTGATGTTGATGATGCTTGTCCTCTTGATATATGTGACCAAGAAAACGGCATCAACCTCGACAACGTCTCAGTTGTAAAAGCCTCTGGCGACTATTTGTATGGCGGTGATGGCCAAGACACCCTTAACGGTGGTGCTGGCGATCTTGACGTGTTGAATGGTGGTGGCGATGAAGATATCTTCCTGTTCACGTCTGATGACTTTAAAGAATCAGGTCAGACAACCTTTATTCAAGATTTTAAGTCTGATGAAGATAGCCTTCAGTTCTCTGATGTGATTTCTGGTGATGGTGAAGAGACATACACTGTTTCAGAGTTTAGTCAGAGCGGTGGTGATACAACCTTTACTGTGACAGCTACTCAGGATGGCTCAACAGAAGCTTTAACCCATACGATTGTTCTGCAAGATGATATCAGTATGGATCAGGTTTACCTTCAGCAGCTGATTAACTCTGGTAGCTAACCACTTCCATAGTCTAAAAAAATCAAACGCCCCGTCCTTTCGGACGGGGCTTTTTTTATTCTTTTATAACATATGATCAGCGCTCGTTAGTTAGCGCCTTGTTCTTACTCATACAGCCAGCAGCGAACTTCACGGTCGGTATCCGATTTAAACAACGGTGGCTCTAGTTCTTTGCATTTATTAAAAGCGTGCTTGCAACGTTCGTTGAAACGGCAGCCGGTAGGTAGCGCATAGAGTGGGGCTACAACTCCGGGAATAGTTTCAAGCATTCCTTTATGGATAGGAGTGCCTTTTTCAGGGATGGTTGGGATAGAGCGCATGAGGCCCTGTGTATACGGGTGTAAAGGCTTTTCAAAAAGGGCGACTGTGCTTGCCTGTTCAACAATTCTTCCACTGTACATGACGATTACGTCATCAGTGTTTTCTGCGACTACTCCAAGGTCGTGTGTGATGAGGAGCAGGGCTGTTCCTGTTTCCTCAGCAAGTTTATGCATAAGATCTAGGATTTGTCCCTGAATGGTTACATCAAGAGCGGTGGTCGGTTCGTCCGCAATAATAAGCCGAGGAGAACAGGCCAGAGCCATAGCGATAATAACACGTTGGCGCATACCGCCACTGAGCTGGTGTGGGAATTCCTTTGCCCGTTGTTCCGGAGAAGGGATACCTACTTGGTGCAGTAACTCAATGGCACGGTTTAACGCTGCTTTTTTGCTCAGTTTTTCATGCAGTCGTACAACCTCAGCAATCTGTTCACCAATTTTGAATACGGGATTCAATGATGTCATCGGCTCCTGAAAGATCATTGAGATAGCGTTGCCACGGATTCTCTGCATTTCTTTTTCAGAAAGAGTAAGCAAGTCCTCTCCGTCAAAAAGGATTTTACCGCTAATAATCTCACCGGGAGGAGATGGGATGAGACGCATAATAGAGAGCGAAGTCACGCTCTTGCCGCAACCTGACTCGCCAACAATGCTTAATGACTGACCAGCGTTAATTGAAAAACTTACATCGTCAACGGCAGTTAGCCTGCCGTGCGTAGAAGTATCAAAAACAGTTGTTAATCCTTGAACGGTAAGCAACGGGGGCATAATCTGTCCTGATGGTAAAGTTACAAAAAACGAGGAAGCGCATTGACTTAGTGAGTCTGGGTATTACGTATAGTCTCTGCTTATTGTCAATTTAACAAAAAGTGTGAGGTGGCTCATAGTTCAGCAATAAAACAATCAGTATATTACCTTTTAGGATACGGGTTGAAAGAAACTGGCGCAAGGAGTCTTTCTTTATGTTAATTATGACTGCGGGAACTGATGTTATATTTATTAAGATGCCTGTCTGGTGTAATTGAAAATAATTTTCAATTACATTCTCAATGTCCTTGACAATCATTTTCAATTTGCATAATCACTAGACATACGTTTTGGAGGGACACATATGCCATGCTGTAAGCGCAAGCGTAAATTGAATTCTTTACCTGCTGGGTGTAAAGCTCGAATTAAAGGGTTTTGCTCAGAGCCTAAGCTGCGGGGTAGATTGTGTGCACTGGGGTTAACTCCAGGTACCGTTGTTGAAGTCTGCTCTCCATGTAGCTTTAGAGTAAAGGATTGTATGCTCACCTTGGGTGATGACATTGCATGCAAGCTGGAATGTGAACCTTTAGATAACGAACAAGTTCAAGAGCGCGTGCCGGCTGTGGGCACTTTATAACAGTTTGGTTCGCGTATATACATACTCGCAGGTGAAAGGATGCTCCTTTTGCCGTTGCAGACAAAACTTAACCGGTTGTTTTGTAAGGTAACACGCGCTGTGTAGTCGATAGATAATCGGAGGTGTCCCATGATGGATGCTATTATTGTTGCGGCTATTGTCGCTGTAGCAGCTGGTTATCTTGTGCGTCGCTTTATGAAAAAAGGTGCATCTGGCGGCTGTGGTTGCGGAAGCGACTGCGGAGGATGCAGTTCAGCGGGCGGCTTAATTTCACAAGATACAAAAACAAGCTGCGGTTGCTCTTCACACAAAGAGTAACAGAAGATTGGTCCGACAGTGTGCGAACACGGCACACTTTTTTTACCAAGTCTAATTGATAGAGATTTTCAATTTCATAAAAGGGTGGTTCGAATGTCTAATCCAATTCCTATGCGGGAATTAAAAGTAGGGGAAAAAGCTAAAGTGATTGCAATTACTGCAATCGGAGAGCTCGGTCGTAGAATTCGTGATATGGGACTAGTTCCCGGTGCTGAGCTTGAGGTTGTGGGGCGTGCGCCTTTGCAGGACCCTGTAGCACTTCGTCTTACTGGTTTTACCCTTTCTTTGCGTAACAACGAAGCTGATTACATCGCTGTAGAACGCATCTAATAAGAATCTGCCACAAAATTTCTGTATACGAGGAATGTTTCATGTCTAAAGAGATCAAAGTTGCTCTCGCCGGAAACCCTAACTCCGGTAAGACAACAGCGTTCAACGCAATCACTGGTGCTCGTCAGCATGTGGGCAACTACCCGGGTATTACTGTTGATAAGAAAGAAGGCTTCACTACTGTTGGTGACAACAAAATCCATCTTATCGATTTGCCTGGTACTTACTCCCTTACTGCATACACAATGGAAGAAATCGTTGCACGTAACGTAGTTGCTGACCAGCGTCCAGACGTGGTTATCGATGTTCTTAACGCAGGCGCTCTTGAGCGTAACCTGTATCTTGCAATTCAGCTGATGGAAATGGGTGCACCGATCGTTCTTGCTTTGAACATGATGGACGAAGCGAATAAGCAGGGTATGAAAATTGACCTTAATAAGCTTTCTGAGCTGTTAGGTGTACCTGTTGTAGAAACTGTTGCACGTACCGGTGAAGGTATTCCAAACCTCATGGAAGCAACTGTTAAATGCGCAGCAGAGAGTCAGGGTAAAAAGTGGGAGCCTATTTCCATCTCCTACGGTCCAGACCTTGATCCTGCGCTGGATAAGATGATTTCTCTCATTGAGCAGAATAATCTTCTTACAGACCGTTATCCAGCTCGCTGGACTGCGATTAAGTACTTTGAAAGCGATGACGAGATCATGCAGCTCGGCCGCGAAGCTCATCCTGTATCTGCAGAGCTGGAAGAGATTGTTAAAAATGTTGCTAAGCATCTGGAAAGCACACTGGCAACATACCCTGAAGCAGTGATTGCAGACTACCGTTATGGCTACATCACTTCTATTATCCGTCAGGGTGTTGTGACCCGTCTTGATGAAGCCGCAGATCGTGTTGCGCTTTCAGATAAAATTGATAGCATCGTAACTCACCGTTTCCTCGGTCCGATTATCATGCTGGGTATCATGTACCTGATTTATCAGGTCACCTTTACATTCAGTGAAACCCCAGTAGGTTGGTTTGAGAACTTCTTCAGTTGGCTTGGTGAAACTGTTGAAACCAATATGCAGGATGGCCTGCTGAAGTCTCTGGTTGTATCTGGCGTAATCGATGGCGTAGGCGGCGTAATGGGCTTTGTTCCGCTCATTATGTTCATGTTCCTCCAGATCGCTATCCTTGAAGACTCCGGCTACATGGCGCGTGTTGCATACATGCTTGACCGTGTGTTCCGTTTCTTCGGCCTGCATGGTTGTTCTGTAATGCCGTTTATTGTTTCCGGTGGTATTGCTGGTGGTTGTGCTGTGCCAGGTGTAATGGCTGCACGTACTTTGCGTAGCCCTAAAGAGAAACTGGCAACCCTCATCACTGCTCCATTTATGGCATGTGGCGCTAAGCTTCCTGTATTTCTTCTCTTTGTAGGTGTGTTCTTTAAAGAAGATCAGGCTATGGTCATGTTTATGATTACCATGGTTGCATGGGCTTGCGCGCTGATTGTTTCTAAAATTCTTCGTAATACTGTAATTAAGGGTGAAGCAACTCCGTTCGTAATGGAACTTCCTCCGTATCGTTTCCCAACCATGCGTGGTCTTTTCATCCATACTTGGGAGCGTACTTGGCAGTACATTAAGAAAGCCGGTACTGTTATTCTCGCTATTTCTATCCTTATCTGGGCTGCAATGACTTTCCCGAACCTTCCGGAAGATCAGGTCGCAGCGTTTGATGCACAGAAGACCGTTGTTCAGGAGCAGATTGATGCTGCATCAGCTTCTGGTGCACCTGTTGCAGGTCTTGAGGAAGAGCTTCTCAAAATTGAAAACACTGAAGCAGAAGCTGCTCTCAGAAATTCATACGCAGGTACTATCGGTGTTGCACTGGAGCCTATCATGAGTCCTGCTGGGTTTGACTGGCGTACAAACATTGCTCTCGTAGGTGGTTTTGCAGCGAAGGAAGTTATCGTATCTACTCTGGGTACTGCATACTCTCTTGGTGATGTTGATCCTGAAGAAGCAGCTCCACTTGCAGAGCGTATCGCACAGGATTCTAACTGGACACCTAGCGTTGCGGTTGCATTCCTTCTCTTCGTGCTTCTTTACGCACCGTGTTTTGTAACTGTAGTTGCAATAAAACAAGAAGCAGGTTCATGGAAATGGGCACTCTTTTCTGTAGTGTTCAACACAGCCCTTGCATATTCAGTAGCGGTAACAGTCGTTCAGGTTGGTAAACTGCTGTAACTTGCAAGCAATAATAAATACAAAGCCCCGCTCGATTTCGGTTGAGTGGGGCTTTTTTTATACTCTTTACGGGGAAAGTTAATAAAAGCGAACGTGAGTCCACTATCTAAAATGTATGAAATATCTTTATACGAAAAAAGCCCGCGTTATTTACAACGCGGGCTTTTTTATTCGAACGAAATCTGGATTAGTCGATTTCAACGAGTTCAATTTCGAAGGTAAGGTCTTTACCTGCGAGAGGGTGGTTAGCATCAAGGGTGATGCTTTCGTCTTTTACTTCAGTAATAACTACTTCCATAATGCCACCTTCGGATTCGAGCTGCAGAAGCATACCCACTTCAGGAGTGATGTGCTCAGGCACTTGAGTCTTGGCAACGTCAATGATCATTTCGTCATTGCGCTGGCCGTATGCTTCGTCTGCTGGAATGGTAACTTTAGTAGAATCACCAACAGTCATACCTTCAACAGCTTTTTCGAAACCAGGGATAAGCATGCCGGAACCAAGAGTAAACTCGAGTGGTTCGCGTTCGCGGGAGGAATCGAAAACAGAGCCGTCTTCGAGGGTGCCAGTGTAGTGAACTTTTACGGAATCGCCGTTCTTGACCTGTGCCATTTAGGTCTCCTTGTTAAAAATGTGGTATGATAGGATGACTGTTCGCCTATTGAAAGTCAATCCCTATTTAAGGCCCAGAAGGCTTTGAAGGGGCATGAAATCTTCGTCATGGACATATTTGAGCGCTTGGAATACGCAGCGGGGAAGCAGGTAGTTGGTGCGTTCTATTGCAGGTGCCTCTAAATGGCTTCCCGTGAATAGCAGGCTTGCCGATGTAGGTGTATGTCGACAACTAATGATTGAAAAAAGACATGCAACTACAAGTTGTTATATTTTATTTGGCGTTTATTTTTTATTAGTTCCCCGGACGTTATTGGGCTGCTTTTATATCTCTAACTAGAACGCTGCCAGCAACGTTAAAAAAGTTAAAAAATTACTCTTGAATACTTGACCAGTATTGAAATCTGAAATAGTAGTACTTGTAAGAACTACGCAGGAGAAGAAATGGAACTCATTCAAGCATTGAAGAAATTTGGTTTTACCCAGCAGGAGTCATTAATGTACGTAACTCTCTGTAAAATGGGTGCCATGACAGGGTACGAAGCCGCAAAGGTTTCCGGCATTTCCCGCTCCAATGCATATGCTGCGTTGTCCAGCCTTGTTGAAAAAGGTGGGGCTATTGTTTCTTCCGAGGATTCCAGCAAATATATTGCAATTCCACGTGAAGAACTGATTTTAAACTTGCGTCGCTCCTGTGAGGCGACATTAGAGTTTCTGGATCAAAATTTACCGGAACAGGAAGAAGAAGAAGCACCGTATCTCACTATTTCCGGATATGGGAACACTCTTGATAAAATGCGGAATATGATTCTGCTGGCAAAAGGGTGGGTGTATCTTTCTGTCTCCTCCTCAACAGTAAAATTGCTTACGCCCGAATTGAAGAACTGTATCGAGCGTGGGTTAAAAGTGGTGATTTTATCTGATGAGGACCCGCACCTTCCCGGTATTGTGTTTATGCATAACGAAGCACCGGCGGAGAATGTGCGCATTATCGCTGATACCAGCGAAGTTATAGTTGGCACGCTCGAAGTAAGCAAAGGGCAGTGTCTCTATTCAAAAAACAAGCACCTCGTATCGCTAATGCGTGAATCTCTTTTAAACGAGATTGAGCTTATCAAAATACGAGGAATTTAATTAGGAGATTTCGGCATGAGCAATGTACGCTCCAGCTACACTGATAGTGTAAATTTCTACGGCAACAATACCCCTATGGAACTTGTAAAAACTTACGGCAGCCCGCTGTATGTTTACAATGAAAACGTGCTGCGTACTCGCTGTCGTGAAATTCAGGCGCTTTCTGATAATCCTGCTTTTACACCAAACTATTCTGCGAAAGCGAATACGAATATTCACCTCCTCAAGATTGTTCAAGAGGAAGGAATGGTGGTGGACGCAATGTCCCCGGGTGAGATTGTCATGAACCTTGCCGCCGGATTTAAGCCGGAGCAGATCCTGTTCATTTCCAATAACGTCTCTGCTGAAGAACTCCAGTTCGCCATTGATCGTGGCGTATACGTGAGTGTGGATTCCCTCTCCCAACTGGATCTGTACGGGCAGTTGAATCCGGGCGGCAAGGTTGTCATCCGATTTAACCCGGGCATCGGTGCTGGTCACCACGCCAAGGTTGTTACCGGTGGCAAACTGACCAAATTTGGCGTGAACCCTGAAGACGCTGAAACTGTACGTGCTACTCTCGCTCGTCATAACCTGACTTTGTGCGGTGTAAACATGCACATTGGTTCCCTTTTCATGGAGCCAGATGGATACCTTGAAGCAATGGGCGTATTACTTTCCATTGTAAAAGAGTGGGTTGCAGAAGGCCACGCAATCGAAATTATCGATTTCGGCGGCGGCTTCGGTATCCCGTACCGTAAGTATGAAGGGGAAGAGCGTCTTGACCTTGCAAAGCTTGGTGAAGCATTCCATGCCACAATTACAGAATTTATTGAAGAAACAGGCTACACAGGCCGCTTCATGTGTGAGCCGGGTCGTTATATTGCAGCAGAGTGCGGCGTATTGCTCGGCACTTGCTACAGCGTAAAGAACAACGGTGACAAACGGTTTGCCGGTACTGACCTTGGCTTTAACCAGCTTATGCGTCCAGCCATGTACGATTCATTCCACGATGTGGAAATCTACCGTGAAGGCGGTAGCGAAGTTACTGAAACAATGGAACAGAGCATTGTTGGTAACATCTGCGAATCCGGTGACATCATGGCTAAAGACCGTCAGCTTCCTGAAATTGCAGAAGGCGATGTAATCGCAATGCTCGACGCAGGCGCATACGGGTATGTAATGGCATCTCCGTACAACCAGCGTCCTCGTCCTGCAGAAGTTCTTATTCAGGAAAATGGTGAAGCACGCCTTATCCGTCGTCGTGAAACACTGAATGATCTGTTGAATATGTATCCAGAAGCGGATGCACTGCTCAACGAGTTTGGTGAATAAATTATGCTCAAGAAGTTACTCCGCCAGTGTGCTGTACATATTATTATGTACGGCGTTAGGTAAGACACTGACGAAGTAACGAAGGTACGATTCTGTTGGCAGGTTTGCCGTGTTCCATTCGGTAAACCTAGCCAACTATCCTTTCGAAGAGATTGATTGCCTCTTCGGGTGGGTTTGAAAAGTCTTCAATGTGCGGAATACATCCGCATACAGAATAGTTTGAAAATGTGGAGATTGCCTCCATGTTTTCCTGCAGCATCGCCTGTGGTGTACGGTGTTCCTTGTTATTCACAAACACTATCCCTGCCGGTTGAACGCCTCGGTGATGCAACGCCTCAATGGAAAGAAGCGTGTGGTTGATTGTGCCAAGTCCGGCTCGTGCTACGAGTATGGGCTTGATCCCGAACCGCTCGACGGCCATTTGCACCATGTCCGCCAACATGTGTGTACGGCTGAAAGGCACTAACAGTCCTCCAGCAGCTTCTACCACCAGGGTATTATTTTTACGTAAATATGCCAGTTTGCGTAAAAGGTCTTCCACTTCTACGCTGCTCTGTTCATCACGGGCAGCGTAGAATGGAGCCTTGGGAGCGTTAAAGCAGGCTCCAGTGGCATCGGCAGCAGTCTGATGCACTTCTGGACAATATTTAAGAACGAAGCTGGCGTCAGCGCCTGCATCGTTCGGGCTAAGGCAGCCTGTTTGCACTGGTTTCCAATAATAAGGCGTGTGCCCCGTTCTTATCAGGAACCGCATAAGCATCAGGGAAGCAACTGTCTTACCCACATCGGTATCTGTACCGACAACGAAAAATGACGGATTAGGTTCTGTCATACCACCCCCTGATACTGTTGACGAATGTGTGTACGTCCTCAGTACTGTGCAAGGCTGTCATGCTTACTCGTATGACAGCTTTGTTCATTGGTACGGTCGGATAGCGCGATGCAAAAGCAAGCACACCGTCTTCCCGCATTTTTTCCGCAATTGTTGCGGCTTTCATTTCATCACTAATCTCAATGGAAACAATGTGCGCGTCACCTTGAATGGTGAATCCGGCACTCTGTAATTCAGTACGTAATAGTGTACTGACGTGTGCCAGATGTTCGCGCTCCGGTTCCATGTCCGGCAGTTTCCTGAGTAACGCAGCAGCTGCTGCTGCATGAGCTTCCGGCATCGCCGTGGAATAGATCACAGGCGATGAGAAGTTATGGAAAAATTCTTTGAAGCCCTTGGGCATCAATATGAATGCTCCGAACATGCCGAGCGCTTTGCCGAAGGTGCCAACTGCAATGTCTGTGCAGCCGTGAGCGATGCCGGTACCGTTTGCCCCTAGCGCCCCGAATGAATGTGCTTCGTCTATTATTCCGAAGAAATTGTACTTTCGGCGTAATATTTCAAAGGCGTGTGTGTCCAGCATGTCACCATCCATGCTGAAGAGAGATTCCGTGAGTACTACCGGAGAATCTGAATCAGTAGCAGCCAGCTTTCTATCAAGTTGCTTCAGATCGCTGTGGGCAAACCCTCGCAATGTACTTCCCGTTTGTGGAAGAGCCTGAGCCATACTTGCGTGGATTCGTTTGTCATAAAACAAAGTCTCAGCTGGGCTGCACAGTCCCCATATTATCGAAAGGTTAGCCTGATATCCGCTCGGAAGAAACATCGCGTCCTCGTATCCGAAATACTCAGCAAATTGCCGCTCAACGTCTTCTGTGAACTTGCTGTGTCCAGTAACAAGACGGGAGGAAGTGCCAGAAGGGGCGTGTGTGGTAAAGCATTCCCTAAGCGTTTGTTGCCACTCGGAATTTTGTGACAATCCAAGATAGTCGTTTGAAGCAAAGTTTATCAGCTCCTTCCCTTCAACCAACGCACGGCTACCGACCTGCTTCTCAACAGTGACAGGATCGCGGTACAAGCCGGAGTCTTTTCGAACGTTGATAGAGCGTCGTAGGCGTTCTGTAAGCATTGAAATAACTCTCTATAATGGGTTGTAAGGGAGTCTTTTGAAAACTGTTCACCAAACTCTGTACTTCCAAACAGGAAAGATCCTTCTATGTGCAACTGCTGGCAAGTAAATGAGATATCATAGGCAGCTGTGGATTTAGTCATTGCCGTTTGTACAACGATGGTTGTGGCGCAGCCTGAAAATGTTTCTACAGGAAGCAGTGGGGACTGCTGGATAGAAAGCAAGAAGGCATGTCGGGAAAAGTTCATGCATTTTCTAAAATGTAGACCACCGGTTTGTGCCATCGCTTCAAGGGCAAGGTATGCAGGAGCGTCTACAAACTCTTTTTCAGCCGTGAGTGTTTCGGCTGCATAGTGCGTAATACTGTCCAACATGATGAACCTGTCTACGTCAAAGTGGATGGTTTTGCTGTACTGCATTTATGACCAGAGCCGCACTATTAGTGCGCTGTTTTGACCACCGAACCCGAAGTTTTCAAGCAGGATGTTTTTGCCTGAAAGTTGCGTTGATTTGGTAGTGAAGTTGATTTTGTCTGAGCAAGGCGATGTGAGGTTTCGCACTGGTGGTACAACGCCTTTGCTGAGTAATGTCAGAAGGACACTCAGCTCCACCGCACCTGATGCTGCGGTACAATGACCGACCCATGATTTAACCGCTGTGACACATGGCTGCTTCTCGTTGTGTGAATAGAAAATACGTTCAAGCATGGTTGCTTCCATTTGATCATTAAGTGGAGTGGAAGTGCCATGCGCCGCAATGAGATTGATATCCTCAGGCGTCATCTCTGCTTCGCTAATTGCAGAACGTACAGCTTTTTCAGCATGAACTGCTTCAGGATGCGGTGCCGTCATAGTGTGAGCATCCATTGTTGCTCCGTAACCACATATTTCAGCGATAATATGAGCCCCGCGTGCTTGTGCATGTTCTAGAGATTCTAAGATGAACATGGCACCACCTTCACCTGCGACAAAACCGCTACGTTCAGTATCAAAGGGACGGCACGCTTTGTTTGGATTGCCGCCTTTATTCCAGATTGCCTGTGCCTTTTTGTATGCAAGCATTCCGCCGTGGGAGATGCGGGAGTCACCGCCGCCTGCTAATGCAACGGTTAGGTATCCATCTTTGATTTTGCGGAATGCTTCGCCAATGGCTTGTGTAGACGCTGAGCAGGCAGTGCCGATGGTGGAGTTTTCTCCATGAATATTGAGGAACTGACTGATGGCACTTGCTGCCGTGTTGGGCAGGTAGCGGAGCATCCACAGGGCAGCAAGGTCTACGCTGTCCATGTTGCCGTTCTCAATATTCGGGAAGTCGGAGCTGATATCGAAGTTAGGGCCGGTTCCGACAAAGAGGCCTGCATCATTCAGCACGTCAGTCGTTACGCCGGAATTTTCAGCAGCACGGATGGCAGCAGCCAATGCAAGCTGTGCGCTCCGTGAAAGATACTTTTTGTTTTTCCATCGCCCGGTAGATGCGGTGAGATCAAAGCCTTGAACAGGACAATCCACGCACTCCTCAAAGTCATGAGAGGCTGCAAAAGCAGGCTTGTTTTGGCGCACTGCATCCATGATTTCTTCAGAAGTGCTACCTAATGAGGTAATGTACCCTGTGCCTGTTATGACGACTCGATTCCGCATGGCGGTGTTCCCTAAGCGTGTTTTGCGTGTTCAACGTACGCAACAATGTCGCGCACCTGCAGAACAGGCCCTTCGTTAATTGTGTGCAACATTTCATTCACACGGTCAGAAGAAAGGTGCGGGTACACGCTCAGAAGATGTGCTGTTGGCTCAAATCCTTTGTCTTCTGCTTCAGCCAAGTGCATACGGAAAGAGCGGAGGAATACTGTTTCATCATGAACAGAAACACCGCATTCTTTGGTCAGCCCTACGCCGTACTCCATCAGATCGATTGATTCTGTTGGAAGGTCGCGCAGAATATATGTTTCAAGGGTTACTTCTTCCGGTTCAACTTCAAGAACCTCAGTGATAACAGATTGTACCTGTTCGAAAATAGACATCATATATCCTTACTTACAGGCGGTTAAACCGCCATCCATTGTAATAGTTGTGCCGTTAATCATCCGTGCTTCGTCGCTGAGTAAAAAAGCTATGGTACAGGCTACTTCGTCCGGAGTAGCAGCACGTTTCGCAGGGATTCGTTTTATTGCTTGCGGGTTGTTTTCAATAAATGCGGTTCCTCTACCGCTCAGCACATAGCCAAGTCGCAATGAGCAGCTGGTAATGCCACGTCCACCAAGTTCAATGCCGAGATTTTGGTAAATAGCCTCGCCAGCTTGTTTGGAAGCCGCATAAAATCCTTGTCCCGCGTTAGGGAGTGCTGCAGCCGTAGAAGAAATAAAAACACAGCGACCTGATCGTTTCGCCAGCATCATTCTAGAAATATGTCGTAGGCAAATAGCTCGGCCCGAAATGTTGGTCTCCATGTACTTGGCAATGTCCGTAGCATCTGCGCCAGCAACAAATGCTTCGAAGTCACTCTGCATGCAGTCTACAAGGTAGTCCGGTGAATCGATTTTTCCCAAAGCTGTATCAATCGCTTCCCCAGATTGTGTTGCAACGTCGTGAGCAATCTTTTCCATGTTGATTTTAACAACTGTTGCGGTGGGGAACGCTGTCTTTAAACGTGCTAAGCCGTTATTCGAGCAAGCAGAAAGGGTGAGTCGAAGGCCCGCATCGGATAATCGTCGGGCTATAGCCATTCCCAAGTCGGAGGATGCACCCAAGATACATGCATGTTCGCCGGAAAGGCGCATAGAAAGATTATGCATCGCCTTCTCCTTCAACATGGACAAGAATACGACCAGTTACAGCCTTCACCTCATCTTTAAACAGCGTACAAGTAAATCCGAACGGCCTTGGTTCAATGGAATACGCATACGTGTCCGGCGTTACAAATGATTTGAAGCGAAACTTGCTCACGCTTAACACCGCGTTCGGCATGTTTTCTCGCAATACGCTCACAAAGCTATGGATGATCAGCGTACCCGGAATAATAGGGCTATCCGGAAAGTGATCTTTCAGTGCCGATTCGTCGGCAGGGAATGTAAATGTACCAGTAAGTAGGGTCATACTTTTTGCCTCCGGCGGCTGGGGAAAACCTTTTTTGCAAAAAAGGTTCTTCCCCATACCCCTTTCCAAAAAACTTTATTAGCGAAGTGGGGAAGGGAGCATATGTCCTTTGGGGCTTAATTGTTATGGCGACGTAAATAAAAATGTACTGAAATTGCGTCTGATTTTAAGTGGTTGTTGTTTGCTCGTAATCTGTTGGGCATAAGTCATTAAAGTAAGCTAGTGACGGATTGGATTCGCTAATAAAAGTTTTAGGAGAGTCCAGAGAAGCCCTTTTACAAAAGGGTTCTCTGGCCGCCGGAGGCAAAAAAACTATTCAGTAACAGCTTTAATGGCTTCAGTTGTCGCGTTGCAGAGCAGATCGATTTCGCTGAGCGTGATGCTGAGCGGCGGCATAAGCACAACAACATCGCCAAGGTTACGGATGATTACGCCGTGCTTGCGCGCTTCTATACAGACTTTGTGTCCGATCTTCGTTGCCGTCTCGAACGGTTCTTTGGTTTCTTTGTTTTGCACCAGCTCAATACCAGTCATGATACCGTGGTTGCGGATTTCGCCAACGTGTTCGAGTTCTAACATGGTAGCCAGTCTGTTTTGCAGATGGGCAATTTTAGGCTGAAGCTTTTCCATGACATTGTTGTCCTCGAAATAGTCGAGGTTGGCGATGGCAGCTGCACAGGCAAGCGGGTTACCTGTGTAGGTGTGGCCATGGAAGAATGTTTTAAACTCTTCGTGCTTGCCGAGGAATCCGTTGTAAATTTCTTCTGACGCTACGGTGGCTGCTAATGGCAGGTATCCGGCACTGATGCCTTTTGCGAGGCAGATGATGTCTGGCGTAACGTTTTCTTGCTCACAGGCGAACATGGTTCCGGTTTTGCCAAATCCAACAGCTACTTCGTCTGCAATGAGGATGACATTGTGACGTGTACAGAGATCGCGGACATGGGTGAGGTAGCCTTCCGGGTGCATGATCTGACCTGCTGCGCCCTGTACAAGCGGCTCGATAACGAAAGCTGCAGCTGTGCTGCCGTGCTGTTCGAGTACGTCTTCTACATGTTGGAAGCAGTCACGGTTGCAGTTTGCTTTTTCTTTGCCGAACGGGCAGCGGTAACAGTACGGCGTGGTGACTTTTTCACCTTGGAAGAGCAGATGCTTGTAGGTTGCGTGGAATAAGTCCATACCACCTACAGCTACAGAACCGATGGTGTCACCGTGGTAAGCGTTCTGCATGGAGATAAATTTGGTGCGGTTCGGGTCACCTTTTTCAGCCTGCTGCTGGAACTGGAATGCGATTTTGAGCGCAACTTCCACGGCGGTTGAGCCGCTGTCGGAGTAGAACACACGGGTCAGTCCATCCGGTAGGATGTCTACAAGACGTTTTGCCAGCTCTGTTGCAGGAACACTTGCAAGACCAAGCATCGTAGTGTGGGCGATTTTGGTTAGCTGTTCCTGTACGGCTTTGTCGATTTCCAGTACGCAGTGGCCGTGTACGTTTGTCCACAGGGAGGATACTCCGTCTAAGTAGCGGTTTCCTTCGGTGTCGATGAGCCAGTTATCTTTACCGCTTTCAATAATGAGTTGATCGTTCTGAACCCATTCTGCCATTTGAGTGAACGGGTGCCATACGTTGGTGCGGTCGATATGCTGTAATTCTTGAGTTGTGCTCATGTGTGCTCCTTATAAAACGCCCATGCTGGTAAGCATGTTGATGTCGTCTGCCATGTTGCGTCCGCTTGTGGTTAGGTAGTTGCCGATCATGAGACCGTTGGCTCCTGCCATAGGGATGAGTGGTTGAAATTCGCCGAGTGTGTTTTCGCGTCCGCCTGCAATCAGAATGTCCTGTGTAGGAAGAATGAAGCGATAGACTGCAATGGCGCGAAGTGCTTCTGATGGTGCAAGAAGCGGCTGGTTTTCAAGACGGGTACCTTTGACCGGAGTAAGGAAGTTCATCGGGATAGAAGGTACGCCGAGGTCACGCAGGGTACAGGCGAGTTCAACTCGTTGGTTGCGGTTTTCGCCAAGACCTAATATGCCGCCGGAGCAGACACGAAAACCGACATTAAGCGCGTTTTGTACGGATGCGATATCCTCATCATATTCGTGTGTGGTGCAGATGGTAGAGAAGTGCGAACGGGCAGTCTCAAGGTTATGATGGTAACTGGAGAAACCTGCCTGACGTAATCGTTCTGCCATATCTGGTGAAAGTTGGCCGAGAGAACCACATACTTTGATGCTGGTCTGGGTGGTAATGGCAAGTGCTGCTTCGCAGACGGTGTCCAGCTCTTTATCAGAAAGAGCCATGCCGCTGGTAACAATGCCGTACCGTTGTGCGCCGCCTGCTTCTAGTTCTTTTGCACGGGCGAGTAATGTTTCTGGAGCGATCAGTGGATAAATGGGCGCACCCGTGTCATGGTACTTAGACTGTGAACAGAAGGAACAGTTCTCGCTGCATTTACCTGATTTGGCGTTTACAATACCACAGGTGAATGTCGCGTTGGTTGTCACAGTAGAGCGGATACGCTGTGCACCTGCAAGAAGATCAAGCGTTGCGCTTTCCGGAAGATTTATCAGCAGTTCAGCATCAGTACGGCTGATACCTTTTCCTGACTGGACAACCTCTTCGCACAGGGCGTACACAGTTGAAGCACTAGTGGTCATATGATTTCTCTGAAATAAATGAGTATATTATCCGGCAATCAGCAGGGAAGCTTTTCCCGTGAACCTGCGTTGGTAGTGATTCGCAGGGCTGGATATTCAATGTTGTTGTTCAGGAAGAACTAGCTGAGAGTACTACTATTGTCAACTTTGATAGATGTTGTAAGGTTTACAATCAGGAGTGGAGATGGCGTTAAAAGGTG
The DNA here is from genome assembly GCF_900129975.1 of Halodesulfovibrio marinisediminis DSM 17456. Classification (NCBI taxonomy): domain Bacteria; kingdom Pseudomonadati; phylum Thermodesulfobacteriota; class Desulfovibrionia; order Desulfovibrionales; family Desulfovibrionaceae; genus Halodesulfovibrio; species Halodesulfovibrio marinisediminis. The sequence goes on from NZ_FSRG01000007.1 coordinate 19,675, forward strand.
ATGCAGTTCGCGAAAAGATATTGGAATTACTGCAAGAAAAAACAGATGGGTATATTTCCGGTGAGGAGGTGAGCCAGCTGTTTTCCATCTCACGTGCTGCTGTGTCCAAGCATGTTGCTGTATTGCGCGGACAGGGGCACGAGATTGAAGCTGTTACACGCAAGGGGTATCGCCTGTTGCGCAAAGCCGAGTTGCTGACTGAAGAGATAGTGCGACAGGGATTGAATACGAAAATTTTTGGCAAGCGCGGTGTGCATTATCTACCGACTGTCGGGTCGACGAATATTGAAGCCATGCAACTTGCGTTCACCGATGCTCCAGAAGGGACACTCGTTGTTGCGGATGAGCAGACGGGTGGTCGTGGCAGGCAGGGACGTACATGGCATTCTCCGGCAGGTTGCGGACTGTATGTGTCTGTTATCTTACGACCGGATATCGCGCCGAATGAAGCGCCGATTATTACATTGTTAACCAACGTTGCGGCGGCAGAAGCCGTACACGAAATTACGGGTATTCTTCCTGTGTGCAAGTGGCCTAATGATGTTCTCATCAATGGCTGCAAGGTTGCTGGAAACCTCACTGAAATTTTCCTTTCTGGCGATGTTGTCGGACATGTTGTTTCCGGTGTTGGTATCAATGTGCGTCCGTTACCCAAAAAATTGGTGCCGGATTTACGTACGGCTCCATGTTCTCTTGAAGAGGCTGCAGAGAAGAGCATCTCCCGTGTGGAATTATTACAGGCCTACCTTGTTCGTTATGAGTATTGGTATTTGCTTGTAAAAGAGCAGGGCTTTGCACCGCTCCTTACTCGCTGGAAAGAACTGACAGATGTTGTTGGTAAAAAGCTTAGCGTTCAGGTTCGTGGAGAAAAGATTCAAGGCACTGTGACCGATGTTTCTACAGATGGCATGTTGCTTTTGCTTGGTGAAGGTGGAGTGGAGCATCGTCTTTTTTCCGGCGATATTCTGTAAGATTTCTGTATCACTTGCTTGTAACGTTCAGCGTCCGTAGACCGTCTGTGTGTGGAATGCGTTGATAACATGCATCGTTGATGGGCATGACAGAGGGGCTGATCATTTTTTTGTCTTTTCTGAAAGCAGTGGCTGCATAATTTTTCTATTTTGCCTGAAATAGGTATCGATGTTTTTATCTCAGATTACACTTTGCAAAATATCATACGAAAGATTCGCACGTCCTGATTCAGTGTGACGTGAGGAGTGTTTTCTGAACAGCATTTTTGAGGCGAACACCGTTCTACGTATAAAGTAGTATTTGTACTTCTCAGGCTGTACTTTTCCTTCATCCGTATTACTTTCTGCACTCCAACACTTTTTACGTGGTAATAATTTAATGAGTAACTCAGAACAGATAACTGACCCTACGTCATATAAAGCCATATGGAATCTCGCATGGCCGCAGATTCTTATGATGATGTTCCATTTTTTCATCGGCTTTGTTGATGTATGGGTTGCAGGTCAGATAAATCCTAATGTTCAGGCGGCGCTGGGAATGATTTCCCAGACCTCCATGTTCTTTTTTGTCATAGCTATTGCGATTGGCAATGGCTGTGTTGCTGCCATTAGTCAGTCTCTTGGTGCTGGATTGCATGACAGGGCTGCGCGGTATGTGGGATTAGTTGTGATTCTGGGACTCTTCTGTGGTCTTTGTATTTCCGGTTTGGGCTGGGTGTTCCGCCATGTCTTTTTGGGAATATTGCAGACACCGGAAGAAATTTATCCCATCGCAATGTATTTCCTGAAGATTTATTTAGTGCTGCTGCCGGTATACTATGTGTTTATTATTACGAACGCAGTGTTCCGCGCAAAAATGATGGTTTTTGTCCCTATGCGCTCCATTGCTATTGTTGCGATAGTTAATGCCATTGCGGACTTAGGGTTCGGGCTTGGTTGGTTTGGCTTCCCTGAATTTGGTTACAAAGGGGTTGCATGGGCGACACTGCTCTCTGTTGCCGGTGGCACTATTTATAACTTTAGTGTGCTGGTTGGGAGTGAGATTTTGGTTAAGCGTTCCTTTGCTCCTTTACGCTGGGTGCGCTGTGCTCTGCCATACCTTGTTAAAGTTGCGGCGCCTGCCGGAGGAACTCAGGCACTGTGGCATACAGGATACATTGTTCTTTTTGCCATTGTCGCATCTTTGCCGTTTAACGCAGTTGAAGCCCTTGCCGGACTTGCTGCGGGCATGCGTATTGAGTCTCTTTTGTTCCTGCCTGCCTTTGCCTTCAACATGACGGCAAGTATCTTGATCGGGCATTTTCTCGGTGCAGGGAACAAAGTGGAAGCCAAGCGTGTCGGGTTGCGTATCTTGGGAGTTGCATGCGGGATTATGTCTCTCATTGCCATCGGGTTCTGGCCATTTATTCAGCCTATGGCAAAATTTCTTGCACCAGAGCCTGGTGTAACTGTTCAGGCTGCCGTTTACTTGAAGTATAATATCATTTCTATCCCGTTCACCGTAGCCAGTATGACTCTTGGTGGCATTATGACTGGTGCCGGTGCGACAATATATAACTTTTGGGTGTACAGCAGCGCATCATGGCTGGTTAGACTTCCTGTGGCCTATGTCCTCGGGCATCTGGTTTTTAAAGATGCGGAAGGTGTTTATATTGCCATGCTTATTTCACAGGCATTTCAGTCTACTACAATGTTTTATATCTTCATGCGACGCGACTGGTATCGTTTCAGCATGGTTAAACGTAAAAATTCGACCGCTCCGGCTGTGTAGGAGTCTTTAATGAAAGAACTTGTTTTTGAACCGATTACTTTTGATCGTAAAGATGAATACATGGAGCGTTTGGCTCAAAGCAATACCAAGTCATCTGACTTTAGCTTCACAAACATATGGGGCTGGGCAGATGAATATAGCCTTGAATGGGCATGGACAGAGAACTTGGTCTGGATCCGTCAGTCTACCACTGCAGATTCTGATATCCCTGTAGTTCGTTACTGGGCGCCGATTGGTAACTGGAACAACGTGGATTGGACAGGGTGTCCATACATGAAGCAGGCTCGTACCTTTCATCGTGTCCCGGAACGTCTTCTTGAAATCTGGAAAGAAAAGCTTGGTGACCGTGTTACTGCGCATGAAGATCGTGGTCAGTGGGATTATATTTACAGTGTGGAGGAGCTTGCAGAACTTCGCGGGAAGAAGTTTCATAAAAAGAAGAACCTCGTGAACCAGTTCAAGAAAAACTACACCTACACTTATGAGCCAATGACTGCTGACTGCGTGGAAGGGGTGCTTGAAATGCAGGAAGAGTGGTGCTTGTGGCGTGAGTGTGAAGAATCTCACTCCTTGCTTGCAGAAAACGATGCAATTCGCCGTGTACTTGAGCAGTGGGATGTGATTCCTTCTCTTATTGGTGGCTCCATTCAGGTGGATGGCAAAGTTATTGCTTACACCGTTGCGGAGGCGATTAATGACGAGACCGTTGTAATCCATTTTGAAAAGGGCAAAACGGATTACAAAGGCGTGTATCAGGCCATTAATAACTTCTTCCTGAATGACGAAGGCTCCCGTTTTACCTATGTAAATCGTGAGCAGGATTTGGATGACGAAGGGTTGCGTAAAGCTAAACAGAGCTATAACCCGATCGATTTCGTTAAGAAGTTCGTAGTGGAATTGGCAGAAGAAAAGTAGAAACTGCATGCGAATTGAGCGTTCGCAGCCATGTTTAGTGCAGTCTTTTTTTCTATCTACTAAAGATTGTAAGAAAAACGTCAGATTCGGCTATGTGTGCGGGTTTGACGTTTTTCTCGTAACAGCGCAAAGTGCGGCTTGCCTTTGTCTTCGTTTGACACCGTTTTTTAACGGGGATAGAAGTGCGGCACATCATATACAGACCTGTGAGGAATAAGACATGACTCTGAGAGAAAAAGTAGAAGCAGCGTTGGATAAAGTTCGTCCTTACCTTCAGAATGATGGTGGTGATGTTGAGCTGGTAGATATTACTGAGCGTGGTATTGTGACTGTTCGCCTTACTGGTGCTTGCAAAGGCTGCCCGATGTCCCAGATGACCCTGCGTAATACTGTAGAGCGTTTTGTTCTGAAAGCAGTGCCTGAAGTTAAGGCTGTTGAGGCCGCTGAAGATTAACAGATTGCGACAACCCGCACATTACGGCGCATCCGAAGGGATATAGTTTCCGTAAGCCCGAGCTGTTGAAGGCTAAGGGTGCTACTGTACAGACTTGTTTCAATCTGTACGGTATGTTGGCAGTATCTGTTTTATGCTTTGATTGAATACCTATAATGCATTAGGTTTTTTATATTTTTTAGGAGATAGTTACATGGCTAAAGTAGTCACACGTTTTGCTCCGTCCCCGACCGGACACTTACACATTGGTGGTGCTCGTACCGCTATTTTCAGTTGGTTGCTTGCTCGTCATCATGGCGGTGAATTTGTTCTGCGTATTGAAGATACTGACAGAGAACGTTCTGAGCAGCAGTACACTGATGCAATTCTTGCTTCTATGGAATGGCTTGGCCTTAGCTGGGATGCAGAACCTGTATACCAGAGCCAGCGCGACGACCTGTACAACAAGTACATTGATCAGCTGCTTGCAGAAGGCAAGGCATACTACTGTGATTGTAGTGCTGAAGAAGTAGAAGCAATGCGTGAAGAAGCACGTGCTAATGGTAAGAAGCCTAAGTACAACGGCAAATGCCGTGAGCTTGGTCTCGAAAAAGCAGAAGGCCGTGTAGTGCGTTTTAAAGCTCCTCTTTCTGGTCGTACCGTATGGAAAGACCTCGTTAAAGGCAGCATTGCGTTTGACAACGAAGAGCTTGATGACATGATTATCCGCCGTAGCGATGGGTCTCCTACTTACAACCTTGCAGTTGTGGTGGATGACCATTCTCAGGGTATTTCCCACGTGCTTCGTGGTGATGACCATGTAAACAACACTCCTAAGCAGATTATGATTTATGAAGCTCTTGGCTGGGAAGTTCCTGAGTTTGGTCATGTACCAATGATCCTCGGTTCTGACCGCAAGAAGCTTTCTAAACGTCATGGCGCAAAATCCGTAATGGAATACGAAAAAATGGGTCTGCTCCCACAGGCTCTGGTAAACTACCTCGTGCGCCTTGGCTGGTCTTACGGTGATCAAGAGATCTTTACTCTGGACGAACTGATCGAGAAATTCTCCACTGAGAACCTGTCCTCTTCTGCTGCTGGTTTTGATCCAGACAAACTTCTCTGGCTTAACGCTCAGTACATGAAAGATTCTTCAGATGCTGATCTTGCAGCGCTTGTTGCACCGTTTGTAAAAGAAGCTGGCTTTGAAATGTCTGCTGAAGACTTGACCGTTATGGTTCCTCTCTTCAAAGATCGTGCGAAAGACCTTATTGGTCTTGTTGATGCAATGCGTTTTATGCTTCTTGCTGATTCTGAATATGAGTTTGACGAAAAGGCAGTGACAAAAGCACTGACTGAAGAAGGCAAACAGCATCTTGCAAATATGCGTGAGCAGTTTGCAGCACTCGAAGCGTTTACTAAAGACACTACTCACGAAGTTATGGGTAACTACGTGTCTGATAATGGCCTTAAGTTTAAAGCTGTAGGCCCTCCATTACGTGTGGCACTTGTGGGTGCTATGGGTGGTCCTAACCTCCCTGACGTTATGGAGATTATCGGCAAAGAGCGTACCCTTGCTCGAATTGATCGAGCTCTTGAGCAGTAGGGTTTGTAAATCTTGCTAGTAAAAAGCCGCTACAGATGTAGCGGCTTTTTTTATGTTCAGCAGCTCAAGTCTGTGTTGAATAGAATTACGAGGAGGAGCACGCAGATATTGAAGCGATATTTTTTTTAAAGCTGACAGCGTCGTTTCAGTTGTTAATAAAAAGTGAGGGACTTTGGAGCAGGGTCGCAAATACATTTTTCAGCTAGCAAAGGTGAATAGAGAAAATATGCTTCTGCGATGGGAAGTCATAAAAGCTTTGCATACACCGTATTCAATCGTGATTAAGGGGTATTCAAAAATGAATAGGAGATAAGGTTCTGTTAAAATAGTCGTTTTTCATTTTGTGTGGCTAAATCTATTCAAAACTGAATAGTGATTAAAACTTTCTTACCGATATAATCAATAAAATTTAACTGGTTATGTTTTGGCATAAGGCTTGCCTTAATAGGGGCATACCCCTGCCCTAGTCTGGCAATGTCCCTAGATAAATTTATGCCATGCTCTTCATGGTGGATTTATTTTTATATTGAGAGTTATGCCCGTTTGTTTTGCTGAGACTGTCCCATGGGCAGGGCAATCTCAGGAGGAAAGTTATGAGTAAACCAGTTAATTCTTTAGAATCACCACGTTTTTGCGGAGTACGCACCTTTATGCGTTTGCCTAACGCAGCTACAGCAGCGGGGGTAGACTTCGCAATTGTTGGGGTTCCGTTTGATACCGCGACATCATACAAGCCTGGTTGTCGTTTTGGTCCGGAATCAATTCGTGCAGCTTCTACTATCTTAAAAAACTATAATGAAGTTTTGGACGTAGATATTTTTGAAGAGTGTACAGGTATGGACTGTGGCGATATTGATATTGTTCCTGGATACTTGGAAGAGAGCTTTGCAAAAATTGAAGAAGGTGTAGCAGCTGTGTTACAGGAAGGCGCTGTTCCTGTAATTATGGGCGGCGACCACTCTATAACCTTACCGGAGCTGCGTGCTGTCGCTAAAAAGCACGGGCCGGTTGCGCTGATTCATTTTGATGCTCATTCCGATACAGGAAATGACTATTTTGGTAAGCCTTACAACCATGGAACAACCTTCCACTGGGCTATCAAAGAAGGTTTAATTAAGCCTGAAGAATCTTGTCAGGTAGGCATTCGCGGTCCTCTGTACAGCCGCGATGCACTGAATTTTGCCCGCGAAAGCGGAATGGATGTGATTACCGGATGGGAATTGCATCACATTGGCATCGAAGCTGCTGTTAAACGTATTCGCGAACGTATTACTCCGGGTACTCCAGTATTTGTGACTTTTGATATTGATTTCCTTGATGCTGCATATTCACCGGGCACCGGAACACCGGAGATCGGTGGATTTACCACACATGAAGCACTGAAACTGGTGCTTGAATCCTGTCAGAACCAGAACCTTGTTGGCATGGACCTTGTTGAAGTGCTTCCAGAATCTGATGTTGCTGACATTACATCATTTGCTGCTGCTGGAATCATGCATGCATTTTTGTCATGCCTTGCCTATAACAAAAGACAAGCTGGGACGGAGTAATATATGTCTATCGATTTACTAATTATCATCGGATATTTCCTTGTAATGATCGGGTGTGGTATTGCCGGGATCTTTTTTGCTAAGAACAACGAGGACTTCCTTGTTGCCGGACGTAACTTACGCTTCTGGATGTATTTCCCATGTCTTGCCAGTGTTATTCTCGGCGGCGGTGCTACCTTTGGTTCCGTAAAGCTTGCATATCAGTTCGGCATTTCCGGCTCATGGGTTGTACTTATGTACGGCTTTGGTGTGATGAGCATGGGGATACTGCTCTCCAGTAAAATGGCTAACCTTCGTGTTATCAGTTTGAGTGAGATGCTGGAAGTACGCTACGCAGCCAGCGCACGCTATATCAGTGCAATTATCTCCTGTATCTACACAGCAATGATCGCTGTAGTGCAGGTTATTGCAATCGGCACAATTCTCCATGCATTTTTCGGATGGGATATGGTGACCTCCATGATCGCTGGTGGTGCCGTTTCCCTGCTGTACACATTGCTTGGTGGTATGTGGTCTGTAACTATCACAGATGTTATTCAGTTTGCACTTATGATGGTGGGCGTGTTCGGTTTCCTCGTGCCGCTTTCCATTGATAAGGCGGGCGGACTTGATGCTATGTTCAATGCAGTGCCTCAGTCATACTTTGATCCGTTTGCCATCGGCTGGGATCAGCTTCTTATGTACTTCCTCCTCATGTACCTTGGTATTATGATTGGTCAGGATATCTGGCAGCGCGTGTTTACAGCAAAAAGCGGCAAGGTCGCTACTACTGGTACCGTCACAGCTGGATTCTTCTCTGTACTCTGGGGTGGCGCAATGGCAATTTGCGGTATGGCTGCGTTTATTCTGCTCCCAGATCTCGATGAGCCACAGAAAGCTCTTGGTCAGCTTGTTGTAACAGTAATGCCAAGCGGCTTGCTCGGCATGGTTGTAGCTGGCCTGCTTTCCACACTTATGTCTACAGTGAGCGGCACGATTCTCGCGTCCTCCACACTTATTATTAACGACCTTGTTAAACCGTTCCGCAGTGACATGGATTCAAAACAGGAGATGTTCCTCTCCCGCGCTATTACCTTAGCTGTTGGTATTGTGGTGCTCCTCCTTGCGGTTGTTATCGGTGACGTTATGCATGCGCTTGATATCGCATATGCATTGCTTTCCGGCTGTATCTTTGTACCGGTTGTTGCAGGCTTCTTTTGGCGTCAAGCAACTGCGCAGGGTGCTGTGTACTCCATCATCGTCAGCGGTATAGTTACTACCGTTTGCATCATGACCTACGGTGCGTTTTCAGCACATACTATTATCTACGGTATGTTGAGCAGTGCGGTTGTTCTTGTTGTCGTAAGTCTTATGACTGGTCCTCCAAATCCTGCACAGCTTGCTGAGTGGGAGGCGCGTCTTGCTGCTTCTGAAAATTACGATGCAGATAATATGACTGACGAGGAGCGTGCGGCTCAGGCTCAGACAGCAGCGTTGCACTAATGGAGTTTTGTAACCTGAATAGATAGAAATAAAAAAGCTCGGGGGGAAGACTTTCCGGGCTTTTTTGTACATGTGTGGTTTGCCTGAGAGCACAGCATTTGCTAGTGTCGGCAACACAACTTTAAAAGAAAATATGCTTCTGCATATCATGTATAGCAGGCTGTAGTCCGGTTGGCAGGTCGGTGTTACAGTCGCACTCAACCTTTTTCACTAGGAATCGTGTATGCGCAATTACACTCCTTATGAAAGCGGGATGCGGGATTTGTTGGCAGAGCCTTATCCCATTCGTGCAAACTTACCGGAGTTGCACGATCTGTATTCTGTGATCGAATCTATGCACGATAACGTTGTTATTGTGGATAAACTGGGCGTTGTTATCTGGGTGAGCAGTTGTTTCGAACGAACATATGGTATTTCTAAAAGCGACATTGTCGGCAGAACAGCTGCCGAGATGGAAGCAGAGGGGTTTTATAGTCCTTCTGTAGCTTCGCTTGTATTGCAAGGAAAACAGACTGTAACCATTGTTGAAGATAACCAGCTTGGTGGCCGTAATGTTGTTACGGGAGTGCCTATTTTCGACGACGCAGGTGATGTCGAATGGGTTATCAGTTACACAATAGATTCCCGCTACTTCCTTAAGTTGAATAACGAATACGAAAAGCTGAATACCGCACTTGATGGAAATCAGATTGTCTTGAATCCAGATCCGTCATCGTGGGGTGTCGTAGCTATCAGCCCTGCAATGAAGCGGGTGCTTGAGTATGTCTCCAAGGTTGCTCTTGTAGATACCAACGTGCTTATAACCGGAGAGTCCGGTGTTGGTAAGAATGTTATTTCCCGTCTTATCCATAAGCAAAGTGACCGTTTAGACGGCCCGTTGATGGAAATTAATTGTGCCGGTATCCCTGCAAACCTTCTTGAGTCAGAATTGTTTGGTTACGAGGCCGGAGCGTTTACCGGTGCCAGCCGGCAGGGGAAGGTAGGGCGTATCGAACTTGCCAATGGTGGCACCTTGGTGCTGGATGAAATTGGTGAGCTACCTCTAGAGTTGCAGGCAAAGCTGCTGCAAGTGATTCAGGAAAAAAAACTGACTAAACTAGGTGGTACCCGAGCTATTGATGTGGACTTCAGGCTTATTGCAGCAACAAACCAGAACTTGCGATCTCTTGTGGATAAGAAACGGTTCCGCAGTGATTTATTTTTCCGTTTGAATGTGCTTCACCTGAACATTCCACCGTTACGAGAGCGCACTGAGGATATCTTACCGCTCGCGAATAATGTTCTCGAAGAAGCTAATGGCAAGTATTCAACAAATAAGTATTTTTCACCGGAAGTTACAGATGCGCTACAAATGTATTCATGGCCGGGGAACGTGCGTGAATTGCGAAATGTAGTGGAACGACTGGTGATTATTTCCGAACAGCTGATTATTACAGAAGAAGACTTACCGTCACATATTCGGGACGGGGCTTTTTTGGAAAGGGAAAACAAGCTGCCGCTTAAGAACGCTCTCCATGAACTGGAGAGGAAGCTTGTAACCCGAGCTTACAAAAAACATAAGACTACAGTGGCTACAGCAAAAGCATTGGGTATCAGCCAGCCTAGTGCTGCCCGTAAGATTGCTAAGTACTGCAAGTAATCAGATCTTTTTTGAAAAAATGAAATAGGTCGGAAATACCATCTTGTTGTATGTTTTTTTAGTATGGCTATCGTAAAAAAACATAAAAAAGGGGTGATTCTACGTAGTAGTAGAATCACCCGATATTTTCATACGAGCGCCATGTGTTACAACAGCATGCTGCGTAGTCAGAAGACAATGAATCCATTGCCCTCGGATAATACAGCCTTGTTGCTGATGAATTACTGAGCAGGCAAGTCGTCTTTGGTAAACATACGCCAGCTTGTAGTGCCGTCTTCAGAAGATTCAGGCATAACACGCAGAATAGGGTCGCCTTTCCAGTAATAGATCATGGAATCGTCAGAGAAAACATCACATTTCATGTTTTCTGCGATAACATGCGGCTCTAACTTACTTACCTCAATTCCAAGTTCGCTTAGTTGTTCGCGCAACAGTTCTTCAACACGTGCTGCTACGCTCTGAGACATTTTGCTCATAGAGTTCTCCTCATTATGATGGATGGACTATATCCTTGATTGCAATAGTTCGCAATTGTGTAGCTGTGTTGAAAAGTGAGTACTGACAACTTTGTTGAAAAGATGACGGCTTGTCCGCAAGTTGCTATAAAGTAGAAAGGGTTGAAGTGTAAAAAAAAGTTACGGAATCTTGAGGCCCTTCGGCCTGCGTAATGTACTTTATCAATTAGTAAAAAGGATAATCATGCAACTTTCTACAGTGCTTTCTCAAATGCCTTTTTTTAGTGGGCTTTCAGAAGAACAGCTTTCAGAACTGGCGACAATTGCTGTAAAAAAAGAAGTAGGGCGCGGGCAGATAATTTTCTATGAGTCTGCTCCGGCAGAAGGCTTTTACATTGTGCTGTCCGGCAGGGTGAAGATTTATAAGACTGGTCCTGATGGACGTGAGGCAATTATCCATTTGTATGGTTCTGGCGAAACGTTCGGTGAAGTGGCTGTTTTCCAGAATAGTTCGTTTCCTGCACACTCTGAAGCAGTGGAGAAGTCCACACTTGCTTTTTTCCCTCGCAAAGGACTTCTTGATTGTATTGCAAAAGATCCTGCACTGGCTCTTGCAATGCTTGGTGCCATGTCTATGAAGTTGCGCATGTTTACCAAACAAGTTGAAGCGTTGACACTTCATGAAGCACCACAACGTCTTGCATCGTATTTACTGTACACCAGCGAAGAAAAAAACGGCGCCGTTACATTTAAGCTTGATGTTTCCAAAGGTCTGCTTGCCGGAATGCTTGGTACCGCACGCGAAACTCTATCCCGTACTCTTTCTAAAATGGCTGACAGAGGACTTGTTTCTGTTGAAGGGCGTCAAATTACCATTGAGGATATGGCAGCACTCGAAGATTTGGCAGAAGGGGAAATTGTCCTGTAAGACGTAGACGGTTTTCGGAGTTGGTTTTGGTGGCCTTGGCGCTGGAGTCTTGATGAGCGTGGTGTTTGGGACTATCCTAATGGAGTAGCTCTATTCTTTTCGCAATTTCATATCAGCCAACTATTTAAAATACCGACAATAAGAGTGAATGTGGAGTTGTAGCTCGGGAGCTCTGTCTGTAAGTCTAAATTTGATTTTTTCTAATTTTCATATGATTCCTGACTGTTGCGTTGTTCTTGTTTTTCATGATTGAATATGATTGCATGGATAGTTGTATGCAACATATTGTTAGCATTGCTAGATTGTTCCGTAAGTCTATTTATGAACCGCCTTTGAAATTCTTCAAAGGCGGTTTTTTTCTGTAATAAAAGTGTGATGCAGAACTATTATGACGCAGTAAAGAAAGAATACTGTAATTTATCAACAATATTACAATGTAGTAATGTCGATTTTGTGTTCTTTCTGCTAGCTTGGTTGTAATCGCTTGAGGTTGTTGCGATCAGTGTTGCAGCATGCTGCATTAATAAAAGTTGAACGTAACAAGTATCTTACTGAATAAAATCTTATAGATAGGAGGCACGCTATGGTGAGAGCGAAGCTGATTGCTTGTAATATCGCAGCATTAATGGTGTTGGTTGCATTGGTGCTGCCAACAGTTGTCAAGGCAGAAGGACCGTGTCCAGTGGTTGTGAAAAAGGTGTGTGAAACTACACCAGTACCACCAGTTGATGTTGTAAGGTCTCCGACCTTTACTAGCCCCAAAGAAGTTACATTGTATGTCCCAATGAACCAAATGGCTATCAACAAAGCTCTGTCAACCGCTGATGAACGTAAAGTTCCTGCTCTGTCTACCCGCCGTGCTGTGGGCCGTGCTGTGCGTAGGGGAACCTTTGTCTACCCTCGTTGTGAATGGCCTGTTTACGCACCGGAAAAATACCGCGTTAACCCTGTAATTGTGCGTACAGAAAAACCGTAACGTACTTGCTGAAGAGATGAATATAAAAAGGCCTCGGTACCAAAGGTACTGAGGCCTTTTTTCAACTCTGCCTGATTAGATAAACGTATCGTGTAGGAAGCAAGGCTATCCGGTACGGTTAGCCGAACATGGTTTTCTGAGCTTTAGCGCCACCGCAGGTCATGATGGTTTCTTTTGCTTCGATATCGACGCCGGAAAGCTTGATAGCATCAGCCAGTGCACGGGAAAGACCGGTACAGCAAGGTACTTCCATACGCAGCACACTGATTGATCGGATACCGCTGGTGCGGATAATGTCTGCAAGTTTATTCACGTACTCGCCGGTGTCATCAAATTTTGGACAACCGATAAGGACTACTTTGTCTTTTGCAAATTCACTATGGAAAATTGGTGATGCTGCTGCCGCACAGTCTGCAGCTACAAGTACATCTGCATTTTTGAGGTATGGTGCAGTCGGCGGAACAAGACGGATTTTGAGAGGCCAGTGCCCCGGACCGGAAACTTTGTTGCCCGGTACTTTAATTTCAACAGTTTTCATGCTCTGCACCTGTGATCCCATGCAGCCGCAAGGGCTGGACTTTGGAGCTGCTTTTACTGCTGCTTCTTTTGCGTCGCGTTCTTTTACCCACGCCATTGCTGCTTCTTCATCAAATTCAGGAGCTTCTCGTTCAATAATGTGTAATGCATCCTGAGGACATGCTCCAAGGCAAGCTCCCAAGCCGTCACAGTATTCATCTTTAACTATTTTAGCTTTGCCGTTGATGATCTGGATAGCACCTTCAGCACAGTCAAGAACGCACAGGCCGCAACCGTCACAACGCTCTTCATCAATTTCAATAATTTTACGCACTACTTTATTCATAAAAAACTCCTTTAAGCGAAGTCGCTTTATTCCTCATTTGTTGAGTTCACTATACGCGGTTCTCTTTTTCATGTTGTGACGTACAGCAAAAATATGAACTTTTTTTGCGGTAGACTTTTTTTGAAGTAGAACTTGTTTTATATAGTTCAAAGCTCATTTAGTATGAAGAGTGTGCCTGTAAAATTATACAGCTGGACTTGCAAGTTTTGCTTCTCTTCGGCACTCTTTAGTGTGAAATGAATTATATAACGAGTTGTTAATAAGGATATATTCATGAAATTCGCTGAAATAAATTTGCTTGCAGAGCTGGAAAAGCCTGAGTTTAAAGAACTGCGTACCGCATTGAATGAACGTAAATTTGTTGCAACCGAGATGATAGCTGATCCATTTAGTGCAGCAGATGATGAAATTACCAAGCCGGATGCTTCTGCTTCTGGTTGTGTTTTTATAGTTAAAGAAGGACGCCTTAGGGTATTCCTTTCGGCAGAAGGGAAAGAGTTTACGCTGTCAATTTTGGAACCAGGTGATATATATACGTGTCATACCGGAACGTTTGTTCAGGCTTTGACGCCCGGCCTGTTGCTTACAACAAGTATTCCGGTGTTTCATGCCTACATGCGTGATATTCCGCAGGTCAGCAAAGTTATGGTTCGTATTCTTGGTAATATGTTGAAGAGCTCGTTCGGTATTATTGACGGCCTCGTTTTTGGAGATGCTTCCACACGGCTTACAGATTTTTTGTTGTCCATAGCAAAAGATGAAGGTGGGAAGCAGGTCGCACGCCTTGGTATGACAGGTGAACAGCTTGCACAACATATTGGTTCCACACGACAGACTGCTTCAACGTTGCTTAACGATATGGTGCGCTCTGGTATTCTTATACGCGTTAAACGTGGTGTTTTTGAGATTGTAGATAGAACGCGGCTGGAGGAGCTTAAAAAGTAGCTTAGTTGAACGTAACGAGGTATTTTTCCAATAATTGTCAGCTTGCTGACAGAAGCAGGATTATGAGTATGTAAGAGAGGATGTAGAACATAAAATTTTTGAGGAGAGCACAAATGGGAAAAGAACCTAAAAAGCCTGAAGATCTTTCTATTTGGCAAGACGCGCATGCAATGATCCGCAAAGCGAAAGCGGAAAGTATTGAAACTGCGTGGGACAGATTGGAACGCCAAACTCCACATTGTAAGTTTTGTGACCTAGGTACTACATGCCGAAACTGTATTATGGGGCCTTGCCGGATCAGCAATAAGCCGGGGGCAAAAATGAACATCGGCGTGTGCGGTGCCGACGCAGACGTTGTTGTTGCCCGTAACTTTGGTCGTTTTGTTGCTGGTGGTAGCGCTGGTCATTCAGATCATGGTCGCGATTTGATTGAAGTATTGGAAGCAATTGTTGAAGGTGATACAGAGCATTATCGTATTACTGATCCGGAAAAGCTTACACGCATCGCTGCTGAGGTAGGTGTTGTGACAGAAGGTCGAGACCTGCATGACATAGCCGTAGACCTTGTTGACGAATGTTTCAAAGACTTTGGTTCCCGTCGGTCTTCCCTTTCATTTTTATCCCGTGTTCCTCAACAGCGTCGTGAACTCTGGGACCGCGTAGGCATTACCCCTCGTGGGATAGACCGCGAAATTGCAGAGATGATGCACCGTACTCACATGGGTTGTGACAACGATGCTCCGAACACATTGCTGCATGCTGCACGTTGTGCGCTTTCTGACGGCTGGGGTGGTTCTATGATCGGTACAGAGCTTTCCGATGTTATTTTCGGTACTCCTACTCCATCACGCTCTACAAGTAACCTCGGCGTTATTAAAGAAGATAAAGTAAACATTCTGGTGCACGGTCATAACCCTGTTGTATCCGAAATGATTCTCGCCGCTTCTCGTCTTCCGGAATTGGTAGAAAAAGCCAAAGCAGCAGGTGCGACAGGTATCAACGTTGCGGGGCTTTGTTGTACTGGTAACGAGCTACTTATGCGTCAGGGCATCCCAATGGCTGGTAACCATTTAATGACAGAGCTTGCCATTGTAACCGGTGCTGTAGAA
This sequence comes from Halodesulfovibrio marinisediminis DSM 17456, assembly GCF_900129975.1. Classification (NCBI taxonomy): domain Bacteria; kingdom Pseudomonadati; phylum Thermodesulfobacteriota; class Desulfovibrionia; order Desulfovibrionales; family Desulfovibrionaceae; genus Halodesulfovibrio; species Halodesulfovibrio marinisediminis. The sequence continues at coordinate 35,317 of NZ_FSRG01000007.1, forward strand.
TCTGTTGTTGTAGATTACCAGTGTATTATGCCTTCATTGGTGACTGTTTCACAGTGTTACCATACTCGTTTCATTACAACTGCTGAGAAAGCCAAATTTACAGGTGCAATGCACTTTGAAGTTCATCCGCATAATGCTCTTGAACAGGCTACGGCCATAGTTGAAGAGTCTATTAAAGCTTATATCGAACGAGACAAAGGCCGTGTGGAGATTCCAACACAACCTGTAGAAATTATGACCGGCTTCTCCAATGAAGCTATTCTCTCCGCACTTGGTGGAACACTGACCCCTCTCATTGATGCCATTAAAGCAGGTAAGGTTCGTGGTGTTGTTGGTATTGTGGGTTGCAACAATCCAAAAATTAAACAGGATTCCGCAAACGTCGGTCTTGCAAAAGAATTGATTAAGCGTGACATACTTGTTCTTGTTACTGGTTGCGTAACCACTGCTGCCGGTAAAGCTGGTCTTCTTGTGCCGGAAGGTGCTGAAATGGCGGGCGAAGGACTTAAAGAAATATGCGGTGCACTTGGCATTCCACCGGTATTACACCTTGGCAGTTGTGTAGATAACTCCCGTATTATGCATCTTTGCGGCCTAGTTGCAAAAGAACTTGGTGTGGATATTTCCGATTTGCCTGTGGGCGCCTCTTCTCCTGAATGGTATTCAGAAAAAGCTGCAGCAATCGGCATGTATGCCGTTGCCAGCGGTGTTATGACGCATCTTGGTTTGCCACCGAACATTCTTGGCTCCGAAACTGTAACCAATATTGCCCTTGAGGGGCTGGAAGACATTGTAGGCGCTCACTTTGTAGTGGAAGATGACTACGTAAAAGCCGCAGAGCTTCTGGATGCACGCATCCGTATGAAGCGTGTTGGGCTTGGTCTTTCTGAATAATGCATAGCTGACAGCCTGCCGCAGTGTGACGCTGCATTCCTTCACACTGCGCAGGCTGCGTTTTAGGTACGGCATGGGAGAAGTAGAATGAAGTTAGCTTTTGCAGGCAAAGGTGGCGTGGGTAAAACTACTCTTACCGCATGGATGGCAGATTATCTTGCTCGTAAAGGGCAGAATGTGTGGCTGGTGGACGCTGACACAGCTCTTTCCTTAGGCGAAGCCTGCGGAATTGATCGTAACAGTTTGCCGGAAGCCCTTATTCATCGGGAAGATTTAATTCGCGAGCGGATTCGGCAGAAAAATACCAGCATGTTCACCTTGAATCCTGATGTGAGCGATTTGCCGGAGGTTCTTTCGGTTGAATTGCCCGTAATAGGCCCCCCTCCACAAGGTGCTGCTGTCGGATCCAAACGCCTGCTCGTGATGGGGACAGTAACAGGAGCCGGAGGCGGGTGCGCTTGCGCTGCTAATACACTTCTTAAAGCCATTCTTGCGCATCTGGTTCTTGAACGAAATGACTGGGTGTTGGTGGATTTAGAAGCAGGAGTAGAGCACTTAGGGCGCGGAACCGTTGCACACGTGGATGGTCTTGTTGTTGTATCCGAGCCAAGCATGCGTGGTCTTCAAACTGCGGCTGATGTGGGAAGAATGGCAGTAGAACTCGGGTTGGATAAGCAGGTTTTAGTTCTTAACCGCTCTGATATTGCTTCATTAAAGCTTCCCGAACTAAAAGGTCTACCTGACAGTGTTGTCTCCATGCCGTACCTTTCTTCACTTGCAGCACGGCAGCTTACGACAGGAAATGTGCTAGGATTGGCAGACGCAGAAATTGATCTTGTTGTGGAGCGTGTGTTGAAACGCTTTGGCGTTGAGGTGTAGTTTTTCGAAGGTGTTGCAATAAGAGTTTTGAATGGAAAGTATGTAATGAAGTCGCAGCGCGAATTAAAAGAAAAAAGAGCATCCTTTTGATCGGATGCTCTTTTTTCTTTGTGTTATCGCTCACCTTTTCGTGCGCTGAATAAGGCTACGCAGCCTTTTACTTCAATTTCTACGTTTGTAAATCGGGATTCAAGCTCATCACGAAGACCGCTACGGTGGTCACGGGTATTCGAGAAGATGCCTTTTCTGTTGTAGTAGGCCATAAGCTTCTGGGCAGCAAAGTTTTGGCGTACACCGTGGCTCAGGATTGTTGATCCAAAAATTTTACCGCCGTCATGCAAATATTCTGAAAGGCTATCAAGAATAACTGCTTTTTCTTTAATTGATCCAGTGAGGCAATGGAAGAGGTAGTTAATGCTGATGGAATCAAACTTTTTGCATGGCAGGTGGAGTGGAGCAAGGATGTTAGCCTGATACACTTCGGGCTTGAATCGTTTAACGCGTTCGGCTGCCTTTTCAAGGTTAGTGTTGTTTGAATCCAGCAGAGCCAGACGGCGTTTTTGTTCCAGCAGGCAGTTGTCAAGGAAGTAGCCAGTGCCAACGCCTACATCTAAATGGTTAAGGGTGACATGCTTACGGAAGTGGTAGCGCAGATGTTTGGTAGGACAACGCCAGACCAACGTGTTTAAAATCCCGAGTTCCCAAAAATCATATATAGATTGAACAGACTTGGTGTAGGTGCTCTGTCCAGCGTGAGTTGTTTGTGAATGTTTCATTATCATATCTCCTCATAGGTCACTTGGTGATGACCATCGGGGCTGTGTGCTTGCATGCTGCATGAAGAAGTAGGCCGCAGCGCAATCGAAACTCTTATCGCATGAACTCTGTTCACGAGAAGTTAAAAAAGCAAAAAATGTAAAAAAAGAGTTCTGTGCACAGGCTGATTGTCAATAATATCAGATTGTAAATATATAAAAAAGCGCCCTTTATGTTGTCGCAGGGCGCTTTTTTCACTGATAGCCATGGCGTGAATACAATATTATTAAACATAACAAAAGTTGAACTCACGCTGCAAGGAGGTATGACTTTGAAATGAGTCTTACTATTTTGTTGGGCAATAAGATGCCATTCAGGTGACAGTTTTGTTTTATTAAGTTCCGGCGCGGTTACGCTCACAAATTATAATGCCGCGCCGGAATCGGGAACATGAGGTTGTGTTGTTCCCAACAATGAGAAAGGAAAGCAGAAAATTGCATTATGCATTTTTTATCTGCTAATTTGTCATGCATCAGCTGCGTTGCTTACTGATGCATGACAGATTAGCAGGTGGGGAGAGTAAAAGCCCCTTCCGCAGATATTGTGGAAGGGGCTTTTGTGCTTAGGGGCTTATCCGAGGATAGCCTTGAGGTCTTCTTCTGGAGTTGAGATAGGCTTGATGCCGTAGTTCTCTACCAGAACATTAAGAATATTCGGGCTGACAAATGCAGGGAGAGAAGGCCCGAGACGGATGTCTTTGATACCGAGTGAGAGAAGGGTGAGAAGAATAACAACAGCCTTCTGCTCGTACCAGCTGAGTACCAGAGACAGTGGAAGTTCGTTTACGTCGCATTCGAATGCGCCTGCAAGGGCAACTGCAATCTGAATTGCGGAGTAAGCATCGTTACACTGGCCAACGTCGAGGAGGCGAGGAATGCCGCCGATGTCACCGAGCTTTTTATCGAAGAAGCGGAATTTACCACAAGCAAGGGTAAGAACTACGGTGTCCTGTGGAGTTTGTTCTACAAAGTCAGTGTAGTAGTTGCGGCCTGGTTTTGCGCCGTCACAACCGCCAACGAGGAAGAAATGACGGATTGCACCGGATTTAACGCCGTCGATTACTTTGTCAGCAACGCTCATTACGGTGTTGCGACCGAAACCACAGAGTACGCTGCCGTTGTCTGCAGTGTCAGTAAAGCCAGGCTGGGCAAGAGCTCGTTCGATAACCGGAGTGAAGTCTTTGTTCTGGCCAATGTGGGTAAGGCCGGGCCAGCCGACAAGACCGGTTGTGAACACGTTGTCCTTGTATACTTCCTGAGGCTTCTGGATGCAGTTGGTAGTGAAGAGGATTGCGCCAGGGAACTCAGGGAATTCTTTATGCTGGTTTTGCCATGCAGTACCGAAGTGGCCGTAGAAGTGGTCAAACTTTTTAAGCTCTGGGTAAGCGTGACATGGAAGCATTTCGCCATGTGTATAAATATTGATGCCTTTTCCTTCAGTCTGCTGGAGAAGAAGATAGAGGTCTTGAAGGTCGTGACCGGATACCAGAATAGCTTTGCCAGGAACGTGACCAAGAGGTACTTCTGTAGGTTCGGGGTGACCAAAGGTACTGGTGTTACCTGCATCAAGCAGTTCCATTGTGCGGAGGTTTACTTCGCCACACTTGAGGCAGAGACCGAGCCATGCTGAAAGGTCGCGCTCTTCACCGTCGTATCCTGCTGCAAGGGCTTTGTATACAAAGTGGTAGACAGTAGTGTCTTGCTGATGGAGAACTGCTGCATGGTCAGCGTACGCGCAAAGACCTTTCAGGCCGAAGATGAGAAGCTGCTTGGCAGAGCGAATGTCTTCGTCGGTGTCGAAGTCTTTGATGGAGTACCCTTCACCCTGAGCAACCAGACCTTCAATAGTATCTGCCGGTTCAAAAGCGCCCGGTCCGCTCTGGAAATGAATATCAAGTGCTTTACGGCGTGTAACAATTTCGTTGATAAATTTCTGGAAGTCTTCTGGTGTAAAGTTAACGTTAGTTAAGGTAGTGAAGAGCATTTTTGCAGTGAAGTGCCCAAGATTGTTGCTGTTGTCCCCTTTTTTCAGTGCAGCAAGCGCAAGGCCGCGCAATGCGTAAACTGTGAGATCCTGAAGAGCAGCAACGTCTGGTTTCTTGCCGCATACGCCCATTTTATCACAGCCGATTCCTTTTGCTGTCTGTTCACATTGGTTACAGAACATGTGTAGCTCCTTTGGTCGAACGTTTGCTTGGGTAACTTCATCTGATTTAAAAAGCTTTCTGAAAAAATCTAACATACTGGTCCACCTCGTATGATGCAGGAATTTTTTATTTCATCTAACGGCAAATGGAAAAAGGGTAGCGGATGATTGAGTGAGAATGTTTTTCCCGCCGTTAAATGCAACCTACCTATCCCATAAGTTTTATTCTGTGACCCGAGTCAAAAAACATGGATAGTTTGAAGAAAAAATATATTTCCTGCTTTTTCGTTTTCTATCGTATTGAATTTCGCATGTTCGAATTGTAGGGAACATTATATAAGGGGCGTTGTCGGATTCTAAGGTAAGAGTCTCCTTTGCTTGCAAGAAAAAAGAGAAGAGTGTATCTTTTCTTCTTGACGAGTGGGTGGGGAATGCGTAAATACCTTCTTCGCCGTAATGGTGTAGGCGCGTAGCTCAGTGGTAGAGCACTACCTTGACATGGTAGGGGTCAGCAGTTCGATACTGCTCGTGCCTACCAGCACTGACGGATTGTAGGGAGGCGATAGCCTCCCTTTTTTTTATATACATGAAAATTTTCAGGAGATGCCATCGTGAACGTGTCTATTGAAGGACAAGTTGTAGAGGTAGCAGCAGATGCAAGCTGCCGTGATGCCCTGAGAGAAATACTCAGCGGTAAAAAACTCAAGACTGTGCTGGCTGCAAAATGCGGTACGGCAACGCTTGATCTCACTGCAACTATTCCAGCAGGTTGTGAAGAGCTCACGCCTGTATACGCTGACACGCCGGAAGGTCTTGATCTGCTCAGACACTCCACTGCTCACATCATGGCTGATGCAGTAAAACGTCTGTTCCCTTCCGCTAAAGTTACCATTGGTCCTTCCATTGAGAACGGCTTCTACTACGACTTTGACGTAGAGCGTCCGTTTACCACTGAAGACCTTGAGGCAATTGAAGCGGAAATGACCAAGATTATCCGTGAGGCAGCTCCGTTTACTTGCGAAGTTGTTTCCAAGGATGAAGCAAAAAAAATGTTTGCCGATATGGGTGAAAGCTACAAGCTTGAGCTTATCGACGCTGTTGACGACGACGTAGTGTCCATCTACCGTCACGGCGAGTTTGCAGACCTTTGCCGCGGTCCCCATCTTCCAACTACCGGATACGTAAAAGCGTTCAAACTCATGTCTGTTGCTGGTGCGTACTGGCGCGGTGATGAAAAGAACCCGATGCTTTCACGTATTTACGGTACCGCATTTGCTGATCCTAAGGCGCTGAAAAAGTACCTTTCCCGTCTTGAAGAAGCGAAAAAACGTGACCACCGCAAGCTCGGTGCTGCACTTGATCTCTTCAGCTTCCAGGAAGAAGGCGGCGTTGGTATGGCTTACTGGCATCCTAAAGGTGCTCTTATCCGTACCATCCTTGAAGACTTCGAACGTAAAGAGCATTTGAAGCGCGGTTACGATATCGTACAGGCACCGCAGATTCTTAAGCGCGAGCTTTGGGAACGTTCCGGTCACTACGATAACTACCGTGAGAACATGTACTTCACCGAAATTGATGAAGTACCATACGGCGTAAAGCCAATGAACTGTGTTGCGCACATGCTTATCTACAAGTCCCATATGCGCAGTTACCGTGACCTTCCAATGCGCTACTTTGAGCTTGGTGTGGTTCACCGTCACGAAAAGTCCGGCGTTCTGCACGGTCTTATGCGTGTTCGTCAGTTCACTCAGGATGACGCTCATATTATTTGCCGACCTGACCAGCTTCAGGAAGAGATCGTTGGTGTTCTTAACTTCGTTAAAGACATTATGAATGTTTTCGGTTTTGAATACTCTCTTGAGCTTTCCACCCGTCCTGAAAAATCCATTGGTGATGACGCAGATTGGGATCTGGCAACGGATTCCTTGATTGAAGCGCTTAAAGCCATTGATCTTCCTTACGAGATTAACGAAGGTGACGGTGCATTCTACGGACCTAAGATTGATATCAAGCTCCGTGACTGTCTTGACAGAGAATGGCAATGTGCTACCGTTCAGTGTGATTTTACCTTGCCAGAACGCTTTGACTTAGGTTACGTGGGCGAGGATGGTGAACGTCACCGTCCAGTAATGGTTCATCGCGTAATTCTTGGCTCTGTTGAACGCTTTATCGGTATTCTTACTGAGCACTATGCTGGTGCATTCCCAACTTGGCTTGCTCCAGTACAGGCACGCGTATTGACCGTTACCGATGCACACAACGAATTTGCAGAAAAAATCAAAGCGGAACTTCTTAAAGAAGGCATTCGCGTTGAAGCAGATACTCGTAATGAAAAGCTGGGCTACAAAGTTCGTGAAGCCCAGGTTTCTAAGATCCCGTATATGCTAGTTATCGGGGATAAAGAGGTTGAAGAACAAGGCGTGAACGTACGCATGCGTAAGGGCGAAAACCTTGGTCTGAAATCCGTTTCGGAAGTGGTAGAGCTTATTAAAGCTGATTGTGAAGAACCGTTTAAAAGCGGAGGGTTAAGCTATCGCTTTTCCTAAGTATCGTCGGCAAGAGCCGCAGGATATGACTAAGCGCAACGAACAGATTCGTGCGCGTGAGGTTCGTGTTATTAGCGAAACCGGTGAGCAGTTGGGTATTCTTAACAGAAACCAAGCTATCGACATTGCTAAAGAAAAAGGACTCGACCTCGTTGAGGTGGCTGCTAACGCTGAACCACCTGTCTGCAAGATCATGGACTATGGTAAGTACAAGTTCGAGCAGAAAAAGAAGAAACAGGAAGCTAAGAAGAATGCTGCTGTAGTTCAGGTTAAAGAAATCAAAGTTCGTCCAAAAACTGACGAGCATGATTACCAGACCAAGCTTAAGCACATTCGACGTTTCCTCGAAGCCGGTGACCGTTGTAAGGTTACTGTGTTCTTCCGTGGACGTGAAATCGTTCATAAAGATCGCGGTCTTGCAATTCTGGAACGGGCTATGGAGGATACCAAAGATATCGCAAAAGTGGATCAGATGCCACGCGCAGAGGGACGTACCCTGCACATGCTGCTGGTACCGACTGCAAAAAAATAAGCTTTCGAGCTTGATTTTGTGATTGATTTGGAGCAATATCCCCGTTTCGCGTAGTCATACTTCGTATTCTGCGCTTTGCTCAGAGGAATTTTTCGAAAACTCCCTGTTCTACAGGGGGTTTTCTCTCGCGCGCTGTCATTACGCTGTAGAATGACAGTGCAGCAATAACGGTAAGGAGATTAACATGCCAAAGATTAAAACCAGACGTGGCGCTGCAAAGCGTTTTTCTTTGACTGGTACCGGCAAGTTCAAACGTCGTAAGCAGAACCTTCGTCACATCCTGACTAAGAAAAATGCTAAGCGTAAAATGAACCTCGGTCAGTCTGCTATTGTTGATAAAAGCAACGAAAAAGCTGTTCGCCGTATGCTTCCATACGCATAAGGCGTATCACTTTAGTATATAACTTTTTTCTGCGCTCCGTTGGCACAACTCTCGCCTCACGGAGTGACAAAGACCCTGGAGGGTATCCATGCGAGTCAAGAGAGGCTTGGCGGCTCATCGTCGTCATAAGAAATATTTGAAGATGGCTAAAGGCTTCCGTGGCGGTCGTTCTAAACTGTACCGCACAGCACGTGAAGCTGTAGAAAATGCATTAGTATATTCTTACCGTGACCGTAAGACAAAGAAACGCGAGTTTCGTCGTCTTTGGATCCTGCGTATCAACGCAGGTGCCCGTTTGAACGGTCTCTCCTACAGCAAGTTCATGCACGGCCTGGCCCTGGCTGGTATTGAACTGAACCGTAAGGTCCTCGCTGACCTTGCAGTTCGCGAAAAAGAGCACTTTGCACAGCTTTGCGAAATTGCAAAAGCTAAGCTGAGCTAAGTAGCGTTTTTCAGGTATGAGCCTGATTCACGAATTAGAAAGCCTGGTTCAGGAGCTTAACAGCGGCCTGGATCAGGCTTTTTCATTAAGCGAAGTGGAAGATTTGCGTGTAGCCTTCTTGGGCCGAAAGGGTAAACTCGCGCAGATCATGCAGCGTCTTCCAGAACTGTCTCCAGAAGAGCGTCCGGAAGTTGGTAAAACTGCAAACATCGTTAAGGGCAAACTCACCGGTATGCTCGATGATTGCAAAACCAAGCTCGAAAACGCAGCGGAAGCGGATAAACTTGCTAAGTTTGACCCTTCCATGCCGGGACGTATGCCGTGGCAGGGTTCTTTACACCCTGTTACCAAGGTGATGACAGAAATCTGTGATATCTTCAAAGGTCTTGGCTACGACATCGTAACCGGTCCTGAAGTTGAAAACGATTTTTATAACTTTGAAGCGCTTAACCTGCCTCCAGAGCACCCGGCGCGTGATATGCAGGATACCCTGTACGTAACAGATAATATTCTTCTGCGTACACACACATCCCCAATGCAGGCACGTACTATGCTCAAGCAGGAGCCGCCGCTTGCTATTATCGCACCGGGTAAAGTGTACCGTCGTGACTCCGACCTCACTCACACCCCAATGTTCCACCAGATCGAAGGTCTGTTGGTTGGTGAGAAAGTAAGCCTTGCTGAGCTTCGTGGTACTCTTACTGCCTTCTTGCAGAAAGTATTCGGACCGGAAACCAAAGTTCGTTTCCGTCCAAGCTTCTTCCCGTTCACTGAACCTAGTGTTGAAGTGGATATTTCTTGCTGCATGTGTGGTGGTGAAGGTGAAGTTGGCGGTCAGCCATGCCGTGTCTGCAAGCAGACAGGCTGGGTTGAAATCCTTGGTTGTGGCATGGTCGATCCTGAAGTGTTCAAGAAAGTTGGCTATGATCCGGAAAAATACACCGGCTTTGCCTTCGGTCTTGGTGTGGAACGTGTTGCAATGCTTAAGTACGGCATTGGTGACCTCCGCATGTTCTTCGAGAACGATGTGCGTTTCCTTAACCAGTTCATCTAGCAGGGGAGAATAGTACCATGCTTTTAAGTATCAACTGGTTGAAAGAGTTTGTTCCGTTTACCGGAACAATTCAGGAACTTGATGACGCGCTGACCATGCTTGGTCTTGAAGTGGAAGAAGTACTTCGTCCATTTGAAGGCATTAAGCCAATGGTTATCGGTCATGTTATTGAGTGTGAGAAACACCCTGAAGCAGAAAAACTTTCTGTGTGTAAGGTTGATGTTGGCGAAGAAGAGCCGTTAAACATTGTCTGCGGTGCACCGAACGTTCGTAAGGGACTGAAAGTAGCTGTAGTTAAAGTTGGCTCTGTAATGCCTGACGGCACCAAGATCAAAAAGACTAAACTTCGTGGTATTCCATCCATGGGTATGATTTGTTCCGAGCGTGAGCTTGGTCTGTCAGATGAACATGATGGCATCATGGAGCTTTCTGAAGAGTTTGTACCAGGTGCAAACCTTGTTGAGTCTTTGAAGCTTGATGAAGAAGTGCTGGATATTTCCATCACTCCTAACCGTGCAGACTCCTTGAGCGTACTCGGTATTGCTCGTGAGGTTGCACTTGCTTTTGATCTGCCACTCACCGTACCTGAATACAGTCTTGTTGAGTCCGGCGACGATTGCTCTGAAGAAGTTGCAATTGAAATTGCCGACGCAGATAACTGTTACTGTTACTACGGCCGTATCCTCGAAGGTGCTTCCATTGGTAAGTCTCCTGAATGGATGCGTTACCGTCTCGTTGCTATTGGCTTACGTCCAATTTCTAACATTGTAGACGTAACCAACTACATCATGATGGGTTTTGGTCAGCCTCTCCACGCATTCGATCTTGATCGTCTTGAAGGCGCTAAGATCGTTGTGGACACTGCTGCTGAAGGTGAAAAGTTTACTACTCTTGATGAGCAGGAACGCACTCTTAAAGCAACTGACCTTATGATTAAAGACGGCAGCAAAAGCGTTGCGCTTGCTGGTGTTATGGGTGGCGCTAACAGTGAAATCCATGATGGTTCTACACGCATTTTCCTTGAATCTGCAGTGTTCCATCCAGCAACTGTTCGTCGCACCGCACGTCGTCTTGCTCTCTCATCTGATGCTTCTTTCCGCTTTGAGCGCGGTGTTGACCAGTTAAATTGCCCAGAGGCAATGGATCGCGCAGCAGTTATGCTTGCTGAGCTTACTGGCGCTACCGTTCGTAAAGGCGTTTGCAAAGCTGAACCAAAGCCTTGGGCTGCCCCTGAGCTTCAGTTCCGCCCGCAGCGCTGTCGCGATCTTCTCGGTGTAGATGTGGATGATGCTTTCTGTAAAGCTACCCTTGAAAAGCTCGGTTGTACTATTTCCGGTGCAGATACTGAGAACTGGACTGTAGTACCTCCAAGCAACCGCCTCGACTACGAGCGTGAAGTAGACTTTATTGAAGAAGTGGCACGCGTATATGGCATGGACCGTATCGAGCCTGTTCTTCCTCAGGTAAAACGTACTCTCGCAGCACGTAATGACGATTGCAACGAATACGAGTTCTGGTCTCTCATTAAGGCTTGGGGTTGCGGCCTTGGTCTTAACGAAGCAATCAACTACTCCTTCGTTGGTCATGCAGATCTTGATCTGTTCAATCTGCCAAAAGATAACCGCATCACTATTATGAACCCGCTTTCTTCTGAGCAGGATGCGATGCGTACGGAGCTTGCTCCAGGTCTTCTGCAGAACCTTCGTCATAACTTGGGTCATGGCAACACTGGTCTGCGTTTGTTCGAACTTGCGCATATCTTTGAAGCTGATGAAACAAGCGATACAACTGTTCGCGAATCCGGCCGCTTGAACATTCTGTTCTACGGTGACCGTTTTGATACCGCGTACCCGCGTATGGCTGCTGATGCAGAGTATGCAGATATTAAAGGCTGTGTAGAACATCTTCTTGCACACCTGCAGGTTGGTGAAGCTAGCTTTACTCTTGCAGAAGAGCATGCATGGATGTCTCCGGCTGTAGACGTTGTAGTGGGTGACCAGAAGGTTGGTACTATCGGCAGAATCAATCCTGAGATTGCTGATGCCTACAACGCTAAAAAAGATGTCTGGTTCGTAGACCTCGATACAGACGTGCTGAGAAAAATGTATGTTGCAAGCAGCATCAAGTTCTCCAGCCTGCCTGTGCATCAGTCTGCTTGGAACGACATCACTGTAATCGCTCCGATTACACTTAACGTTCAGGCTATCTTCGATCAGGTTGCTGCAACTAAATTGCCGCTTCTTGAGAAGATGGAACTGATCGACGTGTTCGTACCTGAAGCTTCTGAAGAAGCAGAAGAAACGCGCAATTTGACCTTCCGCCTTACCTTCCGTCATAGTTCTAAGACACTGAAAGATAAGGATGTGGACAAAGAGCGTAAAAAGGTGGTTAAATCTCTCGAAAGTGCATTGCCTGTTCGCATTTAGTTAGCAAACAGCTCTGCAGGGGAGACGTATGAAAGCAAAGACCTATCGTATCGGAGAGGCTGCTACCCTGCTGAACTTGAAGCCGTACGTGTTGCGGTTTTGGGAAACAGAATTTAAACAGCTCATCCCTATACGCACCCAGAAAGGACAGCGTATGTATTCCGAGCAGAATGTCCTTCTGCTGCGGGCGATACGGCATTTGCTTTACGAACGCGGATTGACCATTGAAGGTGCCAGAAAGGTGCTTGGTCAATATGAAGAAATGTATGGCTCTATCACCGGTCCGGAACAACCCGGACCGGAGATAGAGGCTTTTTGTGCGGGGAATGGTACCGAAACGCCTCTCTATGCAAAAGAGACCGGTATCATTGATGTTGAGGAGATTATTTCGGAACTCACATCACTCCGTAATATGCTCATAACGGGTCGTCATTGATGAACCCGTCTTTTTTGTGTGGTCCGTCCGTTGGGGACGAGCACACCAACACAGTACCATAACCGGCGAAAGCCACAGAGAATATACTATGATCCTTTCACCTTCGTTATTGTCTTCTGACTTCGGCAGAATTGCTGAAGAATTACAGGCACTCGAACAGGCAGGACTGAAATGGGTACACTGGGATGTCATGGACGGCATGTTTGTACCTAACATTACTCTTGGAGCACCAATCATTAAATGCCTCCGCAAAAAAAGTAATCTCTTTTTTGATGTACATTTAATGGTTCAGCAGCCAGAGCGTTACGTTAATGACTTTGTGGATGCCGGTGCAGATATGGTTGTTATCCATGCAGAAGCGACTAACCACCTTGAACGTACTATTGCGGAGATTAAACGCAACGGTGCTCAGGCAGGTGTAGCACTCAACCCTCATACTCCTCTTTCTGTGCTTGATTACGTTCTCGACGAACTGGACATGGTTCTCATCATGAGTGTTAACCCGGGCTTCGGCGGACAGAAATTTATTCCTTTCAGCATGCGTAAAGTTGCAGAACTTTCCAGCATGATTAAACAGCGTGGTCTTTCAACTCTCATTCAGGTTGATGGCGGGGTTGATCCTGAGAACACCGCAGAATTGGTACGTAATGGTGCAGATGTACTTGTATCCGGTTCTGCTTTCTTTGGTTTCCCACCATACGCTGAGCGTCTGAAGACTTTTGAAGAAGTGGCTCGCAATGCATAGCGGGTTAATTGATAGCCGTTATCACCAGTTGTCATAACGGCAATTAACGTCTATCGACTGCCTCAGCAACCAGCTGGAAAAAAATTTATTGCATCATTCTTTCAGGAGGAACCGATGCCGTCTCGTAAAGACCTCGCCAACGCAGTCCGCGCTTTGAGCATGGACGCTGTGCAGAAAGCAAACTCTGGCCACCCAGGCGCGCCAATGGGTATGGCAGATATTGCTGAAGTTCTCTGGAACGACTTCCTTAAGCATAACCCAAGTAACCCTGCATGGGCTAACCGCGACCGTTTCGTGCTGTCTAACGGTCACGCTTCTATGCTTATCTACTCTTTGTTGCATCTCTCCGGTTACGACCTCAGCATCGAAGACATTAAAAATTTTCGTCAGATGGGTTCAAAAACTCCAGGTCATCCAGAATACGGTATGACTCCGGGTGTTGAGCTCACTACTGGCCCTCTTGGTCAGGGTATCGCTACCGCAGTGGGTATGGCAGTTGCTGAAAAAGCACTTGCTGAGCACTTCAACCGCGATGGTTTTGACGTTGTAGACCACTACACCTACGTTTTCATGGGTGATGGTTGTTTAATGGAAGGTATTTCTCACGAAGCATGTTCCTTTGCCGGTACTCTTGGTCTCGGTAAGCTTATCGCATTCTGGGACGATAATGGCATTTCCATTGACGGTAAAGTTGGACATTGGTTCGACGAAGATACCGCTGCACGCTACGAAGCTTACGGCTGGCATGTTATCCGCGACATCGACGGCCATAACCCTGAAGCAATCAAAAAAGCTGTAGAAGAAGCAAAAGCAGAAACTGCTAAGCCTTCTCTTATCTGCTGTCGCACCATCATCGGTTTCGGTGCTCCTCACAAACAGGGCACTGCTGCAACTCACGGTGCACCTCTTGGTGACGAAGAAATTGCTGCAACTCGTAAAGAAATTGGTTGGGAACATCCAGCGTTTGAAATCCCTGCTGAAATTACTGAAGCATGGGATTCCCGTGAACGCGGCGCAGCAGCTCAGAAAGAGTGGGACGGCATGTTTGCAAGCTACCAGATTGCACATCCTGAACTTTCTAAAGAATTTATCCGCCGCATGGCTGGCGACCTTCCAGAATCTTTTGAAGATATCGCACAGAAAGCTGTTGATGCTGCAAACGCAGCTGCTAAGTCTGCTGCTACACGTAAAGATTCTCCGGTTGCACTTAACGCATTCGGTCCAGCTATGCCTGAACTCCTTGGCGGTTCTGCAGACCTCACCGGTTCTGTAGGCACCAAGTGGGATCAGTACGAGCTTCTTTGCAAAGAGAACTGGGCTGGTAACTACATGTCCTATGGCGTACGTGAGTTCGGCATGGGTGCTATGATGAACGGTATGGCACTGCACGGCGGTATCATTCCTTACGCAGGCACCTTCCTCGTATTCTCCGACTACGCAAAAAATGCAATCCGTCTTTCCGCTCTCATGGGCGTTCGTACTCTCTGGGTACTTACCCACGATTCCATCGGTCTTGGCGAAGACGGCCCAACTCACCAGCCAGTAGAACACCTTGCTGGTTTGCGTATGACTCCGAACTGCTACGTATGGCGTCCTTGCGATACAGTTGAATCCATCGAAGCATGGAAAGCTGGTATCGAAACCAAGAATGCTCCTACTTGCTTCTCTATGTCTCGCCAGACCCTGCCATTCATGGCTCGTTCTGAGGAAGCTCTTGCGAACGTTAAGCGTGGTGGTTACGTCCTTCGTGACTGCGAAGGTACCCCAGAGTGTATCCTTATCGCGACCGGTTCTGAAGTAGGCCTTGCTGTTGAAGCATACGACCGTCTTACTAAAGTAGGCCGTAAGGTTCGCGTTGTTTCCATGCCTTGTACTGAAGTCTTTGATGCTCAGGATGCAGAATACAAAGAAAGCGTACTGCCTTCTTCTGTTGCTGCTCGTGTTGCTATCGAAGCAGCATCAGCTGATTTCTGGTACAAATATGTTGGTCTTGCAGGCCGCGTAATCGGCATGACCTCCTTCGGTGAATCTGCACCTGCAGGTGAACTCTTCAAGCACTTCGGCTTTACTGTTGAGCACGTTGTAGAAGCTGCTGAAGAAACTATGCGCTAGGACTGGTTTTCAGTCTGTTTCTTAGCGGTGTTGAGTTTCTTCATACCGCAGGTACTGAATAGAGTTTAAGCCCCAAACACGCAATGCGTGTTTGGGGCTTTCTTTTATTCATGCTTTTTTTGGTGTACCATGTAAAAAGTCGTGTCCTTATACTGAGATTTGCCAAAAGTTGTTGCAGTATGTGCGGATGGTATGAAAAGAACAGTAAGAACCACATGGTAGTGACATTCAAAAATCAAACGGGTATATTTATAATCGGTACTAACACGACGCTGTAGGCTAGGCGTATGGTATTATGTACTGAAGATAAGCATAACATTCAAATCAGTTAGCACTCATAACTGGAGCATCATGAGCAAAATTCGGCCTCTTTCTGCCAAGAAATTACGCGCAAAACTTGCGCTTTCTCATATTCCGTACAAAAACAGCAGCGATATCAAGTTAGATAAAGCGGCTGTTCACGCACCGCAGCCTCGTGCGATGCAGGCACTTGAGCTCGCGCTTAATATTAAAGACTACGGCTACAACATCTTTTTAGCCGGTTGTGCGAACCTTGGCCGCAATTATATGTTGCAAGAATTTTTGCGCGAGAGAGCAAAGGCTTTGCCGACTCCTCCGGATATGCTGTACGTGAACAATTTTGAAGATCCGGACGCACCTATTTTGCTGACAGTTCCAGCAGGCAAAGGCAGGGCGTTAAAGCAGGATTTTTCTCAGGCTATTTCTAATGTTCGTAAGGAATTGCCTAAGCGTTTCGATAGTGACAGCTATCTTAAGAAACGCACAATCATCATGGATCAGTTCGCTGAAGAACGTGATTCTTTGTTTAAAGAGATGGATTCCATTGCTGAAAAAGAAGGATTCCATATGGATCTGGATGAGCAGGGCAGCATTACGTTGTACCCGCTCATCGAGGGTAAACGCCTTTCCGAAGAAGAATTCGAGCGTATCGACGAAGGCTTGAAAAAAAGTCTGAAAGCCAAGGGCGACAAGCTGTTGCATGCGTTGAACACGTTGTTACGCAACATGAATAATGCCGAGCAGGCATTGCGCACTAAAGAGAAAAATTTAGAGAAGGAACTGACAACTGAAGTTCTTGAAGAACTGCTACATCCGACCATTAAAGAATATGAGGAATGTTGTGAGAGTGAAGCTCTTTCAGAGTTCTTCAAGGCAGCTAAAGAAGATATTTTAGAGCATGTTGAAGCGCTTCTGCCGAAAGAATCGTCAGCAATTCCTTTGTCTTTACCTGAAGCCTTGCAGCAACAGCATCCTGAAGATGCAACCGCACCGTACGAAATTAACGTCTTTGTAGATCATGCTGAAACAAAAGGTGCACCGATTATTCTGGATGATCATCCGACGGTAGCAAACTTGCTTGGTTGCATTGAACGCGAAGCAGAAATGGGTGCGTTAATTACAGATTTCTCACTCATTAAGTCTGGTTCTATCCATCAGGCAAACGGTGGTTTTCTATTACTCCATATTGAAGATATTCTTTCCCAGCACGGTTCATGGGAAGGGCTTATGCGTGCCTTGCGTTCCGGTATTGTCCGCATAGAGGACAGCGAAGAAGGACAGGAAGCAATGAAGACCAAAGGTATTGAACCTGAACCGCTTTTGCTGGATCTGAAAGTAATCCTGATTGGTAATGAAGGTTTTTACGAGCAGTTGCTTGAATCGGATGATCGTTTTCCAAAGCTTTTTAAAATAAAAGCTCACCTGAATGATTCCATGCTGCGCGGCAAAGAAGGCTATGCTGTGTACATGCATCGTATGGCAGGTATCATTGATGACAATGACTTGTTGCCGTTTTCTAAAGATGCAATGGCAGAAGTTATTGATTATGGCTCTCGTATTGTTGAAGACCAGACTCGCCTTTCACTCAAGTTTCCACTGCTTAGGGAGATTATGATTGAGGCATCTGCACTGGCTTCAATGGATAAAAAGAAAGCTGTAGATGGTGCTACTGTCCACAAGACGCTTGTCACACGTCATTACCGTAATAACTTGTACGAAGAATTATTCTTTGAAGAATACGATCGTGATTTGATCAAAGTAACCACACATGGTGAAAAGATTGGCCGTGTTAATGGCTTGTCTGTCTCCATGTATGGCGACTTTGAATTTGGTTTGCCGCACCAGATTGCTTCTACCGTAGGTGTTGGGCATGGCGGTGTTATCGACCTTGAACGTGAAGCAGAGTTGAGTGGACCGATCCATACCAAGGCGATGATGATTCTGAAAAGTTATCTCATCGGTATGTTTGCTCACAACAAACCTCTGGTACTGACCGGTTCATTGTATTTTG
Organism: Halodesulfovibrio marinisediminis DSM 17456; assembly: GCF_900129975.1. Taxonomy (NCBI): domain Bacteria; kingdom Pseudomonadati; phylum Thermodesulfobacteriota; class Desulfovibrionia; order Desulfovibrionales; family Desulfovibrionaceae; genus Halodesulfovibrio; species Halodesulfovibrio marinisediminis. The sequence continues at coordinate 53,037 of NZ_FSRG01000007.1, forward strand.
AGCAAGGCTATGCAGGCATCGAAGGCGATTCAGCTTCTGGTGCAGAACTTGTGGCGTTGCTTTCTTCTCTTGCAGAGGTGCCGGTGACACAATCGCTTGCTTTTACCGGTGCGGTTTCACAAAGTGGTGAAATTCTCGCTGTGGGCGGTGTTACCCGCAAAATTGAAGGGTACTTTGATATCTGTTCCCGTCGTGGACTTACAGGGCAGCAGGGCGTTATTATTCCCAGGGATAATGTAGATCAGCTCATGCTGAAACGTGAGATTGCCGACAAGGTAGATGAAGGTCTCTTTAGTATTTACCCTGTAGCGCATATTGAAGAAGCTCTTGAACTGCTTACAGGTATGAAGTGTGGTTCCAGACGTAAAGATGGTTCCTTTACCAAGGACCTTCTGTTTGACCGTGTTGACCGTCGTCTGAAAGAGCTTGGTCGTCTTGCTACTCATGCTTATAAAAAGAATAAAAAATAACCTGAGTCAGTGCATCAAATAGTAGTATTGTCAAGCACGGCTTGCGGGCATGGTATTGTGTATGTACTATAGAAGTACATCTATTGTTTTCGAGGGGATATGAATTCATTTTCTGTAAGTGTCGTCATTCCTGTTTGGTATGAAGCCAAAGGGATTAATGAACGCATTGTGCATGTCTATCAGCGTGCGGCAGAAGCTATGTGTTCTCCTTCTGTGCAGGTGATTGTTGCAGATGGTGATCCGGAAGCATCAACACTTGCAGCGATTGAGAATGAAGAAGTAATTCAAGTGAAGTCTCCTCAAGGGCGGGCCATGCAAATGAATGCTGGTGCGGCTATGGCAACAGGTGATGTTTTGTTGTTTCTGCATGCAGATACTGTCCTTCCTGTAGGCGCCTTTGACCTTATTCAGGATGCATTGAGAAAGGACAGGGCGTCGGGAGTTAGTGCAAAGGCAGGCGCATTTAGCCTGTCCATTGCCAGTGACAGCAGGTTCTTATACCTTGTAAGTAAGTTGTCGAACTGGCGTAACCGGATTACCCGTACGCCGTATGGGGATCAGGCACAGTTTTTTGTACGATCATATTTTGAAGAAATTTCAGGATATGCTCCCATTCCGCTCATGGAAGATGTTGAGATTATGCGTAGAATTCGCGACCGTAACGATCCTCTCGCAATAATCGATACTCCGATTTCTACATCTGCTCGCAGGTGGGAAGCGGAAGGGATGTACAGATGTACGTTACGCAACGTGCTGTTGCGTTTATTATATGGGGCAGGGGTTTCTGCTCAAACACTTTCGAATTGGTATCGCGCCATGAAGGGGTAGCTTTAATGACCGACACATGTATTCTTTTTTTTATTAAGTATCCAAATCTCGGTAACGTAAAAACACGGCTTGCCAAAGTTATTGGCGAAGATGTCGCTACCTCATTGTACCGTCATTTTGTACAGGATATGCTCAAGGGCTTTGAGAAGGTAGAATCACAACTGCGCATTTGTTATGCGCCTTGCGGCACTGATGACCCGGAAAAGGATTTTAAAAGCTGGCTTGGTCCTCAGTACGAATACCGTGAGCAGGTTGGAGATGATATCGGCGCGCGTATGAAGCATGCCATGCAGGCTGCTTTTGATGAAGGTTTCCAGCGTGTGATTATTATCGGCAGCGACATTCCGGACTTTCCGCCGGAACTGATTACTAAGGCATTTTTAGATCTTGATATGCAGGACGCTGCGTTAGGCCCATCGTATGACGGTGGTTACTACCTGATCGGTTTCAGAAAGGACACCTTTATTCCAGAAGTTTTTGACGATATCCCGTGGTCAACACGTGATGTATATCGTGCGACATTGTTAAAGCTTCAAGAAGCAGATCTTGAGCTTATTCGTCTTCCTGATTGGAATGATGTGGATACCATTTGGGATTTGAACCTGCTGCTTAGAACAAACCGTAACAGTTCGTTCCGTAAGTCATCCACGTATGCAATTTTGCGCGAGCATGCAAAACTGATTCGTGAGTTCGACGTTGACTTACCATCGCATTGTCGTCTGGATGACTAATTTTATTTTAACCAGATAATAAAAAATAGCCTGCATCACAAAGTGATGCAGGCTATTTTTTTGCCTTGGTAACATGCCGTTGTAGCTAACAGAGGTGAAGGAGGTTTGCTGGGCATGTTGTAAAGCGGAGTATATTATTCTGTAGGAGCGTAGTAGCAACGCTTAGGAGAATGAATCTCTCCAGCTTCTTTGAGCTTTTTGATTGCTTTAGACACTTCTTTGCTGTCTACACCTAAAGCTTCTGCTACTTCTCCAGGACGAACAGGTTTGCCTGCATTTTTCATTGCTTCAAGAACTTTAGCTTCCATGGGGAACTCCTGATGTTTTTCTTTATTAATATGGATTCCTATTATCGATAAGGTCGGGTGCTGTCAACTAGTTTCATTATGAAATGTTGATAATTGGCGAACGAATAAACTGCCAGAAGTATAGCAGGTATAACTATGCATACTATAAAGAATAAATGTTGATAGTTATTGCCCGAAAGACTGGCTGGAAGGTAGAATAGTTCCATTATCCTAAAACTGAGCTACAGCCCTGCATGTGTCGGCAGGAGGAAAAGGGAGTGGACTATGTTTGCAGAAAGATGGCGGACAATTTGCGCACTGGTTTTTGCGTTACTCTGCATTATTTTTAACTGGCAGTGGGGTGTGGGAGTCATGTTCCTGATTTGGGTTATTCGTGATATTGCGTCCGGAGAATCCCACTTTGTTGAAGTGATAAAGCGTTCGGAAGAACTTCCACTCTATGTTCTTGTTATTTTCACACAACTGTTCTTTGCTTTATTCTTTCTTGTTACAGATTTTCCGCAAGATGTTTTTTTACTTTGGTTTCTATAAGAAAAAAATTGTTATTAGTACTAACAGAAAAAGATCGGATTGCGATGCAGTCCGATCTTTTTTGCGTTATGGCAAAGAGTTTTACTTTGTTAATCTTTTGTGTTTCGTTATACGTAGTTCAATTTACCATGGAATTTTTATAATAAACTGTCTCGTGCCATATAATTATTTGAGATGTTCATGGAATCATCATTCGAAGCTCCAGTGACCAGTTGCTTTTCGGGGGAAATATGAGGTGGAGGTTAAATTCAAGCCTGTTCAAGGCTTTTTGTATTATCTCTGTAGCTTGTTGTTATGTTGTTTTCTTGGTTATAACAGCAATCTATCAAGATAAGGTTACCGGAAAAGAAGAGTTGGTGCGTGTAGATCAAAATCGGGCTGTAAGTATTCGGCAATACAGTTTGGTGGAGGATTTTAGCGTCCCTTTTGCTGATGTACGTATCCTTGCTGATATTCTTTCCTATAGAATGAGTGACAATGCGGTATCTAGGGACGATGTCTTGCAGGTTCTTTATGCCTTTGCAGAAAATAAACGGGGATATGGTCAGGTACGTTTTCTGGATGCTACGGGATATGAGAAAGTTCGAATAAATCGTGAACACGGTCAGATTCGAGTTGTTCCTCAGGACGAACTGCAATTGAAAGCCCATCGGGAATATGTAAAAGCGGCAATGCGTTTGGGAGCTGGTGACGTTTATGTTTCTCCTCTTGATCTCAATATAGAAAATAACAAAATAGAAGTACCATACGTGCCTGTTATCCGCTTTGTGACTCCTGTTATAAACGCAGCGGGTGTGCGTGTCGGGTTTGTTGTACTTAACTTTTATGCTTCTGAAATGTTGGAGCATTTTCAGGAAGCAGCATCTGATACATTGAGTAATGCAATGTTGCTGAATGCTCAGGGCTACTGGCTTGTATCTGATGACAAAGATGCCTGCTGGGCATTTATGTTTGAAAAAGACGATAATACAGCAAGTAATAAAACGTTAGCAGCAACGTATCCGATTATTTGGGAACAGACGCAGAAGGGTGCTTCAGGTCAGATTCGGAATGGGGACGGTCTGTTTACTTGGAGAACTGTGACCCCGTCCTTTGCTATATTCCCTAATCTTGATAAGGGGCGGCATGTAGAACCTCCTGTGGCTGTAAGCCCGTATAAGTGGGTTGTTATGCAGCATGTAAGCGAAGAAAAACTCACTGCATTGAAGGACGATGTTTTTACTACATGTGTGTGGGGCTGGATTGTTCTTTCTGCAATAGCAGTCAGCACGCTGTGGTTTACCCTTCTTATTATTCAGCAAGGTCAGGAGCACAGGGAAGAATTAGAGGAACTGGCACATAATGATTGGCTGACAGGTTTATCTAACTTGCGGCATATGTTTTCAAGGCTTGAGGAAGCCTGTGAGAAGTCGCGAATAAGCAATGTCCCATTCTTTGTTCTTTATATTGATCTAGATGATTTTAAATTTGTGAATGACCGGTACGGACACGAAGCCGGTAATATTGTTCTTCGTCATGTGGCGTCCGTATTACGGAAGAATGTTCGGCTTACGGATACTGTTGCTCGAATAGGGGGCGATGAATATGTCATTCTTCTTGAAAATATGCCGGGCAGCGATAAAGCGGAAGAAATTGCATTTAATATTCTGACATCATTTCAGGAGCCGGTTATTTTGGAATGCGGAAGCGAAGTGTATGTAAAAGCAAGCATCGGCATAGCAGGGTGGAGCAGTGACATATCCGGAGCTGATGATTTGATGAAACGGGCTGATGTTGCCATGTACGACTCTAAGAATGAAGGTAAGAATACAATATCTATCTATTCAGAGCAGGATGACGACATCGCAATATAAGCTTGTGTTGCTAATGTGATATAAAGAGAATGATTGTCGAGAGTAGCTTGGCATCATTCTCTTTTTTTTATTCTTTTCAGTGGGATGCAGTGCTGGGAATGTAATGAGACAACTTTAGACACTCCCTTGCAACAGGCGAAAAAGTATGACAAATCCCCCGCAGAAAAGGTGTACTGTGCACCAGAATTATAGTCATAGTGATTCCCAAATTTGACAGGAGCAGCGACATGGCATCAATTGGAACCCCCTTAACTCATTCTGCAACAAAAATTCTGTTACTCGGCTCGGGCGAGCTTGGTAAGGAAGTGGCCATTGAGGCAATGCGCCTTGGTGCGGAAGTAGTTGCGGTTGACCGTTACGAGAATGCTCCCGCCATGCAGGTTGCTCATCGCTCTTACGCTATCAATATGCTTGATGGCAAAGCGTTGCGGGACGTAGTGGAAAAGGAACAGCCTGATTTAATTGTTCCTGAAATCGAAGCAATTGCAACTGACACTCTTCTTGAGCTTGAAAAAGAAGGTGTAACTGTTGTTCCAACTGCTAAGGCAACATGGCTTACCATGAACCGTGAAGGTATTCGCCGTTTAGCCGCTGAAGACCTTGGTGTGCCGACTTCACCTTACCGTTTTGCTGATACCGAAGAAGAGTACCGCGCTGCTGTTGCAGAAGTGGGTATGCCGTGCGTTGTTAAGCCGGTTATGAGTTCTTCCGGTAAAGGACAGAGCACCGTCAAAGCAGAAGCAGATGTTGACACAGCATGGAAATACTCGCAGGAAGGCGGTCGTACTGGCGGCGGAAGAATCATTATCGAAGGCTTCGTTAAGTTTGACTACGAGATTACATTGCTGACCGTTCGCCATGCCGGTGGAACAAGCTTCTGCGACCCGATTGGTCATTATCAGGAAGACGGAGACTACCGGATGTCATGGCAGCCTCAGCCTATGTCCGCCATTGCGCTGGAACGTGCACGCGAAATTGCCCGCACTGTGACAGATGCTTTAGGCGGATTTGGTATTTTTGGGGTGGAACTTTTCATTAAGGGCGATGATGTTATCTTCAGCGAAGTTTCACCACGTCCGCATGATACAGGTCTTGTGACTGTGATTTCCCAGAACCTCAGTGAGTTTGCATTGCACGCTCGTGCGATTCTCGGTCTTCCTATTCCGGAAATTGTTCAGCGTGGTGCTGCTGCATCCAGCGTTGTTCTTGTTGAAGGACACGGAACAGGCGCAACTTTCTCTGGTCTGGATAAAGCGTTGAGTGAGCCGGAAACCCAGCTTCTCCTTTTCGGTAAAGCAGAAGTGCAGGGACGTCGTCGTTTGGGTGTAGCTCTCGCTCTTGATGAAGATATTGAAAAGGCGAAAGCAAAAGCAAAGCGTGCATCTTCAGCCGTTACTGTGACGTTTTAAGTAGAGTAATATTCAGGGTGTGTTTTTCGAGTCGCATGTTGATTCGGGGGACACACCCTGTACGTTTGTATGGTACAAACGTACAGGGATGGAAAAAGCTGTGGGATGTTAATCACATTTGGAATTGATGACCCACAGAGCACATTCTGTGAACCGGCGGAGCAGTTCGCTGGAAACACTTCCAAAGAGGAATTCTTCCTCTTTGCTAATGCCACGACGTCCGATAACAATAGTGCCGTGGTTCCCCTCTTTCTGTATTGCAAGAATATCCTCAGCTATTGAGTCGCCTGTTGTGCACACTTTTGCGTCTTCAAAAGGTGAGCTGCAGCTAATGAGATATTCTTCGTTAATTGCGTTTTCATGAATGCCATTGTTGGCAAGCAGGCTGCGTGCTTTTGCCAGTTTTCGTTTGTAGTCAGCAACCAGTTCTGCACATTCAGCACGCCAAAGAGCCTCAGATTCAAAGAGATCTTTGTCCGGTAGCCGTTCAACAAAGAGCAGCGTTACAAGTACGTCCGGAATTGATCGAATCATTTTGGCTGTGTATTCCACGGCCTCAAAAGAAGGCTGGGAAGAATCAAATGCAACTAGGATATTGTAGATGTTCATACTTCAGGATACCTCCCTCGGGCTGACGTAAATACGGGGAGTTCGTTAAAACATGTAAGTAGTGCGCTTACAAACTCCCTAACAGACGAATAAAACACAGTATTTTGGGCAGAAAAATGCATGCAGATGTTGTTTAGACTGTCTGGAATATATGGGTAACGTTTTTGAATGTTTGCAAGACGGAACGGCATTGCCAGTGCCATATCATCAGGTGTGATTGATTCGGCATTTTTTTGTTCTGCAAACTGTTGCTGCGTAATTTCTCGCTGACCGACGAGAAGCAGCAGGATGCTACCTAGCCCGAATAAATCAAGTGCGTATGGGTTGCTTCTCAGTCCGAATGCGTAGTCAAAATCAATCCATCGCCAGTTCTCGGTTCCTGATTCAATAAGCAGGTGATCACGCCGGATGTCGCCATGTTGTTCATGGTTTCGATGTAGGTATTCAATGGCTTTTACTGCGCCGATGTATTTAGCAAAGTAGTCAGGGAATAACGTGTGGAAGTATTCCTCGTGTGAGCCTTGGATATGATCAAGCGCTATATCCAGTTCAGTCCCGTAGATGATATCCAATATTCTTACATGGTTTTCTTTTTCATCAAGAACGGTTCGTCCCTGCATGAACCGCATGTCTCCATGAATCAGGTCCAAGATTCGTGATTCCTTGCGAGGGCTCCGGTGGCAACTGGAGCGGATATTCCCGATGGTAATGTCAAAATTTTCGTAAAATTCAAGCTTGATGATTTGATGTTTCCCTGTTTCCAGTTCCTTGCAACGCTTTACCCAGTATTTGGGATCTTCAAGCCCGAAGCGTCGTTCCGAAAGATTTTTTGTCACAAGGTAATGTTTGCCACCAATTTGAATTACGTCACCATAATCAATCGACATAAACTCTGTAGTGTCCGTAACTATTCTACCAGCACGCCTTCGGGGGAAATTGGGCATATAATGTGAAATGATATCGTAGGCATGTGTACCCATACTGCCGTCCTGTGAGAAAGGTGGTGAAACGACAATTAGCCATCAAGTTCGTTTTCCATGTAACGCCGGATTGCTTCAACGCGCCGCCTGTTTACGCCAAAGTCGTACCATCCGAAACGGGATGCGGAGCGTACATGAATCTTATCTCCCGCAAAGAATAGCTCCAGATCATCTGTAAGCCCAAAGAACATGGAGCGGATACTTACATGGACATAATGACTTGCTTTTTCTTCCAGCTCAGCATTTGGCAGTTGCTGAACATACTCGACAAGTTGTGGGAATATAGAAAGAGTGCTTGCTGTTGGGACAAGCGGCTCTATGTAATGGCTGTCGTCTTGTGGCATTTTGCTGCACACGCAGTTTGGAGAGATTGGGCAGGGGGATAGAACCGAATCCGATGTGTCCATCTCGACGGTTTTATCCAGTGTTGTAGTATAGTTGGTGTTTTTGGTTATGGTTGCCCAAAGAGAACGAAATCGCATGATTCACCTGCCTGTGCATTACTGCTAGTTTGAATGCGTATTGTGCCACGTGTACACGTGAGGGCAAATAGAAAGAAGGTAAAAGCGTTCATAATTCATAAAGTAATCAATGAAAGAATAAGACTAACGTTGAATAAGACTCGTGTTGGTGGAGCATTGTATCGTATGAAAATGACCAATCTAGCCTTTGGGTTATAGATAGAAAAAGCGGCTCTCAACGCAGTGTTGAGAGCCGCTTTTTGTACAGCGTATGTATAAAATGGATGTGTATTACATCTTCAAATTGATCTGCTCAGGTGAGAGCTTCATTTCAAGATGCTTTGCGTACTTGGACATGAGTAGACATGGTACAAAGTACAGAACTGCTGCGGTTGTCCATAGTTCCATTGATGCGATCATTAAGCGGTTATCGAGTGCCTTGGTGACAGAGGTAAGTTCCATTACGCCAAGAACTGTGACTAGTGATGTATCTTTGAAGATTGCAATAAACAGTCCAACAATAGGTGGAATCATCTGTTTCAGTGCCTGTGGCAGAATGACCTTACGCATTGTCTGCCAGTAGGAAAGGCCGGAGGAGTATGCAGCTTCAACCTGACCGGGAGGAATGTTCTGGATGCCGCCTCGTACGATTTCCGCAAGGTATGCTGCGGTAAAGAGCGTCAGAGCGATAGAGGCAGACCAGACAGTGTTAATGAAGCTGTCAAACAATACCGGAATGAGGAAGTAGACCCAGTAGATTACAATAATCAGCGGGTTTCCTCGAATGAGTTCAATGTAGAGCAAGCTTGGAATACGGAAAATACGGTTTTCGGAGCTTCGACCAAGTCCGACAATAAGTCCGATAAAGAAGCTTGCGACGATGGCAACAATGGCAATGATGAAGGAGAGCGAGAAGCCGCCCAGTCCCATAAACAGATCGTCGCCAGTTGCATTGGGGAACTGCCATACCAACATGGTTGGGAGTTCTTTGAAAATTACGCCCCAGTCAAAGTTGTACAAGCCTTTTGCAAGAGAGAAGAGCAGACCGGCAAGAATAGCGAGGAATGCCCCCTTGCTGATGAGCACAAGTACTGCATACAGTTTTTTGAGAATTAACTGGCTGGTATGTACTTGAACGCCTGCCTGCATTTTTTTTCTACGACGTTGCCGCAGGAATCGCCCTGCAGGGTTGAAGAGCAGTTTGTTAAGGCAAGTGACTGGAATAAGCAGCAAGTCGATAAACATTACCGGCAGGCTTTTTTCACCATTGGTAGCTGATCTGATTCGTCCGTTTACGCCGTTGATCACAAATGCAATCACGAGTGAAAAGGAAAGGTACAGTACAGAAGCTGCTGTAGTTGCTTCAAAGCCTTTAAATGTAAGTGCTTCTACTTGTTGCGCCTGCCAGGTAAGATCTGCAACGCCGACGATCATGGCAAGCGAGGTGTTTTTCATGTTGTTGAGAAATTCACTGCCCAGTGGCGGAATGATTTCACGGAACGCCAATGGAAGAATGATTTTACGCAGCACCTGCATGTAGGTGAGACCAGAAGAGTATGCAGCTTCCAGCAATCCTTTCGGGATGGACTGAAGACCAGCACGAATTACTTCTGCCATGAAGGCGCTTGTATAGATGCCTACAGCAAAGGTTGCCGTCCAGAACTCAAACTGTGTTTCAAAGAGAAGTTCCCTGCCTGCTTCCGGCAATGCTTGTGGAAACGCAAAGTAGAAGAAGAACAGGATAACTAGCAGTGGAGTGTTTCGGAAAAATTCCACTATGCAGGTGGCTGTCCAGTTCAGGGGCTTAAAGTCTGAAAGACGGGCAAGGCCGAGGGCTGTGCCGAGTGAAATACCGATAAGGGAACTTATAAGAGTAATTTTGACGGTAAGCCAGAGACCTTTCAGAATCTCGATACCGAAGTTTACCTGATAGGTTTCGTTAACGGTGTAGAGAATTGGCCATTGAAAATCGTAGCCAAAATCAAAGACCCAGCCCCAGTAATAGAGGCTGACAATGCCGAGCACAGCAAGAACTGTGTTCTGAACCCAAACTTTTTCCAACCAATAGCGTAGCATGAAATAACAAACCTTTTAGCAAATGATGCAGCGTCAATGTGCCTTACGTTGTGTGTACGGCAGCGATAAAACGTACGTCCGGCGTAAACCGGACGTACGAAAAATGATCAATAGATCAGGTGCTTATGGCCAGAGTTCAAGAGAGCCGGACATAGGCATAGCGAAAGGAGTGTCTGGACCGTACCATTTGTTGTAAATAACCATGTAGGTACCGTCACGCCACATGTCCTGAAGTGCAGCGTTTACAGCATTGCGCAGAGCGGAATCGTTCTGTGGGAGACCGATACCGTATGGCTCGTCGGAAAGAAATTCGCCAACAAGCTCAAATTTACCAGGAGTTTTGGAAGCGTAACCAAGAAGAATGGTTGCGTCAGTGGACCAGCCTGCAACGCGACCCATCTGAAGAGCCTGGAAGCATTCAGATTCTTTCTGGAAGGAAATGACGTGTGCATCAGGGTTAGCAACGCCAAGTGCTTTAAGAGCGCGCTTTACGTTGATTTCAGAAGTAGTACCCTGCATTGTAGCAATTTTTTTGTCTTTCATGTCAGCAAGAGACTTGTACTTGCCGGACTTAGAGAGAATTTTCTGACCATCAAAGAAGTAGGTGATGGAGAAGTCGATAGATTTTTCGCGTTCACGGGTGTGGGTCATGTTTGCAACAGATGCATCAATACGACCCTGCTGAATGAATGCGATACGGGTTTTGTTGTTCACTTTTACGCGTTCGATATCAACACCAAGACGCTTAGCGATTTCGGTAGCGACGTCGTAATCAAAACCAACCCATTCACCTTTGTCATTAAAGAATGCTCCCGGGATGGAGTCGGTCATAACGCCGATACGGATCTTTTTATCCTTCATAATACGGTCGTAAGAAGGGCCTGCAAAAGCAACGGACGCCATCATTACAAGAGCCAAAGTTAACGCAAGAACTCTACTAAAACGCATGTGCAACTCCCAGTTTCATTGTATTAATTTTTACCGCAGGCGCGGTAAGCCTCCAGAATGACAAAAAAGCAAAATTACGAGCAGCGCCTCAATTAATGAGACAGAATTTTGCTTAAAAACTCTTTACTGCGCTCATGTTGCGGGTTGTTGAAGAACTCTTCAGGAGTGTTTTCTTCAACTAATACACCGTGATCCATAAAGATAACTCGGTCAGCAACCTCACGGGCAAATCCCATTTCGTGTGTTACACACGCCATAGTCATGCCTTCGCGTGCGAGCGCTTTCATTACATCAAGAACTTCATTAATCATTTCAGGGTCAAGAGCAGATGTCGGCTCGTCAAAGAGCATGATTTTGGGCTTCATAGCAAGACCACGTGCAATAGCAACGCGCTGCTGCTGGCCGCCGGAAAGTTGAGTAGGATATGCTCCAGCTTTGTCTGGTATATTAACTTTTTCAAGTAGTTCCATGCCGAGTCTGTCGGCTTCTGCACGTGGCATGTTGCGTACCATCGTAGGTGCGAGGGTGATGTTTTCCAAAACTGTCATATGCGGATACAGATTGAACTGCTGGAATACAAAACCGATCTCGGCACGTAGAGTGGTCAGGTCAAGACGTGGGTTATGGAGATCCATGTCGTCGACAATAATTTTGCCCTGCTGGATGGGCTCAAGTCTGTTTATGCAACGAATGAGTGTTGATTTTCCCGAACCAGAAGGTCCACAGATTACAACTACTTCGCCCTGTTTTATCTCAAGGTTAATGTCTTTAAGCACATGGTGGTCACTGCCGTACCACTTATTCACTTGTTCGAAACGAATCACAGAGTACTCCAAAGTAAAAACGCAAAAAATATTCAAGTCTCGTCTTCGCTGCTATCAGAAAAAAGCTTTGGAATGCAAATAAAAAGTCAGTTTTAACAAAATTGTAAACATAGAAAAGTAGTCTGTTCGCTCACTCAACTCTATGTAAAATAGTGTGTTATGAAAAATCGTTTAAAGCAAAAGAAGAAAAAAACGAGAGAAGTTGAAAAAATAGTCAAAAAACACTGTGTGTTTTGGTTTTATATTGCATTTTTTACACTCTTGTAAAGATCGATAACGTTTTGAGGTGTTGCTGTGATTTTTTATGTTGTGTCACTTGGGTGGTTGAAAAGGGTGGTGGCAGGCATTGGCTATATATGGTAGTGCCCCATCCCATAAGGGAAAGGAAAAGAGGTTAGAGAATGAAACAGTCGATGCGAAAAAAATGGGGCGAGTTGTATGGTGTTTTTGCTGCCCAATGCCGTTCGTTTTGGATGATGTGGAGCATATGCCTGCTGCTGCTTGTTAGCGCATTCTATGCTGCAGGTAGCGTTTTTGCTGCTATTGCTTTTGGGGGCATCTTAGGGTGTATCGGAGCAATGTTGCTTGGAGAAATGGGAGCCTTTGTCCGTGATGGGGCGTTCGATGCGGTAAGTGCTGGGATTGCAGTGTTAGCCGCAATTATGGCGAGTGCAGGATTTTTTGTACCGGTTAAATGGACTATCGTTGCAGGCTGTCTGCTTAGTTCTGGCCTGCTGTTAAGTTTTTTGCTTAAGCGTCTTGATAATGAAACTGGCATGAATATTCAGACCGGCATGTGGCTTGGTTCTGTCCTTACAGCAATGTTGTGCGTTTTTCTGTATGCAGGGCCGTATGCTAATATAGTGCATGCTGGTGCTTACTTGCTAGCTGTTGGGCTGTATTGCTTGTTTTTGCTTAATTTAGCAAACGGAGCCGAACAGGGCTTGCAGGCAGCGTGGTATGTTGCTTTGATTATCGGTATCGCTTGTCTCGGAGGGACTGCATTCAACCTGCTCGGTATTGATCCTGATCCTTCAATTACTTTTAGTGGACTTGCCACAGGGTTGGGCTGCACGATGCTTTATTCTCCAATTAAGCAGCTGCTAGCTACGATGGCAAAAAAGCATGAGGAAGATTGGAGAGATTTTTTATAATCCGAATATGAAGTTAAAAACCCGCTAAGTAATTAGCGGGTTTTTTATTAAATGGTGGGTGGGCGTTGATTCACGTGTGCGCGGACAGCGGCAATGACTGTTGCAACTGCTTGTTCTGTCATGAAGTTTCGTTGAGGTTTAGGCTTCATGCTAACCATGAGTGCAAGGTGTATCCCGAGTTCAAGAAAGAATTGAATCAGACGATGTTCAAGAGTTGTTTTAAAGCGTTCGTCTATAGCTTCATAAAGATCTTCAAGAACTTTTTCATCATGTGTTTTGTCCAGCTCTTGGATATGCTGGTTCATCACCGTAGCTTTGGTTAGTTCAACTGCTATAGCGTGGTCTTCCTCGGAGTGTCCTGCAATGTACTCCTTAAGCAAGTGTCCAAAAAATTCATCGATGCCACTCCATGTTGTGTCACTTGCTATCTGTGTGTTGAGGAATAAATACGCTTCGTTTAGTCGCCTTTTGTAAAGCTGAATGATGATTTTGTCTTTGTCCGGAAAGTAGCGATAGATCGTTCCGATATTGAAGCCTGATGCAGCAGCAACGCGATTGGTGGTAAATTTTTCATATCCTTCTGAAAGCAATACGCGTTTAGAAGCTTCAAGAATGCTATTAATAGTCGCGATCGCACGCTCTTGTTGAGGGGTAGTGCGTAGCGTTTTTTCCATATCTTGCTCCTTAGTGCCAAACACATAGCCCGACAATTGCATTGACTCAAGAGGCATTGGGAAAACAAGCAAAAGGTTAATTCTTCAGTAAAAAGAATTAGATGAAGGAGGCTGCGATGAGGGGCGCGGGGAGAAAGGGAAACGGCTTGTCATGCATGTCCTGCGGGGTGATTACAGGGTACAAAAAAAACTCCGAAGCGTTAAGCTTCGGAGTATAATTTTATTGCTGGCGGAGAGGGAGAGATTCGAACTCTCGGTACCAGTTTTGCTAGTACACACGATTTCCAATCGTGCTCCTTCGGCCGGGCTCGGACACCTCTCCGCGTTGCGAATGTGTAGCTATCAAAGCTAGGCATGGCTTGCAAGAAAAAAATATAAAAAGTGTCGATTGATGGAGCAGTGGTTCAGATCTTGTCCTTGCGTGATGGTGTGAGCGAGAGCTTTGGGTGTGTTGCTACTCGTTAGCTGGTTGGGGGAGGTGTCGTTTGTGATAGAGGGGCGGGCAATGGGTATAAAAAAAGACGTACACTTTGCAGTATACGTCTTTTTTGAATTCATCTGGCGGAGAGGGAGAGATTCGAACTCTCGGTACCAGTTTTGCTAGTACACACGATTTCCAATCGTGCTCCTTCGGCCGGGCTCGGACACCTCTCCGCGACGAGATAAAGAAAGAACAAACATGTCTGCTTGTGCCTTCTGGGAGTCGGACACCCACATACAACTGCTACGGCTGCTTTCTCTCGAACCTGACCGGGTTGACAGCGCACATGCCGTCCGACTCCCTACTCAATTAGGGTAATGTTGACTGGCGGAGAGGGAGAGATTCGAACTCTCGGTACCAGTTTTGCTAGTACACACGATTTCCAATCGTGCTCCTTCGGCCGGGCTCGGACACCTCTCCGCGTCGAGGTGGATAACTAGCAAACAGGTCAGTGCTTGGCAAGTGAAAAAGCAAAAAAAATAAAAAAAGGGCGGCAAATATGCCGCCCTGAGTTGTTTCTTAGTGATTGTGCTTGTTGTTTTCATCTTCCGAGGAACCTCCCCGGTGAAATCCGGGACATCAGCCTCCGCCATTGCGAAGAATTTTCGCCAGAAAATATACTGCAACACCAAGTGCAATAATAGAAAAAATATGACCCATTGGAAAACCTCCAAAGCCACCAAGAAATGAACACGACATACCGTTGCCACCTTATTACATGTTACAACAAATGTTCATGCTAGATTTACTGAAATAGTTGAGCTGTGCTGTTTGTAGCTCAAGACATTGTGCGTTCAGTAAAGAGTAGAACAGGGCTAATTGGAAATCAAACAAAAAGGGCGGCAAAAATGCCGCCCTTTTATTACGCTATTTGCAGTTATACTTTTTTTTCTTTGTAGAACTGCATGAGCATCCTGACGAGGAGCCTCCCCGTCCGTCAAAGCTGATGCCTCAACCGGATGGTTTATGGCCTTTGGGAACAACTTTGATGCAGACGATAGCTATAATTACTAATCCCACGATAGGGATGATGTATTCAAGCATGCAAGCCTCCTTTCGGATTCTCCGCGTTACTTGATGCCGATTCCAACTACATGGTAGCCGGCGTCAACATGCAGAACCTCACCGGTAACACCGGAAGAGAGGTCAGATGCAAGGTACAGAGCAGAGCGTCCCACGTCTTCAGTGGTAACGTTGCGCTGCTGCGGAGCATTTTCTTCAATGTAGTTAAGAATTTTGCGGAAGCCGCCGATACCGGAAGCTGCAAGAGTCTTAATAGGACCTGCGCTGATGGCGTTGATACGTACGTTTTTAGTACCAAGGTCTACAGCAAGGTAACGTACACTAGCTTCCAGAGCAGCTTTTGCCACACCCATTACGTTGTAGTTAGTAATAACCTTTTCCGCTCCATAGTAGGAGAGGGTGATAATGGATGCATTGTCGGAAAGCAGATGCTCAAATGCGCCACAGACCGCAGTAAGAGAGTACGCGGAAATATCCATGGCAAGTTTAAAGCCGTCGCGGGATGTGTTGATAAAACGTCCCTGAAGATCGTTACGATCAGCGAAGCCGATGGAGTGAACAATAATATCCACGCCACCCCATTTTTCTTCTACAAGCTTAACGGCAGCAGCAATTTCTTCGTCGCTGCTTACGTCACACTGGAAGGTAAAGTCGCCGTTGAGTTCTTCACAAATAGGCTCAACGCGTTTTTTAAGAGCATCACCAAGATAGTTGAAAGCAAGTTTCGCACCGTTTTCATTGAATTCTTTGGCGATGCCGTATGCAATGCTTTTGTTGTTGGCAACACCCAGGATGAGGGCTCGTTTCCCTTCAAGAAGCATATGAACTCCATTTCAGTTTGTCTGCGTTAAGCAGACTTCTTCGGTAATTATTGTGGTTGCACTCGTTAGAGTAGCAGTGTTTGCCCAGTAAGTATAGTGTAAGCCTCAGCGTACTTTTTGCCTGTTTCTGCAATAACTTCTTCTGGCAGAGCAGGTGCTGGTGGAGTCTTATCCCAGTCCTGAGCGCTGAGCCAGTTGCGGAGGTACTGTTTGTCGAAGCTAGGCTGTCCCTGACCTGGGGTGTAGCTGGACTTAGGCCAGAATCGGGAAGAATCCGGAGTGAGAACTTCGTCGATAAGGATCAGTTCACCATCAACCATGCCGAATTCGAATTTGGTGTCAGCAATGATGATGCCTTTTTCTTCTGCGTAGTCACGGCCTTCGGAGAAAATTCGCAAACTAACTTCTGCTACTTTGTCGGCAAGTTCTTTGCCGACCATTTCTGCTGCACGTTCAACAGAAATGTTTTCGTCGTGGTCGCCAAGTTCTGCTTTAGTGGAAGGGGTGAAGAGCGGAGTCGGGAACTTTTCAGACTCAAGCATGCCTTCCGGCAGTTTGTAACCGCAAACAGAACCGGTTTTGGTGTAGTCTTTCCAGCCGGAACCGGAAATGTGACCACGAACAATACATTCAATTGGAAGTGGCTTTGCTTTCTTAACAAGCACGGAGCGGCCTTCCAGTTCGTCTGCATATTTTTGCAGAGGTTCAGGGAAATCTTTTACGTCAGAAGCGATGAGATGGTTGGCAATGATGTGCTCGAACTTTTTCATCCAGAACAAGGTGATCTGGTTAAGGATAACACCTTTGTAAGGGATAGGTTCTGCCATGATCACGTCGAATGCTGACATGCGGTCGGTAGTAACAATAAGCAGACTGGATTCATCAATTTCGTAGATATCGCGAACTTTACCGCGGGAAAGAAGTGGGTATTCGGTAATAGTGGTCTTCGTAACGACTTTCATTTGAGAACTCCTGCAAGGGGCTATTTATTTAAGCGGGTTTCTGCGGAACGGGCGTGTGCTTCCAAACCTTCAAGACGTGCAAGGCGCGCAATTTTTGGCGCATTTTTTTGCGTGAAGGAAGCTGACGCAGCAATT
Organism: Halodesulfovibrio marinisediminis DSM 17456; assembly: GCF_900129975.1. Classification (NCBI taxonomy): domain Bacteria; kingdom Pseudomonadati; phylum Thermodesulfobacteriota; class Desulfovibrionia; order Desulfovibrionales; family Desulfovibrionaceae; genus Halodesulfovibrio; species Halodesulfovibrio marinisediminis. Next base: position 70,315 of record NZ_FSRG01000007.1, read on the forward strand.
ATGCTGGATTTTTTTGTGAAGGTTTCAACGGACAGTGCCGATGAAAAACGTGCTGTGCCGTTAGTCGGCAGTACGTGGTTCGGGCCTGCAAAGTAGTCGCCGACAGGTTCCGGTGAGTTAGCGCCCATAAAGATAGCGCCGGCATTACGGATAGTTGGTAACAACGCCCAAGGGTCTTCAACAATAATTTCCAGATGCTCAGGTGCAACGGTGTTGGAAAGCTCCACTGCAGTAGCCATGTCTGGAGTAACTACGATTGCACTCCAGTCTTTAAGGGCTGTTGCGGCAATTTCATTGCGTGGAAGCGAACCAGTTTGTGTGCCAAGCTCGTCACGGACAGCGGCTGCAAGCTGCTCGTCGTCTGTAACAAGGATGGCAGAGGCAAGCGGATCGTGCTCTGCTTGAGAGAGCATATCTGCGGCAATCTGCACAGGGTTACCTGTTTTGTCTGCAAGAATAAGAATCTCGCTAGGACCAGCAACCATGTCGATGCCTACCGTACCGATAAACAGACGTTTAGCGGTGGTCACAAAGATATTTCCAGGGCCTGCGATAACATCTACAGCCGGAATGGTTTCTGTGCCGTATGCAAGGGCTGCAATCGCCCATGCACTGCCACAGGCAAACACATTTTTAATACCGAGATGATGTGCAGCGGCAAGGATATACTGGTTGGGAACGCCATCTTCCCTTGGAGGAGACACAACGCAGATTTCTTCTACGCCTGCAACCTGTGCGGGAATAACGTTCATAAGCATACTGGAGATAAGCGGGGTGTCGCCACCTTTGCCACCCGGCACATAGAGTCCGGCGCGGTCAACAGGGCGAACAACCTGTCCCAAAATGGTTCCGTCTTCGCTTGTGGTAAACCAGGATTTCTCTTTCTGGTTTTCGTGGAACGTGCGGATATTGTGTGCAGCCTCTTTGATGATTTCAAAGTCTTCTGCAGGAATGTCTTGAGCAGCCTTTGCTAAGGTTTCTTCAGACACTCGCACCATATCTTTCGTAAACGAAGGGCAGTCAAACTTTTGCGTGTAATGAACAAGAGCCTTATCCCCTTCTGTATGTACATGATGCAGAATCTCACGCACCACAGGTTCAACAGAATTGTCAGGGTTATCCCGTCCAGCGAGAAGTTCCCTGATTCCCTTCCAATCCTCTTTGGATTGGTAGCTGATCATACGACAGGGCATACTGGCTCCTAATCAAATAAGGTTCATAAAACTAAATCCGACGCCCCATCCTTATAAGAGGGTGTCGGAAAAGTCGAGTAGCATTACGATGATACAAAATGACACACCATAGTTTTTTAAAATTGATAATCCCAAAGAAGTACAGCACGGTACGCATCACGGGTGTCAGACGTTCCCCATACTTGCGGATCAACATCGATATGGATGTATCCGAGTCGTAAAATGAGATTTAAATTTTCGTAAATTTTTAATGTGGTTTCTGAATCGATTTCGATAAGCCAGTCTTTGTTCGTCAGGTAAGTTCCCCAGTTGTTTCTATAGCCGCCTTCAAGTAATTCTTGAGAAAATCTATTGTTTTTTACTGCATCCGTGCTGTTGGTGCCGCGCATATACAGGAATGTGCATGAAGTGGATAAGTCATCAGTAAATACAAGATCATCAATGACCAACCCTAATGTCCAGCGGCCTGTAGCATCCTGTATGAGCAAGGACGATTCTGTTGTTATTGCACATTCGTAGTAGCCGAAATCTGTGAGTCCCCATTGGTTGGTGATAAAAGGCATCCTACCTGCGCCGTCATTATACGCATTATCGTCATCGCCAGTTGCCCACCATCCCAGAATACCGATGGTCATAAAATCCAGCACCCAGTCCAGTTCTCCCAGTAGCACAGCGCCCTGTCTGCTTGCGGCATCGCTGCCGCCATGCAGGGTTCCCCATATAAGGTCTGTTTTTGCAACAAGGTTATATGGACCGTGATAACGACCGGAAAAGCCGGTCCAAAACGCCCATGGATTACCGGAGAAGTCAGAGAATCCATTCCATAGTCCAATGTTGCCACCATCCACCCAAGCAGAACCAAGCGGATCACCCGCAACATCTTTCCCAAACTGAGTATAGGCTATGTATGGGGTAATAATATTGTCACGCTGCGCATAGGTGAAGGTAGCTGCAAAAATATCCATGGTCTGATTAGAAAAGGATCTGTCGGCATTATCATACGGTCTGCCCCAGATAAGGGAACTGTTGATTCCTTCTGTAAATTCATATTCAAGTGCAACTGCAGCGATGTTGTCATCAAGGAGTATTGAACCACCTATTTGATTAGGAAGATGCACGGAAGTAAGGCCGGCTTTGGCTTGTACAGGGATGCGTTCAGGTCGGACACGAAGAAAAGCAAACGTAGTTTGTACATTAACACCATCTGTACCAATTTGACCGCCTGCAAATTCACCATACCCGTTATCATCATTTCTTCCCCAGTAGGTGTCGACTTCAAACAGTGCTGTTGCGGAGACTACTTCATCTGGGTTTATGTCGAATTGAAAACGGGAATATTGTGCTCCCCGAAAGTCGTAATTGATTTCTTTTTCTGCATATGGGGAAGTGAAGCCCAGTGTGGAACCTGTTGACCACTGGGTAAACACTTGTAATGTTCCAGAAGGGCGTATTTCTACCGCGCGGCATGAGGAAAACATGCCAGCAAGCAGGTTGATAATGATACCAACTATAATGATAGAAGGGAGAATGTGTTTTTCCATGGCATAACATGTTGAGATTAAAGTCTATCATTAAACTAGGTATCACTGCTCTATATGGAAATGATATTTGCTAATTGTTGTAATTATACAAGCCTAAGAGCAACAATAGGCTACGAATGCGAAAGATGATACACGAGAATATATGGAACCTATCGATTTAAAGACAATTCCCGTTTCTCCGGGAGTATATTTGTATAAGGATGCGAACGGACGCGTCGTGTATGTGGGGAAGGCAAAACATCTGCGTAAACGGGTTGCGTCGTACTTTCGTCCGCCGGAAACACAGACACCTAAAACACGGGCGATGCTCCGGCAGGCGCAGTCAATTACAACGCTGATAACCACAACAGAAAAAGAGGCGTTATTACTTGAGGCAAGCCTGATTAAGAAGCATCGTCCGCGCTATAATATTTTGTTGCGGGATGATAAGCAGTATGTGTTGTTCAAGTTGAATAAAAAACATCACTGGCCTCGCCTTACCTTGACGCGCAAGGTTCTTAAAGATGGTTCTAAATATTTCGGCCCGTTCACATCATCCCATTCCGCATGGCAAACCCTTAAGGCGATACATAAGGTCTTCAAGTTGCGCAGGTGCTCTGACAGAGCGTTTGCAAACAGGGTGCGCCCGTGTCTGTACCACCACATAGGGCAGTGTTTTGCACCATGTTGTTTGGATATTTCTCACGAAGACTATTTAGAGCAGGTGCAGCGTGTTGAGTTGCTGCTTTCCGGGAAGTCCAATGAGCTTGTGGAAGTACTTACTGAGAAAATGTACGCCGCCTCTGAATCTATGGAATATGAAACCGCCGCGCAGCTCCGTGATCAGATTAAGGCCGTTGAAGTAACTGTTGAGAAACAGGCTGCTGTTATTCCTACTGCGCACGACATGGATGTAATCGGCCTAGGCGAAACGGATAATGGACTGGCTCTTGGAATTTTGTTTATCCGTAGCGGCATTCTTATCGACAAAAAGTATTTCTTCTGGGCTGGGTTAGGTCTGGAAGAAGCACCAGAATTGCTTCAGTCATTTATCGCGCAGTACTACGGAGTGAACAGTTTTGTTCCGTCGCGCGTAGTTGTTCCATGGGGAAATGATGTACTCGGGGATGATACGAATCCGGAACCACTTGTTGCACATGCCGAAGCTTTAACTGAATTACGCGGTATGCTGGTACGTGTTGCTTCGCCGCGTAATGACACTGAAAGCAAGCTTGTAACAATGGCAACAGCCAATGCCATTGATGACGCTAAACATAAACGCGCTGTCAGTCCTCTAGCTATACTACAGAAGCGTCTTGGTATGGCTGAAGAACCGTATCGAACAGAGATTGTCGACGTCTCCCATACTTCCGGTAAAGACACCCGTGTGGGAATGGTTGTTTTTGAAGGCGAAGCACCTGCTAAAAATGAATATAGAACCTATGCCTTTACTGATGAAGAAGGTGGAGGTGATGACTATAAGGTGCTAGCGTTATGGATGGAAAGGCGCTTGAACTCTGGACCGCCTTGGCCAGATCTCTTGCTGATAGATGGGGGGCGTGGTCAGCTGAATGCAGTTGTCAGTGTGCTTGAGGCCCATGGGAAAAGTGACCTATGTACCGTAATTTCCATTGCAAAGGCCCGTAAGGATGAATCCGGTAGGGCAGACAGACGAAAAGGAAATATTGAAGATCGAATTTTTCTGCCAGGGCGTTCCAATCCACTGCAGTTGAAAGCAGGGGCTCCAGAATTGTTGTTGCTGCAGCACATGCGTGACCTTTGTCATGACTACTCAATTGGGCGGCATAGGAAGGCTCGTGCAGGAAGAGCGTTGACGGGTGAACTTCAGCGAATTCCGGGAATTGGACCATCCATGGCGAAAAAATTGTGGGCTCATTATTCTTCAGTAAAAGAGATGGCGCAAGCATCTGTAGCAGATTTGATGCGAATTGATGGGGTAGGAAAGAAGAAGGCTGAAGCTATTTACGAAGGTCTTTCAGTATTCAGATGATCCTGACTTTAATGATATTGAATTATTCCTATTGTTCGACTGGTTGAGGTCTCACTATTATAAATAATAGCCTTCCATACTCTATCTTATGAAAATCTTTTAATTTGTTGCAATAATATACAAAAAAGGGCTACAAGAAATTTAACCATTTTTGATACCTTGATAAATAGGGTAATAAATAGTGTTTCGATAATATAATTAAGGAAATGGTTAGAAAAGAGGTTGAGTGTAGTCTAAAATGGCGCTATGTTAGCAGTTGCTTACAATGTGAAATAATGCACTATTCTTTCAGAAAATTGCCAGAGTAGATAGACGGAAACATATTGTTGGTTTATCTAAAAGGGTATAAATATATTTGGGAGTTTGTATAGGGTGTTGCTTTAACGTAAACAGGAGGGGGATATCGTCATATTAGGCGTAGTGTGGCGATATAAAACACATTGGTTTTACACGTTCTTTTCTAATGGAACCTCAGATGGCGTATTGAGGTGTGTTAGAACCGGGTGTGACTCCTCGTAGCAATGTGTAGGGAGAGTTATGATGCGTTCAGAGTTAACTAAGATTGTCCACGAACTTGTGTTGAACAGCCCAATTCCAGCTAAAGCACTCGCGAAAGAAATCGGCAAGCCGTATTCTACCTTGCTCCGCGAAGTGAACCCGTATGATGCTGGGGCGAAGTTGGGGGTTGAAACATTGATGGACATCATGAAAAAGACTGGAAACATTGAACCATTAGAGTACATTGCTCAAGAGATGGGATTTGCAATTGTAGATCCGAAACTTATGGCAGAGCCGAGTGACACTGTAAGCCTCGCTGAAATCGCATAGCGAGCAGTTACTAATGAAGTAGGCTGAGGTTTTCAGTCTCTGTCAATCTTTAAGAGACCTGTAGGAATACAGGTCTCTTTCTATTGGTCTGAATACAAAAAGCTCCTGATAATGTCAGGAGCTTTTTGAGTATTATAGCGAATGCTCAATGATACCGCCGCCAAGAACAGTGAGATTTTCATCGTATACACAGCAGACTTGTCCGCTGGCTGGCGGAGACTGTGGCTCATCGTATGTGACAATCAGCAGGTCATCTTGCTCGCTGATAGTTACGGGGATAGGCAGTTGGCGGTAGCGGGTGCGAACGAGAAGTTTTTCACCCCAGTGCTCTTTTGCTACAAGGAAGTTCATATTGCTTACAACGCAACCAGTGGAAAGCAATTCTGTTTTTGGCCCAACGATCAGTACATTCTTTTCCATGTCTTTGCGGATTACATAGAGTGGTTCTTTCCACGCAACCCCAAGTCCTTTGCGTTGACCTTCTGTGTACTGCCATAACCCATTGTGTTTCCCCACAACGGTACCGTCGGCGAGTTCCATGTTGCCGCCAGTACCGAGGTTGGCACCTCTATCAATTAAGAATGCACGGTAATCATCATTCGGAACAAAGCAGATTTCTTGACTTTCGCTTGGATACGCAGGGGCAATTCCGCGTTCTGCCAGTTCTGCTTTAATATCTTCTTTTTTCTTTTTTCCAAGAGGGAACAGCGCCTTTTCCAATTGTTTTTTCGGCACAAGCGATAAAAAGTAGCTTTGATCTTTTTTAGGATCATGCCCTCGGGAAAGAGTGCGTCCGTATAACGGATTATCTTCCAATACCGCATAGTGTCCCGTTGCAATTTGATTTGCCCCAAGCTTTTCTGCTTCGCGTAGCAGTGCGCCGAACTTCATGCTGGCATTACATAGCGCGCAAGGGTTTGGTGTGCGCCCGTGAATGTATTCATCCATAAATGGAGTAACAACACATTGTTCAAATTCTTCGTGTAAGTCGACTGCATGAAATGGAACATCCAATGATGCGCACATGGCACCGATGGCTTCTTCCCTTTCTTTGCTTGGAGCAAGAAAGTGGGCATGGAGCGCAAAAATATCGTGTCCCTGTTCTTTTAATGTGAGCAGGGCGTACAAAGAATCTGTTCCGCCGCTTACTGCAACTGCAATGGTCATAGCTATTCCTGAAGTGTTTTTTGATGCCTTCGGAGAGCTAGCTGCCGGAGGCATATCACTACATTCTGTCTTATTAATAAACGAAGGGAAGCCTGTAATCAGACTTCCCTTCAAAGTATCACAATTACGAGTCAGCTTGGTCTGTTATAATCCTGCTGGTGTGCCGAGCTGTTCGGTATTTTTTTCAAGAAGGGAAGCAACGCTGTAGAGAGTTGCTTCGTCGAATTCTTTACCGAGGAGCTGGATACCTACTGGCATTTTGCTATCTGCCCCCAAACCTACTGGGAGGGACAAGCCCGGAAGACCAGCGAGGTTGAGAGAGATGGTGTAGATGTCCATGAGGTACATTTTAAGCGGATCGCTTGTCAGTTCGCCAACGTTCCAAGCGGTAACCGGTGAAGCAGGGCCAACGAGTACATCACACTTTTCAAGTGCTTTTAGGTAGTCTTCGCGGATAAGGCGACGAACCTGTGCAGCTTTTTTATAGTATGCATCATAGTAGCCGGAGGACAGAACGTAGGTGCCGAGCATGATACGGCGCTGTACCTCATCCCCGAAAGCTTCGGAGCGGGATTTAACATAGATATCGAGCAGGTTTTCAGCATTTTCGCTTCGGTATCCGTAACGTACGCCATCAAAACGGGCGAGGTTGGAACTGGCTTCAGCCATAGCGATAATGTAGTAGGTTGCGATTGCGTAGGATGAATGCGGGAGCTCAACTTCAACAAGTTCAGCACCGAGCTCTTCAAGTTTAGCAACAGCAGCACGACAAGCTGATTCAACTTCGCGGTCGAGACCTTCTGCCCAGAATTCTTTAGGAAGACCGATTTTGAGACCTTTAAGGTCTTCACGGTTCAACGCTGCAAGGTAATCATCTACAGGAACGTCCACGCTGGTAGAGTCTCTGTCGTCATGACCTGCGATAACCTGTAAGATGCGTGCGTTGTCTTCTACAGAGCGGGTCATTGGACCGATCTGGTCAAGAGAAGAACCGTAGGCAACCATACCACGACGGGAAACACGACCGTAGGTTGGCTTAATGCCAACACAACCACAGAGGCTTGCAGGCTGACGGATGGAACCGCCAGTGTCGGTACCAAGGGTGCCAAATGCCTGACATGCGGTTACGGAAGCGGCGGAGCCGCCAGAGGAGCCACCAGGAACTTTGTTAAGATCCCAAGGGTTTTTGGTTGCTTTGTATGCAGAGTTCTCAGTGGAAGAGCCCATGGCAAATTCGTCCATGTTAGCTTTACCAATAAGAATTGCTCCTGCATCTTTCAGCTTTGCAACGGCGAAGGCGTCAAAGAATGGCTCAAAGTTTTCAAGAATTTTTGAACCGCAGGTAGTTTTAGTGCCTTTTGTGCAGAGAAGGTCTTTAACGGTAAGCGGAATACCCCATAATGGTTTGCTTTCGTCTGGACCGGCTTCATCCATAGCACGAGCCTGCTCAAGAGCTTCTTCAGCCTGAACAGAAATAAGTGCCTGAATGGAAGGCTCTGTTTCTTCAATGCGTTTAAGACACGCTTCTACAACTTCAGTAACGGTGAGCTCTTTTGCAAGCAGCTGGGAGCGGATTTCACTCAGGGATTTTTCGAACAAAAATGACATGTGGTAAAAACTCCGCCGTTAAACAATCTTTGGAACAATAAAGAACTGGCCGTCTGTTTCCGGTGCATTGGAAACAATGTCTTCGCGTGCAAAGCGTTTTTCGGCTTTGTCTTCACGCAAAGGTGTTGGCTGTTCAACTGGACTGTACAACGGCTCTGTACCGGCGGTGTCGAGACCGTTAAGGGTGTCCATGTAAGAAAGAATATCTTCAAACTGGCCTGCGAACAGGCGCTGTTTTTCTTCGTCGAGTTCAAGTCGGGCCAGCTTGGCAATTTGCGCTACCCGTTCAGGAGTAATACTCATAGAGGTTGTCTCCGATTATTGAGAAGTGGCTGGCGTAGTTTCAAAAGAGAACAGGCCGGATTATTCATTTTCGGCTGTGTTCATGGAGATTACGTTGCTTGCAGCAATATTCTGCTGTTTGCGGTACTCATCCAGTGAAACGCCGAGTTCTTCAGCTTTTTTTGTGTCTGCCTCATCCATCATCATTTGAATACGCTCATCGTGGCGAACACGCACGGTGTTAACACGGTTTCCGAATGCTTCTGGATTGATTGGTACAAAACCGTTTCGGGAAGGACGGAACAGGAACAGGTTTTCAGAGGCATTTCCTTCTGCATCCCATGTGATTGGAGCAATACTCCAGTCCATGTGCTGCGCAGAGGCGAGGCCTGTGTTAACTGTGTCGTCATTCCAGTCAGTAGGCATGGAACCCATGCCCGCTGCGAGGCGGATAAAGTCGTATCCAAGACCAACCCATGCGTCCGGCTTACCGAGACCTGCATCATCCATTGCCTGTACCAACTGCTTGGAAGCATTGGTTGGAGTAAATGGATTCCAGATGCCAGGGAATACAGCTAACTTGTAGTAGCGGGATTCCAGTTTTTTGCCTGCGGAAAGTCCTTGTTCCCATAATGTCGGGCCAAGGAATACAGCACGGTCTTCCTGATGGAAGAAGAAATGCGGAATGATAGATTCCATATTCTTCCAGCTATCCGGAAGGAATACGGCCTGAAATGCCGGTTGGTACGGCATATCTTTGTACTGGCCTGAGTTCATCTTTACATACAACGGATTTTCTACATTCTCACTAACAAGTTGCAGTTCTTTCTTTTCTTGCTCGCTTTTAATGAGAAGGTTTTTAACATCGTTAGACCAACCCTGCGGATTCTTTGAGTCGTAGCTAGCGGTCAGAACAGGGGCGCCTGTTTGTTGTTGTGCTAGCTGCATAAACAACTCTGTCATATGCTTGCCGTAATTATCATTAGGGTAGAGCGCGGCATAGTTGTTAATGCCCAGATCAAACTGTGTAAAGTTGAGCAGGGATTGGAGTTGGTCTTTAGGGCTGGAGAAGAATCTCCATGCATCTTCCCCTTCTGTTCCTGCTGGAAGAGAAGAGAGGAAACTAAAGAACGCATGCTTTTTTGTAAGATCGCGTTCATAGATTTTTTGGAAAATATTTTTTCTCAGTGGACCGCCGACAATGGTGAACCCTTCTGGCAGGGCAGCAAGTTCCTGCTCCCATGTCGGGGATTCGGTATTAATAACTTTGAGTGCAAAGTTGTATCCATTGTTGGTGAGTTGCCAGTGTGCAATACCGGCACCACGGAGAATTTTCCAGCCGATGGAACCATATGGTCCTGTAAGCGGTAAGGCAAGAGCAACACCTTGTGTCGGTTCGCCGAACTCTTTTTGCAGTGGTGCAAGAACGGAGTCGATGATGGTTGGGTCTGCCAGCTTTCCTAACGTGCGAAGACGTTCGATTGCTGCCCATGCAGATGGCCAATTCTGCTCGTCACCTGCTGCACGGCGTGCTTTTTCAAGCAGAATGAGAGAGTATGGGTATGTGATTTCGTTTTCTGGGGTAAGGTGACCGGCAAGTGCCGCAAGCTGCTGCGCATCTACACCGTTTAACTCAGAAAAAAGTCGGCGTTCAAGAGCTGCTTTGTAGTTGGTGTTTGGTGCTTTTGCATACAGGTCTTCTAAAGAAGTGAGCGCTGCACCAGTATTGCCTTTTTTCCATTCCAGACCGGCAAGAAGCAACGCTGCGTTTGCACGCATGCCCCACGGTTTGGATGTATTGTTATAGGTGGATTCGAGAATGGCAAGGGATTTATCCTGCGGGAGCTGTTTGATTGCCAGAACCCACGCATCTTGCCACTCGGTGCTTTCGATTGCACCGGGTTGGCTAGATTCCCATTTGTCCAGAGCCTGTAACCCAAGGAGAGCTCGCCCACTTTTAATGGTGCTGAGCGCAAAGTAGCGCCATGCACTGCGCTTTTCTGTCTCGGACAAATTCTGCCGTTGCAAAATTCTGTCGTAAAGCGCACTGGCTGTTGCGTAGTCTCCGCTGTTGTAGGCGGCAAGAGCCTGCTGGTGGAGCTGGTGCTCTGCGCCCCTGGAAGGAACCGCTTGCGGAGTTACGATGACTTTTTTCCCACAACCAGTAAGAGAAGCCACAGTAAGTGCCATAACCATGAGTGTAATAGTTACACCGCGTAAAGAGAGAGAAGATGTATATTTCATAGCATTATACCGTATAAAAAATGGCCTGATCCGCATAAGTGCGAATCAGGCCAAGGTAATCATATCAACCGGCAATTGCAAGAGCATGATGCGGGTAAGCGGTGTTATTACCCCATGCCGGTATTTTCATAATTATTTTACTTCAGTGTAGTCAGCGTCAACAACGTCTTCGTCATCTTTTTTCTGCTGAGCACCAGCGTCTGCGCCGCCACAAGGGCCGCCAGCACATCCGCCTTCTGCACCCTGAGCCTGCTGAGCGTAAAGCTGTTCAGCAAGTTTGTGGGATGCCTGAGAGAGCTCTTCTGTAGCTGCTTTTACTGCGTCTACGTCGATTTCTTCAGCTTCGAGAAGCTTCTTGAGAGCTTCTGCTTTACCTTCGATTTCACCTTTCAAGGTAGCGTCAAGTTTATCACCGAGCTCATTGATAGATTTTTCGGTGGTGTAGATAAGAGAGTCAGCCTGGTTGCGAACTTCGATTGCTTCCTGCTTTTTCTTATCTTCGTCAGCATGTGCTTCTGCTTCTTTAACGAGGTTTTCAATTTCTTCGTCAGAGAGGCCGGAAGAAGCGGTGATGCGGATAGACTGTTCTTTACCGGTGCCAAGGTCTTTAGCGGATACGCTTACGATACCGTTAGCATCGATGTCGAAAGTAACTTCGATCTGAGGAACACCACGTGGTGCTGGTGGAATACCGGTCAGTTCGAAGCGACCGAGAGTCATGTTGTCAGAAGCCATTGGACGCTCACCCTGCAGTACGTGAATAGATACTGAAGGCTGGTTGTCAGCAGCGGTGGTAAAGGTCTGAGACTTCTTGGTTGGGATAGTAGTGTTACGCTCGATGAGCTTAGTAGCTACGCCGCCAAGGGTTTCAATACCGAGGGAAAGCGGGGAAACGTCGAGGAGAAGAACGTCCTTAACATCACCAGCAAGAATACCACCCTGAATTGCTGCACCCATGGATACCACTTCGTCCGGGTTAACAGAGCGGTTAGGCTCTTTACCGAAGAAGTCAGAAACAACTTTCTGTACGAGAGGCATACGGGTCATACCACCAACGAGGATTACTTCGTCGATTTCACCTGGTTTGAGGCCAGCATCTGTAAGAGCTTTCTGGCAAGGGCCTTCGGTGCGTTTTACAAGGTCAGCAACGAGGGTTTCAAGTTTTGCACGGGAAAGCTTAAGCATGAGGTGTTTAGGACCAGTCTGGTCAGCAGTGATAAACGGCAGGTTGATTTCAGTTTCCATGGAAGTGGAAAGGTCTTTCTTCGCTTTTTCTGCTGCTTCTTTAAGACGCTGCAGAGCCATGCGGTCAGCAGAAAGGTCAAGACCTGCGTTTTCGTTTTTGAACTCTTCAACAAGGTAGTTGATGATAGCGAGGTCAAAGTCTTCACCGCCGAGGAAGGTGTCACCGTTAGTTGCAAGTACTTCAACTACGTTGTCGCCAACTTCGAGAATAGAAATATCGAAAGTACCGCCGCCAAGGTCGAATACAGCGATTTTTTCGTTTGCTTTTTTATCGAGACCGTATGCAAGGGAAGCTGCAGTCGGTTCGTTGATGATACGTTTTACTTCAAGACCGGCAATTTTGCCTGCGTCTTTAGTAGCCTGACGCTGGGAGTCGTTAAAGTATGCTGGAACAGTAATAACCGCTTCAGTTACTTCTTCACCAAGGTAGGCTTCCGCGTCAGATTTGAGTTTGCCAAGTACCATAGCAGATACTTCAGCAGGAGAGTAACTACGGCCTTCAATTTCAACGTAAGCTTCGCCGTTTTTACCTTCTACAATTTTGTATGGAGAGTGATCAGCCCAACGCTGTACTTCTGGGGAGTTAAACTGACGACCAACAAGGCGTTTAACTGCAAAGATAGTACGCTCAGGGTTTGTTACAGCCTGACGTTTAGCAATATCGCCAACGAGACGTTCTTTATCGGTGAAACCTACGATAGAAGGAGTAGTACGACCACCCTCAGGGTTGGTTACGCACTTAGGATCTTTACCTTCCATAATGTAGACACAAGAGTTAGTTGTGCCGAGGTCGATACCAATAATCTTACCCATGTTTAAACCTCCTCATGAGAAAACTCTCACGAATGTAATCTTAAATTATAAAGAACCAGAGTTATCTGGCTTTTAGTCTTTGATGTTCCAGAATTTAAGCACGTTTTTTTCGCGGGCAAGGGGCACTTGTTATTTTTTTTATCCAAATGTGGTGTAAATGTTGTTTTTATATACCGAACATGTGGAAAAATCTCTTTGGTATCAACATGTTCTGCGTTTGCCTGCTTGTGCAAAAAAAAACTTAAAAAGTTGAGAAAACATAGTCGAGCAGTCTTGTGACCGAGAGTTTTTATCATGTTTTGGGCATAAAAAAAATGGCTGCCGACAAAAATCGGCAGCCATAACGTCATATATAACCTGCAGGGTACAGCTGAATTTCCTTAGCGGATTATTTACCGCCGGAAACAATAACTTTTGCAGGACGCAGCATACGATCTTTAAGTTTATAACCACGCTGCATTACGTGCTTAACGTGACCTTCCGGTACGTCATCACAGTTTTCCTGACCTACGGCTTCATGTATTTCAGGGTTGAACTCGTCGTTTTTCTCTCCGAGAGGGGTAAGACCATGTCGTTCGATTGCTTCAAGGAAAAGCTTCTGAGTCATTTCAACACCGACGAGCATGTTTTCGCAGCCTTCAAGATTGCGACCGTAGTCGATAGCAAGCTGGAGGTTGTCCAGAGTAGGGAGCAGATCGCCCAGCACAGATTCAGTTGCATACTTGAACTGTTCTTCACGTTCACGCTGGAGGCGTTTTTTGAAGTTTTCCATTTCTGCAAGGCAGCGGAGGCGAACTTCTTCAGCGTCCTGCATGGTGTCACAGCCAGGACAAACGCGGTCTTTTGCAAGCTGGTTCAGCTGCTCGTCAGAGATTACAATCTCGGTGGTCTGTTCCTGTTCAGTATTTTCAACTGCTTCTTCTGGTTTCACAGTATCTTCACCCATTCTGTTAGCTCCTTACATCCTTATGCTGCTTTACTTATCAGTAAAAGCAGTGACGAAATTTTAGTGCAAATATATTTTTCCTGAACATACCGTGTTCAGGTTTCGGACAATGCGTGTGCTGTTCTGATATGATTTTATATTGCGCAACCGCCCACATATCCTAACACATCGTGAACAGACGGGTAACAACGAGGTACCTACCTGTCAAGATGTAGAGGGATAATTCGTTCTTGTGCTGTGTTGTAATATATTGAAGATATTGAAGTAATCGTTGTTTTTTTGAATACCTAATATTTTTAGCGTGTAACAGGCGAGAAGCCAGATTACAGAGAATATGAGGGGAGGCGCTATCAAGAGTTCACTCTCTATCTTATAGATTAAAAAAAGGCTGCCGCACTGATGCGGGCAGCCTATCTCTGAGTTCAGTAGAGTTCTATCGCTGATAGAGACTGTTGCTAATTGTTACTGAAAGAGATTTTTCAATCCCTTCTCAAGCTGTTTGAGCGGGTTTTTATCTTTATTTTCTTCATCAAGTAGCTGCTTTGTGATGTCTTCTACGGAAGAACCGAGGAAGCGTTTCATATCAACGCCATAGGTTGGCTTTGAGAGTTTGCCACTGAGAACAACAGGGATAACTGGAACGTTATCGAACTTAAGGTCTGCCCTATAATTGATAGAGTCAGATGCAAGATTGGCGAAGCCGCTGCCTTTTGCATCCAATTCTGCTGCATTCATTACAAAGTCGTTGTTTGTGATACGTCCGTTTTTTGCGAACAACGTGCCGCGAATAACTTTGTATGGCTGCGCTGTAAGGGAGCTCTTTACTTTTTTGCGCAAGGGGCCTTCGAAAAGTTCCAACGTGCCTTTTGGGAGAATATCCAGTCCTGTCAGGGTGCCGTCTGTAGCGTTGAATGTGGCTTTGCCGTTCAGCGTTCGTTTAACGGTATCTTCGGTCATGCCATAGGCAGAAAGCGATGCATTCAAAAAGAGCTTACCGCTTGCGTATTCGGTTCCGGTAAGTGTTTTTGTGATATTCGCCAGATTCATTTTATCTGTAGTTAACTTAATAGATGAAACAGGCAGTGTACCGCGTAAATCGGTTTTTAATATACTGTCTACATCACCTTCGAAGATACGGAAGCGCAACGGATTGACGGTGATGACACCGTGCTTTCCTTCGCCTTTGGCGACAATGTTTGAAATGGTCAGGTCGTTCACCATCATTTTTTTGATGCTGATATCAACGTTCGCATTCAGTTTAGCAAGAGTTTCAGGAGCAACGGCTTTGGCAACGTTCTTTTCTGCGTTATGCTCTACTTTGTTGCTGTGTGCTTTGACTGCTGAGGAGGACGGGCGTTCCTGTGTTTTCTTTTTCGCTTTAGTTCCATTGTCGCTATTTCCAGCGCTTTCGTTGAGTAGTTTGGCAAGCGCAATGTATGGATCAAGATTCAATTGCTCAGCATTCAGGCGTAGGCTCAGTTGTGGTTTGGTGCCGTAGTAGTACTGGAAATCTCCGTTTAGAGGGTAGCCTTCAAGGCTGCCTTGAATGTCATTAAGGGCAAGATTGTCCGGAACCATTTTGAGCTGCATGGACAGGATAAGTTCTGAGTTATTATTTGTAGGCTCGGGAGCTGAAATACCAATAGCTTTGGCAATTTTTCTGTAGTCTGCCTGAAGGTTCATATTGCCGGTTACATCCAGTTCTTTTGCATAGGCAACTTCACCACTGAGATTGAGCGTAGTGTTGTATGCGGAAAGCTTGCACTTATGCACAGTTACTTTTTGATCTTTAAGCAGAGCAGTGAGGGCGGACTGGAGATGAATACTCGCTTGTTTGCCCGGTATATCTTCACCTTTTGCCTCTAGTGTTAAGTCAATTGTTGTCACATCAACTGATTTGAAGTCGCCGGAAGGCGTGGCCTCAATCGTCATTTTGAATGGAGATTCAACGGCTGGCTTTTGCGCTGTTGCAACGCCGTTGAGTTCTAGAGTGAACGGCTCTCCAGCACGAAATGCAGAGGTGATAAGGGAAAGGTCTTTGATGGAGTATTTCTTTCCTTCACGCTGACTTTCGTAAGCGACGTTGGTGTCTGTGACAGACAAAGATTCAACAAGCAAAGCGGCAAGGGCCATGGAGTCTGGCTGAGCTGCTTTGGGCTTTGATTCGATGACTGAACCGTGGCGCTTTGATTTGCCGGATGTCTTTTTGGGCGGCACGAAGGTCCAGTTATTTTTTCCTTTTTTATTTTCGATAAGATTAAGAGTTACTCCTTTCAGTACTACGTCGGAGAACTCAATCTGACGGAAAAAGAGTGGCATAACTTTTACGCTAGCCTTTGCCTGTTTCACAGAAGCAAACGTTTCTTCCGTAAACCCTTTCGGGTTGTTCATGGAAACTTCACCGAGGCTTACGCCGAACCACGGGAAGAAGGTAAGGGACATATCCCCTTTAAATGTAAGTTCTCTGCCTGTGGCATCGTATACCGCGGCGCTTATTTCCTGTTTGTAGTCATTAGGATCAACAAGGGTTGTGAGGGAAACTGCTGCAATAACCAATAAGGTTACGAGGGTACCTAGTACCGCCAGGATAATTTTAGCTATCGGATTCATAATGGAGCTCTCTTGTTGTAGGAGAAGATAGCGGAGTTCAATTTTATTAATATTTACAGACTGATTACGTAAACTTTTCTACAAACTTTGTATGCCTAGTATATGATATGTATTGTACATACGTGTCAAATTTATACAACCATTTGACTATAATGAAGTTTTTCGTGCTGGTAGGTGGGGCGAAAAATGGGTAAACATTTCTTCATGAATAATACAGTTACCACATCTACTACTCCGTCGCTTATGTTGCAGGGTACCAGTTCCAATGCTGGGAAAAGTGTACTCACTGCTGCCCTTTGCCGCATCCTCTTGCAGGACGGGCTTTCTGTTGCTCCTTTTAAGGCTCAGAATATGGCGCTTAATTCTTTTGTAACACCAAACGGCGAGGAGATAGGTCGCGCTCAGGCTGTACAGGCTGCAGCGTGCAGGCTCGAGCCCGATGTGCGTATGAACCCTGTGTTGTTGAAGCCTTCTTCAGATACTGGATCGCAGGTTATTGTTATGGGCAAGCCTGTGGCAAACATGCGAGTGAAAGAATACGTGAAATATAAGCCTACAGCTTTTGCGCACGTACAATCTGCTTATGATTCTATTGCAGCTGAACATGACGTTATGGTGCTTGAAGGTGCCGGAAGTCCGGCAGAGATTAACCTGAAGGCGCACGATATAGTGAACATGCAGATGGCGCGATATGCAAAGGCGAAGGTTTTGCTTGTTGGTGATATCGACAGGGGCGGGGTGTTCGCGTCACTTGTCGGAACAATGGAGTTGTTGGATGCGTGGGAAAAAGACCTTGTAGCTGGATTTGTTTTGAACCGTTTCCGAGGGGATGTGACTCTGCTTGATTCAGCGCTGGACTTCACAACTAACCGTACAGAAAAGTCGTTTTTTGGGGTTGTACCCTTCCTTACTCAGTTGGGGCTTCCAGAAGAGGACTCTGTAACGTTCAAGGAATCAATAGGGCGTCAGCTTCCATTGCGTGATGACGCGCTTGATATTGTTCTGCTTGATCTTCCGCATATAGCGAATTTTACAGATGTAGATGCCCTCACCATTGAGCCGGATGTGTCACTCCGTGTAGTTAATTCATTAGATAAGCTTGGAAAGCCGGACTGTATAATCATACCTGGTTCCAAGAACACTCCGGGCGATCTTCACTGGTTACACGAAAGTGGATTAGCCGTAGCTATAATAAATTTTGCAAAAGCAGGCGGTGTTGTTACCGGTATCTGTGGTGGATTCCAGATGCTTGGTGAAACCGTCTCTGACCCCGTCTCTATTGAATACGTGGCGCAACAATCTTCGGAAATTGATGTTCATCTTCATGCAACACAGCAAGGTCTCGGTTTGCTGCCGTTACGAACTGTAATGGGTGAAGAAAAAGTGCTTACCAGAGTTACAGCAATCCATGCGCCAACAGGGAATAGCGTGACAGGCTACGAAATTCATCATGGCATAACAGAGTCTACCGGTGCACAAAAACTAGATTCCGCAATTATTCGTGAAGATGGAGTAATTATCGGGTACGGTTTAGCTGACAGTCATGATTTTCAGGCTGTATGGGGCACCTATCTGCATGGTGTTTTTGACGACGACAAATTCCGCAGGGCGTTTATTAACGACCTCCGTGTTCGTAAAGGACTTGCTCCTTTGCAGGGTGTGCAGGCATCGTTTTCAATAGATCCCGCATTGGACAGATTGGCAGACACCGTTCGTGACGCACTCGATATGAAAAAGATTTATGAGGTTCTTGGTCTGTAATATATATAGGTGTTGTAAGTTCGGTAACTTTTCTGCCTCTTTTCGCGAGGTCTGTATGTTTTGATATAGTCCCGCGGCTTATGCTTCATTATCTTTCAAGTAATAAAATAAGGGCTGTCTTTTTATTATAAAGGCAGCCTTTTTTGTTGTTCAAGTTAGCGTGCTGGGGGCGCATGAGAAGATATTTGGGAACGTATATTCTGATAATAAAAGTTTTAGGAAGGGGGTCTGGGGGAGACCCCTTTTTCAAAAGGGTTTCCTCCAGCCGCCGGAGGCAAAAAAAGACAAAATGTACCTAACTCTGCGTTGTACCCCTCGGGTCGGGGGGCTGAGTGTGTATGGTCATGAGAAAACTCTAAGTAACTTTTGGGTACGGAGGAATAATGACCATATTAAGCCAGAGAACAGTTCATAAATATGTGGGTGACGGTATACAGGATACCTGGCCCATTCTGTTTACGTTTTTTGAACCAGAACATGTGAAGGCAGTTAAGACTTCAGTGGACGGGGTTGATGCTCCTTTGATGTATGGGACACAGTACCGCGTTGAATTTCTGGAGGGAGGTGGAGGACGCTGTGTGGCAGCTTTGGCTAAAGATGAAAAGATTACGTTGTATCTTGATGTGCCGTTGACGCAGCGAACTGATCTGCGCAATGCGGGTAAGTTGAGTGCAGAAGTGATTGAGCGGATGTCTGATAAGCTGACGCTTGCGTTGCAGCAACAAAGGGAAGATTTAGATCGCTGCGTTCAAGTGCCTATCACTTCTTCCAAGACACCGAAGCAGTTAATGCAGGAATTGACATCTTCTGCTGCGGCTGCTGCAGGAGCAAAGGCAGAGTTACTCGTTATAAAAAATCAGACCTTGCAGTTGAAGAACGATAGTAAAAATCAGGTTGCTTTGGCTGCTGCTGAAGTCGGTAAGGCTCAGACTGTGGTATCTGATGCTGCAACCTTGGTTTCTAATGCACAGAATTTGATTAAGAGTGCTCAGGCGTTGATTGAGCAGGCTACGAACGGATCTGGTAAAGCTGTAGATGAGCTTTTGAGCGGGATGGTGCTGCCGTTTAAAGGAACAGTGAATGCCAGTGGGCATCCGGTTAACCGAATGACAGGCAAGGAAGATGTGAAATATGCTCTGTGCGATGGACGAACGTATGTGGCACCGGATGGAGTAAAGGTGATGACACCGGATTTGCGTGATAAGTTTATTGCAGGTGCAGGTCGTAGTTATGTGCAGGGGGATACTGGCGGTGCCGATACTGTTGCGCTGACTGTAGCTCAGCTGCCGGCGCATACCCATTCATTTCGAGCATATAATGCACAAGGTGAGTATACGTTTAATGATTTAATGACCTCGAACAGAACCACAACAGCAGAAAGAAATGTTAGCGAGGTTGGTGGGGCGAAAGCGCATGAAAACCGACCACCGTTTTATGCGCTGGCATATCTAATGAAGCTTTAAGCTTCGAAAAGGATAATCGTTCGATCGAAAGCAGGGGGAATACCTCCTGCTTTTTTGTTATTTATGAAAGATAGCGTGACAACCGCGTTTGCGCCATGTCTTCCACGGACTGTTGAGTGTGCCATTGGAGTATACGTTGTACGCATCGTTTCTATGCAGGATATAGTTAAATACGGCCATGTCGTTGAGCTCGTCAGTAATATTTAAGCGTTCCATCTCAGCACAGGCTGTGCTGAGAAGGGAAAGAACGACAGCTTTTCGTCCACCAATGATACCGCAATTTCGGATTGGCTTTGCGGCAAATTCTGGAAATTGTCGCTCATAGATTGTTTCAAATTGTTTTATCATCCATGGATTTTGCCCAATGGAGTTTACTTCCCCGCCTATGAACAGGGTGTAAGAATAGCGGTTTTGCCATGTGTTACGTTGTTCGGTTAGGAGGTTGCGCAGCTGGGAAAAGTTTCCGAGCGCGTCAACGAGACGGGAGGAGTCAAAGTAATCCAGAATGTTGCGGCGGAGTATGAGGTTGGCAGGGTTCTTGTTGAACCATGCGTCGGAGATATCCACTATGAAAGCCGTACGACAGTCTGGTAGTGCTTCAAGCAGGTCTCGTGCAGCAAAAAAACGTTCGTCAGCAATGGTGAATCTTCCTGGTGAATAGGGGACGAAATGAAGGCTACCGGTGTGGTGTGGAGGTGTATTTAAGGAAAAGACAAGACGGCATTTATCCATAAACTTTTCAGGTAATCCGTCATGCATGATGACCATGTTCAGTCCAAGGCGGATAGCACTGTGGAACCAGTCTGCAATATAATCAAAAGATGCTTGCTGAACAGTTACCCCGTGCTGCGGGTGAACTTTTTGGGTGAAGTAGGCACCGATGACAATGTCTTTTTCGGTAAGAACATGGTTAAGCGTTCTTGCCTGTTCCGTTGTGCACAAAAGTTTACCGGTGTTCGGCGTGCTGGATGGGGAATTATCCTCAGAAATACTGGCTGCAGCTTGCATTAGCTTGCTCCTTCTTTCAAACCTATTACGCCTCGTTTACCCAGTTGCCGGATGAATTGACTGACTGCAACACGGGATTCTTCCGGATGCAGTTTATAAGTTTTGGAAAGCTCTATTGCTATGGCCTGTACTGAGCGCTTGTCGTTGATAAGCGACCAGCAGAATGTACCGAGCTCGTCGAGTTCGAGGTGTTTTTTTTGTGCAGGCGGCTCATGGCCGAAGGCTGTGGTGAATTTGCTAAACCACGGGCGCATACGGAGTGGGAAGGATAGTGTGACTGTTTTTGCGGTGCGGTTGGTTTCTTCAACCAAAAGATTTCGGACAGGGACACAAGCCATTGCCTTTTGCAAAGACAATGGCTGTGTTTCCTGTTGTTTCTTTTTGCTAGTCAACTTCCACATGATTGCAAATCGATTCCAAAAACGGACTGGATATTGGGGCATTCGACCGTATTTGTACGGTGATGAGCTTGTTTTGACTTTCCACAATCCACGCTGCTCCCCGAATATGCTGCTGTTTGCCCAGCATAGAAGATCGGAAGAGGCGTTTCATAAAGGAAGGTTCCTCTACATGCTCCCAATGATAACGTTTTTTTGCTCCGGTGGGGAGTATGGATTTGTCTTTATGGAAGTTTTCTAATGGTAAGTCGTACGTAGAGTGCAGCCATCTACGGAATGGTTTGCCTTCCAGAACTACGTTGGCAGGGCCTAGCCGCGTGATGCAGATAGTTGATGCTCCTGATTGCAGTTCGAGAACAAATTCACCCGGCTTGAAGGAATGGCGCACAAGGGTGGAACCGGCAGGAAGAGCGCAACGCAAACCGAACATGCTGAATGTTACTGGTTCGTCTGTGTTGGTCACAGTTAATGACGCAAGAACTTGCCGGATAACGTCTGTATACTGGTCAATCGGTGCGTGAACCTGAAGTACCAGAATCGTTTTCGAAGGAGAATGGATGCAGATAGCACCACTGCCTTTTGCATGAGAGAAAGGCTGAACTTCTAAAAGGGGTTGCAGGACGTCTGTAATAGAACGCCACTGGTCGGTAACAGCACTTTTTTCAGTACTGAACCCTTTCATCCGCTTCAGTTGACGAATAATATCGCCTTCTTTCTTAGGCAGCGAATTAGAGTCGGAAACTCTATGCCATTTGATTTCCAGTGCAGGATGTGAATTGCGAGAAAAAAGAAGATAACGCTGCTCAATAGCAGCAGGAATCCAGTTGTCAGGCATGGTCAGCGTAATGCCGTTCCATGCGGTGGGACTACCAGATATCTCCGATTGGGGGTCCATGCATTTTTCCTTAGTTATAGTTGCACAACGATGCGTATTGGAGAGGAGAGTTGTAAGTGTTTCAACGTCCTTTGAAAGCTCCGTAGCATCTTCCCGCAGGGCGGGTACCGTGAATCTAAAATGTGCCTTCTAAATTCTAAAAAGAATGAAAAGTCATCAGTATGAATTTTAGAGGGCTATTCATATGCTTGAACTACTTTTGAAGTGCGGTCAAGCATATTTATTGCGAGAGAGTGGTGTTGAAGTTCTGTGAGCGTTGTTATTTGGGTAATACTCATAATACTGGGTGGGTTATAGCTGTTATATTGGGCGATAACGATAGCTGTGTAAGTAGTACTGTTAGTATTCTTCTTCTGTAATGTACCTGATACCATAACTTTTCTACAGTAAGATATTCATTTGAAGTAGAGGTAACGGAAGCAGTTATGTTCCATTAGTGGAGAGTGTATGCGTGCATTTTTACTTTATCTTACCGCCCTTATCCTTATCTATATCTATAATGGAAGGATATGTCCTTTTGTTTCAAACCTTCCATCGTGGCAGATTGGGCTTCTGGTACTTGTTGTTCTTGGGGGGGCTTATTTAGTCAGGACTCTATGTTATATAACAGTAGTTTTTAAACAGAGGCTTGATGTGCAGGCCAAGATGGTCGGCTGGATGGATTTTGCACTATTCTTTGCTGCCGGTTTAAGTATGGTTGGCTTTTATAGCATTGTGCATGGTTTCCCATTGATTGAAAGCGGAAGTAAAGTTTTGATGGGGACATTAGCTATTGGCTTTTTTGTTTCTATAGACCTTGCGCTTGAACATAGCCGGAAGGTTATGCAGATGGCTCGGCGTATGGAATGGACGTATGCACTTCCCCAGTATTACTACCCCATAACCACAAAATTTTTCTTGTTCGGCACGATAACTGTTTTGCTGTTTGCCTCACTGGTTGTCGCTGTTGTCACCCGTGATTTATATTTGCTGAGTGAGATGGAGGGGCACGTCAGTAGGGCACACATTGTGTTGGCGCGTAAGTCGATTCTTATAGACATAATTTTCATTATGATGGTGCTCATCGGGTTTACTCTTAACTTGCTTTATTCGTATTCACTTAATCTACGAATGCTTTTTGAAAGTCAGACAGGAATACTGGAGCGTGTGAGCAAAGGGGATATGGATGACTTTGTACCGGTGATGAGTTCTGATGAATTCGGCATAATTGCAGGGCATACTAATTCGATGATTACAGGCTTGCGTGATCGAATTCGCATGATGGAAGGGCTTAAAGTTGCAAGCGAAATGCAACAGGCGCTCTTTCCTAAAAAGCGTACAGACTTTGCTGGAGTGGATATCGCAGCAACTTCTTTATTCAGCGATGAAACAGGCGGAGACTTTTTTGATTTTTTAGAAAATCTTGGTCCTGAGAAAAATGAAATGGTCGTTGTGCTCGGTGATGTGACTGGTCATGGCATTGGCGCTGCGTTGTTAATGGCATCAACTCGGGCATATTTGCGGATGCAGGCAGAGTATCAATACTCTCCGGGAGTTCTTCTTTCGAATACAAACAGACTGCTTGCTTATGATAGTTACGGTACAGGACGCTTTGTAACACTGTTCTGTTTACATATTTCAGGTGGTGATAATTTGATAAAATGGGCAAGTGCAGGGCATGATCCCGCTATTATTTTTAATGGGGAAACGTCTGAGTTCAGGGATCTTAAAGCACGCGGGCTGCCGTTGGGCGTAATGCCGGAGACCGAGTATGAAGAGGTGTGTTGTGATGCGTTATGTTCCGGTGAAGTGATGCTAATCGGCACAGATGGTATTTGGGAAGCAATGGATGCGAATGGTCAAATGTACGGAAAGGATCGGCTGAAAGAGGTTATTCGGAAGAATTATGATAAGACGTCGGCAGAGATTTTACATGCCGTTGCTGAGGCTGTGAGGGGGTTCCAAAATGGTGAGCCGCAATTGGATGATATCACAGTTGTAGTGCTAAAAGCAGATTGATAGGATTTTATTAGTAAGCTATTTCAGCCAAATATGGATTTAACTAAAAATGCAGCAAAACATATCCCCCCGCGAAAGCAAAGCGCTATTGAGGGGGGATATGTTTCAAGTCGGTTGGCTATTCGTAGGTCTGACCTTTGTAGCCTTCACGCATTGGAGCGTTCCGCAGGTAGTCTTGATTGTAATTCGGGTTTCGTTGTTGCGGTGGACGATAACCTTTCGGTACGTTTGTGTGCTGCATGCGATGCTGCATTTGTGGTGAAATTGGGTATACAGGTTGGCCATTTACCATAGTCGGTTGTTCTGTCTCCATTTCATGGAGTCTATGAAGCAGCATTTCACGTCCTGTGATATCAAGATCGAAGTTGGCTTTGAGAACTTTTTGTTGTTTTTTTAGGCTGTTCATAAGAGCCTTACGTGCTCTTTCCCGTTTCATTTCGATGGTAGCTTCTTGAGCTGGAGATTTCATAGCGGAGCGTTGTAGCATCATGTGCTGATGTTTGAGTGTGAGCAGTTCGTCATATAGTGGTTTGTTCTGGATTGAAAATTCTGTAAGTGTCTTCATGAGGCTTGCACGTTGCTCAGGTGTCAGATTGGCTGCTCGAATTTTGGTGCACATAGGACAGCGGTTAGGTAATTTTTGCATGTGCTGACCATATGGGGAGCCTTGTTTCATCATCTTTCTTTGACGCTCCATCATTTGCACTTCAGGAGTGTAGTGTTTGGTGATGCCACTAGGAGATGTGTACGTTTTAGGTGCAGCATTCGCGGTCTGCTGCATTTCTTCTGACTGGGCTGCTTGTGGTGCAAAAAGCACTGTCGCGCAGAATATTAGCAAGCAAATCTTTACCATTTTCATGGTAGAAACTCCTCATGGTTGTGTGTTTCAAATCTTAGACCCTAGAGAAAGTAAAGCGTATTTGCGGCTTGTATTAACAGTATTATCGACTCATCCCGCTACTGTTGCGCTATTAAATACCGGAACTCAAAAAAGTAACTGAAAGCAGAAGTCGCGCCGGTATTTCATGCTTGTCAGAGTTAGACTTTACAGACAGAATGGCGTATGTAAGCACGTTCAACAAGTTACAAAAATAATGGGGCTGTAACCATTTGTATTGGTACAGCTTCTTACATGCACTAGATTTTTACAGGAGGAGTGCCGGAAACGGCCGTCCGAGACTATATGGCGAAACTGGATAACATTCGAAATTTCAGCATTATTGCGCACATTGACCATGGTAAATCTACTCTTGCGGACCGTATTCTTGAAATTACCGGTCTGGTAAGTGAGAGAGACCAGCGTGAGCAGTATCTCGACCGCATGGAGCTTGAACGCGAACGCGGTATTACCATTAAGGCACAGGCGGTACGTATTCCGTACAAGGCTAAAAACGGCGAAGAATACGTTTTGAACCTGATTGATACACCGGGCCACGTTGACTTTGGTTACGAAGTATCCCGCTCCCTTGCAGCCTGTGAAGGCGCTTTGCTTGTTGTGGACTCCACACAGGGTGTTGAAGCGCAGACTCTGGCTAACGTATACCTCGCATTGGATCACGATCATGAAATCGTGCCTGTGCTGAACAAAATTGATCTTCCAAGTGCTGATGTAGACCGTGTTTCTGCTGAAATTGAAGAAAGCATCGGTCTTGATGCGACAGAAGCTGTTGGCGTAAGCGCTAAAACAGGTTTGAACGTAGATCAGGTACTTGAAGCTATTGTAGAGCGTCTTCCTGCTCCTAAAGGAGATAAGGATGCGCCTCTTAAAGCGCTTATTTTCGACTCTTGGTATGACTCATATCAGGGTGTAATTGTTATGTTCCGTATAATTGATGGTACCGTGAAAAAAGGCGATAAAATACGTCTTATGGCTACCGAGAAGGAATATGACATTACTCGTCTTGGTGTGTTTAGTCCTGAAATGGTCGAGATGAAGGAACTGTCTGCCGGTGAGGTAGGGTTCCTTTGTGCGACTATTAAAGAACTGGGCGATGCTAAGGTTGGTGATACTATCACTCTGGCCAATAATCCTGCAGACAAAGCCATCCCTGGATTTAAAGAAGTTCAGCCTATGGTGTACTGTGGTCTCTATCCTTCAGATTCCCAGGATTATGAAAGTCTCAAGTACGCGCTTGAAAAATTGCAGTTAAACGATGCTGCGTTCCAGTATGAAGCAGAAACCTCTCAGGCTCTTGGTTTTGGTTTCCGCTGTGGTTTCCTTGGCCTTTTGCACATGGAAATTATTCAGGAACGTATTGAACGTGAGTTTAATATTGATCTTATCGCAACTGCGCCTTCTGTAATTTATAAGGTAGAAACAGCAGACGGCGTTGTTCACGAAGTGGACAACCCTGCAAAGCTGCCTGATCCAAGTAGAACAGAAGCATTGTATGAGCCATTTGTTCGTTGCGAAATTCACGTTCCAGACGAGTATGTTGGTAACGTGCTGAAGCTGTGTGAAGAAAAACGCGGTATTCAGAAGGATATGAAATATCTGACTACTAACCGTGTTATCATCACCTACGAACTGCCGTTTGCTGAAATTGTGTATGATTTCTTTGATAAGTTGAAATCATACACCAAAGGTTATGCTTCTATGGATTACGAGATCATCGATTACCGTGAAGCCAACCTTGTTAAGCTTGATATGTTGATTAACGGCGATCCGGTAGATGCTTTAGCAACTATTGTTCATAAAGATAAAGCCTACTACCACGGCCGTGCTGTAGCTCTTAAACTGAAACGCAGTATTCCGCGTCAGTTGTACGAAGTAGTTATACAGGCTGCCATTGGTCAAAAAATTATTGCACGTGAACGTAACGCGCCGCTGCGTAAGAACGTTACTGCGAAGTGTTACGGTGGTGATATTTCCCGTAAGCGTAAGCTCCTTGAGAAGCAGAAAGAGGGTAAAAAACGCATGAAACGCATGGGTAACATTGAGTTGCCACAGGAAGCGTTCCTTGCTGCTCTTAAAATCGGCGACGAGTAGGTTTGACTGCCCGTTTTGCGGGCTAACTAATCAGGAATAGGAAGAATGGGTAATACAGCAGGTAAAAGTGGATTGAGAGAATATTTGGAAGCCCTTGGGGTGGCACTGATTCTAGCGTTAATTATCCGCTCCTTTGTAGTTCAGGCCTTTACCATTCCGTCAGGCTCCATGCTTCAGACTTTGCAGATCGGTGACTATCTGCTGGTTAACAAGTTTGCCTATGGTGTTCGGTTCCCGTTTTCAATTAAAGAAACAAATCCGGACGCACCGTCTATGTGGGCACGTTACTCTGTAGTACAGGGTAGCGAAATGATCTCCGTAGGCGATCCGGAACGTGAAGATATCGTGGTATTTGAATACCCGAGAAACCCTTCTGTTCATTACATCAAGCGTGTTATCGGTATCCCTGGTGACACAATTGAAATTCGAAATAAGGTATTGTACCGAAACGGCCGTAAGGTTGATGAGCCATACGTTCAGCATACGAAAGTAATGCCTGGCCCTGGAGACAACTACGGTCCGGTAATCGTGCCGGAAGGCAAATATCTTATGCTTGGTGATAACCGCGACGAGTCTTATGATTCCCGTTTCTGGGGCTTTGTAGACCGTGACGCGATTGTCGGTAATGCATTGATCATTTACTGGTCTATGGACGGGATGCGTTCTATCCGCTGGGATAGATTAGGCATGATAGTTCAACAGTAAGATGACATAAAAAAGTAAGCCCCTGACAGATATCTGTCAGGGGCTTTTTTTATGTCATAAGTTCGTTCGGCTGAGGATTTATTAGACTTGAATGGAATGGGTAGTTGGCTTGTCGGTCAGAGCAACATTATCCATTTTGCAGGTCTGTAATGATGGCTTGTAACTCATTGGCTTGAAGTGCCAATGTTCCGAGTGTGTTTCGTGCAAATTTCATAGCTTCAAAAACGTCTTGTGAAACTCTGGAAACATCAGAAACAGCTTTGTTGATTTCTTCACTAGCTGTTGATTGTTCTTCAGCAGCCGCGGCTATGGAGGCAACTTGTTCACTTGAAGTTTGAACAACTGAGACAATTTCAGCTAAGTTATCTCCAGCCTCCTTTGCAAGGCTTGTAACTTCTGAAACGGCTGTTGTTGTACTATGCATCCCCTCAACAGTGTTGTGGGTTCCGGATTGGATTGCTGTGACTGCATTGCCGACCTCGTGCGTTGCTTGCATAGTTTTTTCTGCAAGTTTACGTACTTCATCTGCTACGACAGCAAACCCTCGTCCAGCTTCTCCAGCACGTGCAGCTTCGATGGCGGCGTTGAGAGCAAGCAAGTTAGTCTGGTCTGCAATATCAGTGATTACGCCCATGATTTCACCAATACCATTTGCATGAGTATTTAGCTCGTCTAAGCCTTGTTGCATCATGTTAAAGTTGATTTGTACTGTGGAAACTCCATCCGTCACTTTATGTACAGCAGCTGCACCATGCGTAGCCATTTCCTTTGCAGCTTGGGTGTGCTGTGAGGTGCTGGAGGCATTTTGTGAAACATCGAATACCGTGGCATGCATTTGCTCCATTGAAACAGCGGTTTCAGTAAGACGTGAGTTTTGTGTACTAAGCTGTTCAGAGGTGTCATCAACAATTTGCTGTAATTCATTAGCAGATGAAGTCACATGGTTCACAACCGCGGCAAGGCGTGACGCTGCTTCTGTAATACCTTCCTGCTTGGCCTTTTCTGCCTGTTCGTTTGCCAGTCTGGCCTGTTCAAGTGCTTTCTCTGCAAGCGATGTCTTTTCTACCGCTTGTTGCTTCATTTCATCGGCTTCTGTGATGAGTTCCTTAAGCATGGAAACCATATGCTGCAGAGAGGAAATCAATTCGCCAATTTCATCCTTATGCTGATAATCGATGAATGCATCGAGGTTGCCGTTTGCAATAGAATTTGCATAGTTAACGGTGCGTTCAAGCGGAGTTGTGATTCCTTTTATAATGGTGAATCCTAGTCCCGATAATACGAGAGCCGTTAACAAATAGATAATAACTGAAGTCCATATCCCTTTTTCAAATATGTTGTTGGACTCATTGGTAAGCTCGGTGGCTTGTTGTGTAGTATCATTAATTCTGTTCTGGATTATCTGTAGAACGGTGCTGCTGTTGGCATCAAGTACATCATCTATTTTTGAAAATTTGACTTCAAGGTTATGGAGCGTGGTTGTCCATTCAGAAATTAGGGAAGGCAGTATGCGGCAACCTTCTTCTTCCAGTTTTTTTGCTGCGGCTTCCATTTGAGAACAAAGTTCCAGTTCCTCTGATGTTTGCGCAAGCATGCTCAGGGAGTCAATGTTAGATGATATAGTATCGAGCTGTGATTTTAGCATGGATGCATTTTTACTCGAGATACCACTATCTTTATCCATCAGTATTTTTAAAGTGATAAGAGAGAAACTGTTTGAAGCAAATTTGAGATCTGCAATTTCCGAACGTACGCTTCGAAGAGCATTACGGGATGCATAGTACCGTGCTAGATTGTCGGTCATAGAGAGTAGAAGATCGCTTTGTTTGCTTATACTTTTTTCAGTATTTTTAATCTTTGTAGTCAGATCAGCCTTTGTGCTGGTCAGGTCTATAATGAGATTACGCAAATCTATTTCAGTGGCTTGTAAAAGATTTGAAATGGACTGCCTTACTTCTGGAAGCCATTTTTCATTTTTAACAAAAGGAGCTAGAAAATTACAGGCTGCCTTGTTTTCTGCTGTAAGTTGTTTGATCCTTTCTAGCCGTTCCTGAGAGATGTCACCCTCATTTTTATCAACAATACAATCTAAAGCGAGTCGCGTAGCTTCGTTCGTAATTGACTTAAGGTCAGAAAGACCTTTTGTGATGTCCTGGTGAGTGTTTACAGACTCAACTGATGAAAAAATTTGAAATGCTGTTTTTCCACCAATTCCGCCAATAATGGTAATAGCAACGAGACCGGATGCAATGAGCAGAATGAGCTTTTGTCTGATTGAAAGTGACATAATGGATATTCCTGTAAGTGCCCGTAAAGGCTTGGTATGGGCGAGTGGGGTTAGATTGTTAAAAAAAAGAAATAAAAACTCGCCTTACTTTTACTGCTTCGTAAAATAATAAGGCGAGTTATGTTTAATTAGTTAACACCTTTTGATGAAAGGAATCCGCTGTACTGTTTATCAGTTCCTTTGATGTGGTGAGTAAGCCAATTTTTTAGGAACTTCATAACATCCATGGTGACTGTCAACTTGCCGGAACGTACACCGTTTTCAAAGTCGACAACCTCTGAAACAAACTTGCGGTGTTGTTCGACGTGTTCTTTGGTGTCTGGGTAACCGTGTTTTGCAAACAGGTCTTCTTCATAGCCGAAGTGAGTGACCGTGTAGTTTTTCAGGTTGTCGATGACATCTAACAGCTCATTATGGCTGCGGCGTGCTTTCATAGCGGCATGCAGTTCGTTTATCAAGGAAACAAGAACCTTGTGCTGGTCATCAATGGAATTGATTCCAACTGAAAGGTCGTTATTCCAAATAAGGAGAGGTCCATCGATGGCTGCAGCATTTTCAATATTACCTTTTGCAAGACTGGAAATCATGGAGTCCAGTTCTTCTACAAGGCCGGAAAGCTCTACAACTGCATTGGCAGCACTGTTCATGCCTGTTGCAGTTTCAGAAGCAACACGGGTTACGTCAGAAATGGCACGGTTAATTTCTTCAGATGCTGCGGACTGTTCTTCAGATGCAGTTGCGATAGAGGAGACCTGAATAGCTGTCTCATCAACGATGGTCACAATCTCTTCCATGAATTTTCCGGATTCAGTCGCTGCTTCGGTGGAAAGGGCAATGTCATTTGCTGCAAGCTCAACTGCCTGTACGTTCTGTTGGGCATGAGACTGGATTAGTTCAATAGCGCCGCCTACTTCCTGTGTTGCCTGCATTGTTTTCTCTGCAAGTTTACGAACTTCGTCTGCAACAACAGCAAAGCCACGGCCTGCTTCACCTGCACGGGCTGCTTCAATAGCCGCGTTTAGTGCCAGTAAGTTAGTTTGATCTGCAATGTCAGAGATGGTTACCATAATCTGGCTGATTGCATCGGCCTGCATACCGAGCTGTCCCATCGTCTCTTTCAAATTAAAAATACGTTTCTCCATCTGCATGATGGATTCAACAGCACGGCGAACTCCGTCAGCACCGGTTTCAGCATTTTCTTTAGAATCGGAAGCTGAAGTTGCTGCACTGGAAGCGTTCTGCGCAACTTCAATAACGGTGCAGTTCATTTCTTCCATTGCAGTGGCAGTTTCAGTCATTCGCATGTGCTGAACATCAACTCCTGCGTTAACCTGTTCGATTTGGGAAGAAAGTTCGTGTACTGCGCCGAATGCTTTAGTGGAAAGGGTATGGGCGCGACTTGCTACATCTTGCATTGAAGCAAGCATGTTTTGCACCTTCTCATCTTGTTCTTTTGCCGCATTAAGTGCGCGTTGGGATTGTTCTTCGGTAATTTTAATGAGTTCGTTGCTTTTTTGAGCTTGGGATATCTGTTCTTTAAAGTTGGCAATTATTCCAAGCAGTGAGTCTTTAACCTCTTTGAACTCAAAGTTAAAAGATCCTTCAAGCTGGGCATCAAAATTACCCTTATGGATTTTTTGGGCGAACTTATGAATATTGTTGAGCGGAGAAATGAGCTGGGTGCGTACATTGATGATGGTGAGAACCATTACAAGAAAAGCCGTAAGCATGAGGGTACACTGAATTGTATGCCGCATGAATTCATTTTCTGCACCGGAAAGTGAGAAGTCGGTGAGAAACATCAAGACGACAGTGCCGAAAAGAAAAGCAACAGATGCTGTAAGTCTGTTTTGTAGAGTCATGTGAACTTCCTTTGCGAGAGTAAGTCAAATTCACCTAAATATTTTAGAGATCGCGGTGGTGAAAATAAAAAGACTCTCTCCCCCCTGAAAAGATAATTATACTGGATTGATGTGAAAAAGTGGTCGCATTGCTGTGACAATCCTAAAATTCAATATCGGCGTGATTGCGCTAATCTTTAAAAATCTATAACGTTTTTCTTTTGCTACGTTTCAGGTGTTCTGATTTCTTATGATTATTGCGAGGAAGTTGTGATTACTGTTGTCTCCTGTGCTGCTCTAGCTGGAATTGATGCCTTTACAGTTGAAATGGAAGTAGATTTAACCCGTGCCGGTCTGCCTGCATTTACTATGGTCGGCCTTGCGGAAGGTGCTGTTCGTGAAGCGAAAGAGCGTGTGATGGCTGCCTTGAAGAACACGGGGCATAAGTTGCCGCCGTCACGTATTACCGTGAACTTAGCTCCGGCAGATAAACGCAAGGCGGGAAGCGGGTATGATTTAGCCTTAGCCCTTGGCTTGCTGGGGGCGGCTGGAATTATTTCATCTAAAGCGTTGCAAGGGTATTTTTTTGTCGGTGAGCTTTCTTTGACGGGTGAGTTGAAGCCGGTGTCAGGTGTGTTACCAATAGCTATTCATGCCCGTGAGATGGGAGCAAAAGGACTTATTGTTGCACCGGATAACGCAGAAGAAGCAGCTGTTGTGGAAGGGCTGCCTGTGTATTCCATGACAACTCTTGGAGAGGTCATAGAACATGTAACTGGAACAACAGTGTTTGAAGCAGCAACTCCACCTGTGTCGGAAAAGAGTGCTGCATTAGAGTGGATGCTCGATTTTGCAGAGGTGAAAGGGCAGGAGCATGCTAAACGTGCAATTGAAATTGCTGCAGCCGGTAATCATAATTTATTATTTGTCGGCCCTCCAGGAAGCGGGAAGACCATGCTTGCAAAACGAATTCCTACCGTTTTGCCTCGTCTTACCTTTGAAGAGACCCTCGAAGTAACAAAGATTTATTCTGTCTCCGGCCTCCTTAGTAAAAAACGCTCTCTCATAACAGACCGTCCATATCGTTCTCCGCATCACACTATTTCTGATGTCGGTTTGGTTGGTGGCGGAACATACCCGAAACCGGGGGAAGTTTCCCTTGCACATCGCGGCGTACTTTTCCTTGATGAGTTGCCGGAGTTCAAAAAATCTGTGCTGGAAGTAATGCGTCAGCCTCTAGAAGATGGTAATGTTACTATCTGCCGTTCCAGCATTTCTTTGTCATTTCCATCAGACTTTATGCTAGTTGCCGCAATGAACCCGTGTCCTTGCGGGTATCTTACAGATGACCGGCATCCGTGTATTTGTAATAGCAGGCAAGTAGCAAATTATCGTTCTAAATTGTCGGGACCGCTGCTGGACAGAATTGATCTGCATGTTGAGGTGCCTGCGGTTAAGTACGATGACTTGCAGTCGACTACTGGTATTAGTTCTGTCGAGATGCGTTTGCGTATTGAAGCAGCTAGAAAGATTCAGGAGGAGCGGTATAAAGGAACACCGTTGAAGACGAATGCTGATCTTTCAGGTCGATGGCTTGAGAAGTTCACTCCGATTACAGATGCGGAAAATACGTTTTTGCGTAACGCGGTTGATGCTCTTGGGCTTTCCGCACGAGCTTATACTCGTGTACTACGTATTGCCAGAACAATAGCAGACTTGGAAGGTGCAAAGGATATCGCTGTAGCGCACATAGCTGAAGCGATAAACTGTCGAACTCTTGATAGGGAATAAAAAAAGTCCCTGCCGCTCTGAAGGTGGCAGGGACTTTTTTGTGCTGTTAAATTACGTCATCCGAAAGGCTTGAGTGCGGTTCATACGTTGGCAGCTGAAATATTCGTATGCTAGTCGGACGCAGCTAGTCTTAGTCCAAGTCCAACAAGGATAGAGCCTGCTGTTGCTTCAATGTATGATCGGCTTTTAGGAGCAGAAATAACCTGTTTTGCTTTTCCCACAATGCTGGCGAGCAGGCATTGCCAGATAAACGAGATTCCGAAGTGGATGCTCGTTAAAAAGAAAATTTGGGCTACAGGATGTCCGCTTGAATTCATAAATTGCGGCATGAAGGTAATGTAAAATACTGCAGTTTTCGGGTTCAAAACGTTAGAGAGAATTCCTTCTCTGAATGATCTTGAAACACAGACTTTTTCTGCACGGGCAGCAAGTTCTTCAGCCCCCTTGGCGCTTGCGTACCGCTTTTTTGCATCCCATAAGTTTTGGCAACCAAGCCAGACGATGTAGAATGCACCGATGATTTTAATAAAGTGGTACAGTTGAGCAGAGTTGTAGAGAATAAGTGCAAGCCCGCAGCCGGAAATGGTGGCGTGGAAAAAGAGCCCCGTACAGATTCCTGCGCTGGTTATTGCGCCATCTGTAAGTCCACCTCGAATGCTGTTGCGGATAACCATCATGGTATCTGCACCCGGGATCATTGCAAGAATGGTGATTGCGATTAAGAATTCGCCAAAATTATCCGGTAGCATGTGACACTCCTACATATCGAATCAAAAAAATCTATCGTATTAGCTAGTCAGAAGCAGCCAATTCTACACCCAATCCAACAAAGGGAATAGTTGTTACAGCGCCGATTCTGGCACGTGCTTCAGATTTGTTTTTTTAAGCGCAAAATTTGTAATCATGAGCGTGTCGTTCGTGCATGGTTACAAGTGGTAAGTGAGCACAGACAGTGACAGAAACACTTTTTGTCTGCAACGGGAAAAAAGAGCTTTTTTTGCTTCAGGTGGTTGGAGGAAGCCCTGTGTCTTGTTTAATTTTTTCGGGTGTTATCTCACTGCGTTCATGAAATAAAAAAGGGCTGTCCTATATCGGTAGGACAGCCTTTTAGATTTCAATGAGTAGTAAGTTGTTTGAAAAAATATTTGCTGGTTAAAGCATGGGGGTGAAGCAGGTTGAGGGGGAGGCAAAGTCTGCGATACTAGTCTGAGTTGGAGGTAACGCTCTGATTCAGACTATTTTTTCTTCTTCTTTTTTCCGCCTTTTTTGCCACCACCGGAGCGGCGTCGTGGTCGGCCGCCGGTTTTCGGACGTGGAGCCATCTGGCGTTCTTGTCGTTTGGTGTAGGTTCGCTCTGTGCCTGTACGAGCCTGTTCTTCTAACAGTTTGTGATAGTTGTCGAGTCTGCGTTGAGTAAGCTTTCCTGCTGCTATAGCCTGTTGTACAGCGCAGTCTGGCTCCTGATCGTGTTGGCAGTCGACAAATGCACAGCTTTCAATGAGTTCCTGAATATCGTGGAAAACTTCTTTTACTACTTCTTCGCATGGTGGGAGTTGTAGTTCGCGGAAGCCTGGAACATCCATGATGGTACCGCCACATGGCATCAGGTATAGGGTGCGGCTGGAAGT
Source organism: Halodesulfovibrio marinisediminis DSM 17456 (assembly GCF_900129975.1). Lineage (NCBI taxonomy): Bacteria > Pseudomonadati > Thermodesulfobacteriota > Desulfovibrionia > Desulfovibrionales > Desulfovibrionaceae > Halodesulfovibrio > Halodesulfovibrio marinisediminis. Next base: position 105,546 of record NZ_FSRG01000007.1, read on the forward strand.
AGTATGCCGACCTTTACTGTCTGCATCGCGAATAGCACCTGTCAGGGTGACTTCTTCTTTCATCATTGTGTTGATGAGGGTAGATTTACCTACACCGGAAGAACCTACAAGGGCGATGGAGTGGCCATGGCCGCACCAGTCTTTAAGGAGAGTTGCTGTGCGCTCTTCGCGTCCGTCTACAGCAAGGACAGGAACATTTTGGTAGAGTGTTTTTGCGTCGGCAACGCAGCTGCCTACAAAGGACTGGTTTGCTTCATCTGCCTTGGTGAGAATGATAACCGGCTGGGCTCCGCTTTGGATTGCCAGTGCCAGATAACGTTCGAGGCGGGATAAGCTGAAGTCGTGGTTCAGTGAGGAGACAATAAAAACTGTGTCCAAGTTTGCTGCAACCAGCTGGACAGTTTTTTCGTTTTGTGGAGAACGACGCACAAAGACGGTTTTTCGTTCCAGCATGCGCACAGGATATTGCTTGTTTTTGTCGAGTACAAGCCAGTCACCGACTGTCGGTTTAGCTTCTGCTTTACCGCCAAGCCAGTTACCCGGAAGTGGCATCTGCACTTTTCCGAATTTGCCCCATACATTCATAAGCACTGCATGTATGCTGGAAACGCGACCAACGTGTTCCGTGGTCTCGTCTTCGGAAAGCTGTTGGCTGAAGTGTTCAGACCAGCCAAGTGTGCTGAGAATCGAGTCTTTCTGCATATCGTCCGTCTGCAAGAGTGTTGTCTCCTCCGGTCACATAAAAGAAACCGATGCGTAATTTTGTTGATGTTGTGTGTGCAGTATAGCAGAGCGTGCGTCAAGTCCCAAATGCCCGCTGCTTGCTGCATAAAAAATAGCGGATGAACTATAGTTCATCCGCTATTTTCTGATGTTATTATTCGTGTAGCAACGCGTTAGTTTTTAACTGCGTTTTCAGAAGCGTACACTTCTTCAAGGATGGCGTCTGCGCCTTGCTCTTTTACTACTTCAGCAAGGTCAAGACCAATCTGACGTGCATTTTCTTCATTACCTGTCGCAGTCTCATGGATTTTGCGAACACCTTTGAGGTCTGCAACAAAGCCTACCATTTCGAAGTTGTCTTCATCTGTCATGGTAGCGAAGCCAGCGATAGGTACCTGACAACCACCCTGCAAACCGTAGAGGAAACCGCGCTCAGCTTCTACGCAGATACGGGTAGGACGGTGTTCGAGGAATGCAAGCATTTCGTGCAGGTCTTCACGATCTTTATGGAATTCGATGCCAAGTGCACCCTGACCGACTGCTGGCAGGAAGCGTGGTGCGCCGAGAATTTCATTCTTTGGTGCAGAAAGACCAAGGCGTTTAAGACCGGAAGTTGCCATGACGATAGCATCAAACTCACCGTCCATGAGCTTACGTAGACGTGTGTCTACGTTGCCGCGCAGGGAAACGATGTTGAGGTCAGGGCGAAGAGCCAGTAACTGGGACTGACGACGCAGAGAGCTTGTGCCCACTGTTGCGCCTTCAGGAAGGTCATCAAGAGAATCGTACTGTACAGAAAGGAAGGTGTCAGACGGGTTTTCACGCTCAGGGATACAGCCGAGAATCAGACCTTCAGGAAGTTCCATAGGAACGTCTTTCATGGAATGTACAGCAATGTCAGCGCGTCCATCGAGCAGTGCTTCTTCAATTTCCTTAACAAAAAGACCTTTGCCGCCAACTTTGGCGAGTGGCACATCAAGGATGATGTCGCCTTTTGTTTTAAGGATTAAAAGCTCGACAGTGGTGCCTTCGTGTTCTTTTTCGATACAGTCTTTAATGTGGTTCGCCTGCCAGAGTGCAAGCTTGGAACCTCGGGTAGCAATAACGATTTTCTTCATGTCATGTCCGAAAGTGCTTGGTAGTTCGAGTGGTATCTACGTGTTAGCCGCAGGTAGAACAATTGCCGCCGGAGCAGCCGGAACAGCTGGAGCCGCCGGAAGAACCGGTAGGGGCGGAGATGCTGCCTCCGGACATTTTAAACTTGGTAGCAGAGAGTAATTTGTAAGTATTGGAAGATTTGCATTCTGGGCATTCTGGAGTTTCATCACCAAAAACAAGTTCTTCAAACTCTTTACCGCAGTCTTCGCATTTGTATTCGTACAAAGGCATAGCCGTTGCTCCTTAACTATCTATTTTGGCGAATAGATAGTGCGAAATTGAAAAAGGTCAATATATACAACAGAAAATTTTTATTCGGCGGCTTCTAAGTCCGGCTGAAGCGCAGCTGCGTCTTCAAACAGATAGTAGTCCGTAAGCTGGCAGAGGAGGTGCCCGATAGTGAGCTGTACTTCCTGAATAAGCGGTGTGTGGGAGTGTGGAACATCCAACAGGATGTCGCAGAGTTCGGCCATTTTGCCGCCACCGTTTCCGGTAAACCCTACAGTAAGAAGACCACGTTCTCGGGCTGCATTAAATGCGTTGATGATGTTGGTAGAGTTGCCGGAAGTGGAAATACCAACGAGGATGTCGTTTTTATTTCCCAGAGCCTGAACCTGTTTTGAAAAGACAAAGTCATAGCCGTAGTCATTACCGATGGCTGTGAGAATAGAAGTGTCTGTGGTCAGGGCAATGGACGGAAGTGGAGGGCGTTCGATCAAAAAGCGGTTTACGAATTCTGCTGCAAGGTGTTGTGCATCTGCTGCACTGCCGCCGTTACCGCAGAATAAAATTTTACCGCCTTTTGCAAGGCAAACAGCAAACTTGCGCGCAACAGCATCAATTTCTTCTGCGTGCTTAGAAAAATATTCTTCACGCAGGCGTGCGCCTTCGCGTGCATGTTCTAAAATAGTGTCTATTGCTTGTTGAGTCATCAATTCTCCAAACGCACTAAGGTGGATACGATATTGTCTACAGGTCAGTATCACCTGACGGAAAGGAAGTACACTATATAGGCGGGTGTGACAATGACGGAAACTGGATATGAAACAGTCATAAATTTCGGTAGGCTATAAGAAATTTATCTTGATCTTGCTGACTTGGTTGTAAGAAAATACAATTAACCGACTTGATTTACTGTTGCCTTAAAAAAGCTGGTGGTACAATTGGATTTATGCGATTCATTTTATCATACATTTCTTGAAGTCATAGCTGGTTTTTACTAGAGAACTGCGATGCACCATAATATTTCTACTATTTGTATTGTTACAAAAGCCTCACATGCAGATGCCGCGGCACTCGGGCAAAAGTTGCTCGGGTGGTTTGCTGCACGCGATGTAGAGGTAATTATTTGCGAAAATGGTACACCGGAATGGGTACACACCCGCGACGATGTAAAGTGTGATCTCGTGATTGTGCTGGGTGGAGATGGAACGCTACTTAGCGTTGCACGGCAGCTTGTAGGGCGAGAGATTCCGCTTGTGGGAATCAACATGGGGAAGGTCGGCTTTCTTGCTGATATACCGAGTGATGCATGGGAAGAGCGTTTGCAGGCAATTCTTGACGGCGAAGTGGAGTTTCGCAGAAGGCTTGCTCTTTCTTGCACTGTGACCCGTGGTGATGAGACTGTTTTTAGCGGTGTTGCGGCAAACGACTTTGTTATTAACAGAGGGGCGCTTGCCCGTATTACTACACTTGATCTTGCAATAAACGGTACCTCAATGGGTGAAATCCGTGCAGACGGTATCATTGTTGCCTCCCCATCCGGTTCTACAGGGTATGCTATTTCCGCAGGTGGTCCGCTTGTACATCCAGATATGGATGCGTATTCAGTCACACCTGTCTGTGCATTTTTACGTAGCTTTTATCCTATGGTGTTACCTGGGGAACATGTGTTCACTGCCACCGTGCGTACGCATGATGCAGATTTGTTCCTGACACAGGACGGACAGGAAGGGGTTTTGCTGCACCCTGATGATATTGTTTCCATTTCGAAAGCCAAAGGCGGTCTGCTGTACGCTGAATTTGACGATAATTCGTATTACAAAAAGCTCATCACAAGAGGATTTATTCGCGAAAACTGCTAGTCTTGGACAGCTATTAGACATGAGGGAGAAGAGAGATGGGGAAAGTACTGCCTGCTATTGAGTCTGCCAGAGATGTGCGCTGGGGACAGGATGCAGCCATGGACGCCTGGTTGCACCACTTTAAGACAGAAAACAACATTGAACACCTCATGAATCCTGAACGCGTTGCTTCTGATGAGCAATTGAAGTTCATGGTTGCCCTTGATGAACAACAAGTTTTTATTCCTTGTTCAGATGAAACACTTATGTGTTTGATGGAAGAAGAACCGTCTGATGAACTTATGCGTGAGTATGGACGGATATGGTTGCATACCGTCCGGCTTATTCGTAAGCATGCGTTCAACAAATATCATGAGCGCAAGGTGATAGGATTTTGTCGCCTGCGGTTTAAGACGCATTTATTATCGCGGATTATGATTCCATCCCGCCTGCTGAAACGCATGAATAGTATTGTGCTTACGCAGTGTTCTTTGGTTGATCCATATAGTACAAAGAAACTGGCTGCCAACCGCAGTGCGTTTGAGTTTTTTACGAATTCTGCCACTGACAGAATGCTCTATTCAACGCCGTCTGAGTGCATGTATAACCCTGACTTGCGTAATCTCAGATCGGAATTGGACATAATAGAACTGGTACGCCTGATGTATTTTTCCACGATGCCTGAGTTGTGGAGTAACGGTACGCCTTCATATCTTGATATTGAAAAAGAGATAAACAAGCCGTGTCCGACATCCCATGCGTTGGAAGTACTTCTTGGTACGGAAAAAGATGATCGGAAAACAATCCTATTTTTGCCGGATAGCAGTGGAGGAATTGTGTTTGACCTCTACTTTATTCGGGCGTTACTCAGGCTTGGGCATAAAGTTATTCTGGCATTGAAAGAAGGTTTTATTTTTGATTCTCCGACGTTCTGGGATGCTATGCAGGACCCCGTACTGGTCGAATTGTGCAAGACTGCTAAGATGGTGCCAAACGACACCATTTCTAAGAACCTCTTGCTGGCATTGCTGCGTTCGCATCGGTTCCTGATTGTTTCTGATGGAATGCGTGAGAAGTTGAACCTTTACAAAACTAATGTGACTTTTTCTCGTGCTTGGAAAGAATGTGACATTGTTTTTGCTAAAGGAGCAGACAACTTTGACAACCTGTTGAATTGCGGGCACAGCTTTACCCGCGACGTGCTCGGATTTTACAGAAAAGATGACGGCACTTTCGTCCTTGAAGCAAAAACACGGGCCAGCTGTGTGCGAAAATTTAGTGAAGAAGCCATTAATGAGATGGCAAGCCGAATTATCGAACAGATGCGCAAGGAAAAGCAGAAAGGGCGAACTGTTATGTTTTATAGCGCTGTTATCGGTTCTATTCCTGGTGAAACCGACACTGCTATCAAACTTGTAAATACGTTTGTTTCCCATTTGCGTACCCGACTTGATAGAACATTCATCATTAACCCTGCCGAACACTTCGAAGAAGGTATGGATGGTGATGACTTGATGTTCATGTGGGAACAGGTTCAGCGAAGCGGGTTGTTGGACGTCTGGCGTTTTCAGACAGTTGAAGATATAGAAACGAGCTTTGCTTTGCTTGATCGTAAGGTTCCGTCCGTTTGGTCGGGTAAGGATTCTACGTTTTCTACCGGTTGTACAAAGGAAATGCGTATTGCATTGGATGTACAGAAGAAGAATCCGGAATTACAGATCATCGGGCCAAGTTCAGAGAAATTTTTCCGTAGAGCAGAATATGGCGTCGGTAAATACTACGATGCCGGTATTACCTCTATGTAACGTAGAGTACTAACAATAAATTAACTGGCTACCCTGTGCTTATCGCACGGGGTAGCTGTTCTTCGGTATGTTCCGGAAGATAGATGTAAGGAGAGTGTTATGGCTGATTTTGAAGTAGTCATCGGGCTTGAGGTTCATGCTCAGCTCAAGACGGAATCAAAATTATTCTGTTCCTGTTCGACCCGTTTCGGGTCTGATCCGAATGAAAATGTGTGTGAAGTATGCTCCGGTATGCCAGGAGCATTGCCTGTCTTGAATGCCAGAGCTGTTGAATTTGCTGCTAAAATGGGTCTTGCAATGAACTGTACTGTAAGCCTTGACTCTATTTTTGAGCGTAAAAACTACTTCTATCCTGATTCTCCTAACGGCTATCAGATTTCTCAGCTTGATAATGCAATCTGCCAACATGGTCATATCGAAATTCCGGTTGGTGATTCCTTGAAGCGTGTGGGCATTACACGTATCCAGCTTGAGAACGATGCTGGTAAGTCTATTCACTCTCAGGCAGAAAATCTTTCATACGTCGACTTTAACCGTACAGGTGTTCCGCTCATCGAGATTGTTTCTGAGCCGGATATGCGTAGCGCTGAAGAAGCAGTATCCTACCTCAAGACATTGCATTCTATTTTGCTCTATCTTGACATCTGTGATGGTAACATGGAGGAAGGCAGCTTCCGTTGTGACGCAAACGTGTCTTTGCGTCCGCGTGGCCAGAAAGAATTCGGTACTCGTGTTGAATTGAAAAACATGAACTCCTTCCGTAACGTGCAGCGTGGTATTGAATACGAAATTACTCGTCAGGAAGATCTTATTCTTGATGGTGAAGAAGTTATTCAGGAAACTCGTCTCTACAACGCAGAGAAGAATATCACTGCTTCCATGCGTGGTAAGGAAGAAGCACATGACTACCGTTACTTCCCGGATCCTGACCTGATTCCAGTTAAGTTGACAGAAGAACAGGTTGCTTCATGGAAGGGCGAGTTGCCGGAACTCCCGCTTGAAAAGCGTGCTCGTTTTGAGGAAGAGTTTGGCTTGCCGGAGTATGATGCTAACTTGCTTACACAAGATAGAGGTATCGCTGAGTACTTTGAAGCTGCCGTAAAAGCGTTTAATAATCCTAAAAAGTTAAGTAACTTTATGATGGGTCAATTCATGCGTGAATTGAATGAGCGTAATATTACAGTTGCAGACGTTGCACTTCAGCCTGAAAACTTTGCAGAACTTGTTCGAATCGTTGAAGAGGGCATGATATCTACTAAGATTGGTAATGATGTTTTGCCTGAACTTATGGAACAGGATGGTTCTGCAGAGGCCTTTGTAAAAGCTAAAGGTATGGTTCAGATTTCAGATTCCTCTGAGCTTGAAGCCGTTGTGGACGAAGTAATAGCAGAAAATCCATCCGAAGCAGAAGCTTACCGAGGTGGTAAACATAAATTACAAAGCTTTTTTGTTGGTCAGGTTATGCGTAAGACGCGAGGAAAAGCAAATCCTGCTCTTGTTAACCAATTACTACAGAAGAAATTGCAGTAAGATACATAAAAGTAAAAAAAAGGACGCCATAACAGGCGTCCTTTTTTTTGTTTGCTTGAAGATGTTGGCTAGACAAGGATCAGGTAAGTTGAACGGTTCTATATTGTACCTAAAAATTTAGTTAGTATTAACAAACAACATTGTGAGTAAAAAATAAAAAAAAATATACGAAAGAAACATGATGTTATTCATTTTTATATAAAGTGAATATTAATTGAACAAGAATGTTCTTTTGTCTCTTTACTGGCATAGTAAAATACTGTCATAAAAAAAGTATCATGAATAAAAAGTGCTTTGTTTGACGAGGGGTAGAAGAAAATGTATTTAGGCATGAATAACATTTGTGTAATGTAAAAGAGTTGTGCCTAGTCGTTGAGCAATAGTATTTCATGAGGTGCATTAAATGGAAGACTACTTAAAAGAAGCGTTGGAGATTGTTAAGGCGCAAGCTAGTGTGCGGACTATGACAGAGGAAGAAATTACCTCTATGGTGAAAACACTTGCGTCTGGCATTAAGGTTATCAGTGAAGATGATGCTCTTGCTGAAGAAACACAAGAAGCTGCAGTAGATCCAAAAAAGTCTATCAAAGAAAAGACTGTTACATGTCTTGAGTGTGGAAAGACTTTTAAGATCTTAACAAAGCGTCATCTTGCGTTACACGATCTTGATGCAATTTCTTATCGTGAAAAATGGGGGCTGAAAAAGAATACGCCGTTGGTTTGTAAGGCATTACAGCGCGAACGACGTAAGAAAATGAACAATATGAAATTGTGGGAAAGAAGACGCAAGAACGAAGAGTAACAATCTGCTTTGTATTTCGAGGATACAGAAGTAGTACTTTTGCGATGCTTGCTTTTTCAATCGCATAATACAGATTGTGCAGATATGATACAGATCTTATCTGTAAACATTAGGGGATTTAATACACGAAAAAACGCCTCATTTGAGGCGTTTTTTTTGTTTTGTTTATGAAAGCTTCGGAGGGCCCTGAACGATCATCTCAGCCAGAGTGAGGTTGACTCTCGGGGCTGTTTTAAGAGCGGGCCCTGCGTACTTCATTTCCAGTTGAGCCAGTTCTTGGTAGAACGGGGTGCGGTTCAGCATAGGAATTAAAAATTCCTCCATGCCTTCTACTTGTTCACGGAAGCGGTAGCAGCCTTGGAAGTAGCGCTGCTCTCCGTTCGGCAGTATCATTAAGTTTTTTGTGCCGTGCATGCGGCAGATCATAAGGCGGTAGTCATACAGCCCGCACAGTCCATCTTCGTTTAGTGGACACATAACGTGGGGGCGTTCGTTTTTGGTGAGAGCTTCATCATACTGTGCTACTACATCTTTTGCACGCTGGATAAAGTAGTTTCGCTTTTCTTCTGAAAGCGAATTCAAGCCCTTCCATAAGTACGCCCACTCGATGTATGTGTGATGCTGGAAGTAGCTATAGCAGCAGTTATCTTGGCAGCCTGCACAGGATAGACCTGCTTCAGCAGCAGTTTTAGCATAGGCATCTGCCATGTTCTTGTAGAGTTTGGCCAGCTTACCGAAGGTACCTACTGTTGCTGTGCGTTTATTTTTCTTTTTCATGACTGTACTCCCAACTTTTTCAGAAGAGTTGTTACGCACTCGCCTGGTGTCTTGTCATCGCACTGGATAGTTACGGTTGCGTACTTCTTATACAACTCCGCACGTTCGTTGTAGAGATCTTCGATGGTCTGTCCCGGAGCAATAGCAAGGCCGCGGTCAGGTTTTTTGCTGATGCGCTCAAGAATTTTCGGGAGGCTGACATCCAGATGGCATACCGGCCCAAGAGATCTCAGGTGCTCCATTGCTTTTTCTCTGTACACAACACTACCACCGGTGGCGATTACGCAGCGTTTTGCACGAAGCGCGCTTACTACGGTACATTCGACATCAAGAAATTCTTCTTTCGTCATAGAGTCGGTAACAGCCTGCAAGTTGGTTCCATACTGGCCTTCAATAAGATGGTCGGTGTCAATAAATACCCAGCCCAGCTCGTGAGCAAGAATCTTCCCTAAGGTTGATTTTCCTGCACTTGCCATGCCTATAAGGGTAATACAATCTGTTTCGTTTGGGTAATCTGCCATGAATGTTTCCTTGCTAATCTGGTTATCGCCTTTTGTTCTGCCTGTAGAGGCTGGCTGTGTCAATGCTGCTGGGCGTTGTCTCAGGTGCATGGATACAAAAAAAGGCAGGTTCGTAAGAACCTGCCTTGAAGGTCGAGCAGTAAACTCGCAGCGAATTAACGCTTGGAGTACTGGAAGCGAGCACGAGCGCCACGCTGACCGTATTTTTTACGCTCTTTCTTACGAGCGTCACGGGTCAGGAAGCCTGCTTTTTTGAGTGCTGGACGCATGTCAGCGTCAACTTCGAGCAGTGCACGGGAAATACCGTGACGTACTGCAAGAGCCTGGCCGGACATACCGCCACCAGCTACGTTAACTTTGATGTCAAACTTTTCGAGCATCTTAACGAGCTCGAGAGGCTGACGGATGATCATCTGAAGAGTCTTGCGTGGGAAGTACTCATCGTAAGGACGACCGTTAACAGTGATCTGACCGCTACCAGCGTAGAGGCGGGTACGAGCAGTAGCGTTCTTTCTTCTGCCTGTGCCGTAATCAAATTCGTTGGACATAGTAATCTCCTACCTCTAATCTAGTACTTAAGCTCAAGAGCCTGAGGGTTCTGAGCAGCATGTGGGTGCTCGGTACCAACGTAAACTTTAAGCTTTTTCATGAGAGCGCGACCAAGACGGTTCTTTGGAAGCATACCCTGAACAGCTTTACGGATAACATCTTCAGGTTTTTTCTCAAGCATGGTCTCAAGGTTAGCTTCTTTGAGGCCACCTGGGAAACCGGTGTGACGGTAGTACATTTTGTCTTCCATCTTTTTACCGGTAACTTTGATTTTTTCACAATTCACGACTACGATAAAATCACCGTTGTCAACGTGAGGTGCGAATTCTGGCTTATGTTTGCCACGAAGGCGGTGTGCGATCTGGGTAGCGAGACGACCGAGGATCTGGTCCTCTGCGTCAACTACGAACCACTCGCGAGTGATATCTTCAGGCTTAGGGCTGAAAGTTTTCATCTATATTACTCCTAGTGTCGAAACACGTTGGCTCTTATGGAGTTCTTGTTTCCATGTCAATAAAACAATAAGATCGGTCAGCCCAAAGCCGGCGGTTGTAAACGGGGGGATCCAGATTCTGTTACAAATCCTGGAAAAAGACCTCCGGCTTCGTGCGGAAACATCGTTCTTATACCATGACCGATTCGTTGCCAAGTGATTTTTGTGAAAATATGAGGATTTTTTATCATGTCAAGTATTCGTAAGGGATTGCTGCAGACCGTTTTTTCTGGCGCATACATGAAACGCTGGAATGATAAATTGCGTCCTGCTGAGCTGTATGAGGTCGATAAACAAGCACATAAGATGATAATCGCATGGCTGCTGCTACAGGAAAATACCCGTGGTATGGAGTTGGAAGAACGTCGTGTGCTCGGTGATAGAATTGTGGAGTGGGGTATCTTCGATTACCTCTTCCGACTTGTCATTACAGATATCAAACCGCCTGTGTACTACCGGATTAAAGAAAACCCTGAGCACTACCATCAGTTGGTGAAATGGGTGCAAGGTGAGCTTGAGCCGGTGTTGGATACTCTCGGTGCTGATTTCTGGATGCGGTTTATCGCATACTTTGATCCGGAGAGAAAGCATGAGCTTGCGGATGAAATTCTTGCCGCTGCGCATTTTTATGCAAGTAGCTGGGAATTTAAATTGATTGAAGGACTGAATTCGTTTGATGACGAATTGGACGAAATTCGCGCATCATTTGATGCCCAGCGGGAATCGTTTCAGAGTTTGAAAGGGTTTCGGGTGCTGATGGACCATAAGCATCATGCACTGGGTAAATTTGCCAATTTGTGCGGTCAATTACGTTTTCAGAAACGCTGGTCACAGATGCCGCGTATTCCGGAAACATCCGTTATGGGACATATGTTTCTGGTTGCCTGTTATAGTTATTTTTTCTCGGTTGTGCAGGATGCTTGTCCAGCCCGCCGACAGAACAATTTTTTCTGCGGACTGTTTCATGACCTGCCGGAGATGTTGACGCGTGATATTATTTCACCGGTTAAAAAGTCTGTGAAGGAGTTGGATGTACTCATTAAAGCTTATGAGGACGAAGAACTTGAACGGCGGGTGTTCCAGCCGCTGCGCGATGCCGGATATACGTACATTGTAGACAGACTCGGCTATTTCCTAGGCACTTCAACAGGCTCCGAATTCCATGATTGCATCGAGCGTAATGGGAAAGTAGAGCTGGTTACATTTGAAGAGATTCAGTCCATATATAATGATAACAGCTATAATCCCAAAGATGGCGAAATGTTGAAGGTGTGCGATGAACTCGCCGCATATATTGAAGCATACACTGCGGTACGGAATGGCATTTCAATTAATGAGTTGAACTTGGCTATGTGGCGCCTGCGGGATAAATATCGTAAAAAATCTATAGGGAATATTCACGTTGGTGCTTTAATGTCGGATTTTGATTAGCAAGAATTTTTGCTTGTAAACCTCCCCTTATAATAAGGGGAGGTTTTTTATTTTAGATGGTTAAAGAAAAATATAAAAAATGTGTAACCGTGAACCAGTTTGAAACGATGTAGGTTATAGAGAGGTGCTGGTTTATGCTTCCTCCATGGATACAACCTTTAACTACTGATGCCTGCTACATAGTGATAGGAGGGCGTCAAGATGTTCATCTTCTTCTTTGATTGGTTCAGTTAGAAATTCATGTTGCGAGTTAAGAAGCGGATGAACTGGTCTTGTGTTAGATATTTTCTTTTTCAAAATGAGCAGATGGTAACGCCCAATTTGATTTAGATAATGATTGAGTTTTACGAAAAGTTTTTTTCGTATCCGAAGTAATAAATTGTGGCCGGAGTACAGATGGACGCGATCAATGAGGACTGGAAAACAGTCTGCACCGTGCTGAAGGGTGAAACTGCAGCGTATGCATTGATCATTGATCGATACCAGAGTCATGTCTCGACTATTGTGGGGGCTCACGTACCGCAGCAGTGTGTGCCAGAAGTAGCTCATGATACCTTTGTCCGTGCCTATGGCTCACTTGCTTTGTATGTACCCAAAAAACCGTTCAAACATTGGCTGACAACTATAGCTCTAAGGGCCTGCACGGACTTTTGGCGTTCCCATTATCGAAAAAAGGAATCACCGGTTTGTGATTTTTCGGATGATTCTGCGAAGTGGTTTGAAGCAGTTTGCTTAGCTGAATCAAAAAGTGAATTTGAACGATTGAGTCAGGCTCATGAGGCTAGAGATGTGTTGCATCGTGTACTTGATTCTCTGGCACCGTTGGACAGAATGATTTTGATAATGACCCAGCTTGAAGAATACTCCAGTAAGGAAACAGCAGAGCTGTTGGGCATTAGCTCTGCTAATGTGAAAGTCCGCACGTTCAGGGTAAAGTGTACTCTTAAAAAGCTTTTGAAAAAGTTCGGGATAGAAGGGGCATGATATGGAAAAGGGTAAACTGAGCAATTTGGTGCAAGTGTGGAAAAAGACACATGCTATGCAGACAGAAGTATATTTACCTGCAGCTTGGGGGCAAGGGGTGATGCAGGACGTATATGCTGCAGCACGTATCCCGAAGGCTTCTCCATTTGAACTTTTTGCCCCGCAAGTTGCTATGGCGGCAGCAGTTATGCTGTTGGCCGTGAGTATTCCATGCTTTTTTACCGTAAGTAATGCGTTATCATTGCTTGACGCACAACTGCTTGACGCCGGACGCGACTCTGCCGAGTTGTTTTTATTACTTTAGGAGCTGGCAATGAATAACTGGAAGGTTTGGACAGCCTTTGTCCTGGTATTTTGTTTTGGAGTTACGTGCGGTGTATTAGGGAGCGGTGTTTTTGTTAAACAGCGCATTGTCAAATTCAAAGAATTGAAAGGCTCCGGATTTGGTGGCGGAAAACGTTTTTTGCGTAAGATAGAATCGCAGGTTCAACCGGATGCTGTAACGATGAAAGAAATTCGTCGTATCGTTGCAAAGAATCGCAAAGAGATTAGACAAGTTCGCAATGAGGCGTCAGATCAGATTCTTCAGATTTTTACTACTACCGAGCAGGAAATTAATACACTTCTTACGCCTGAACAGCAGGAGCGTTTTGCCAAGATTACGGAACGCATCCGAAAACGGATCCAACGTATAAAGTTGCTGCGGTCGCTGCAAAAGTGACGCTCTTTGGGGGAGCTGGCGCTGCTAGCTAATAAGGAATGGATTCTATACGCATGTTCCACATGCACAGCAAAAAAAGGATGAGAAATGAACACGCTGAAAAAAGTATTTCTTGTGCTGGTAATGGCCTGCGCGTTTGTAACCTTTGTGATGCATTTTGATGCTTATGCATCACCTTATCATAAAGCGTTTGTTACGAAGCGAGTGAGCAAAGTATATCCAGATTTAAGGACGCTTGAGCGATATGTTGATGTGGCGGCGCATCGTCCTCATAAGATTAACAAATTTATGCGTAAAAACCACGTTGTTGAGATTAGTAAAGGAACCCGTGTTGTCAGGGTGGGGTCTGTGCTGCTTCAAGGATGTGATGCCGTTATATACAAAGTGCGGATTCCAAGCCGTGGGCAGTATGGTTACATATTTTCACGGAATCTCAGAAAAGCAAAAAAATATTCTCCATGTGTTGTAGAGCATAGAGGTAAATACAAAGAAAAGTGTGTGCACAAAGTAAAGCACAAGGTTAAGCATAAAGAAAAACATAAAGTTAAATACGTTGAAAAGCATGTTGAAACGTATGTTGAAAAATATGTGCCGGAATACGATGAGAGCCATACGATAAAATTCAAAGCCATCATTGAGACACCTGCTTTAGTCATCAACTTATTGTAATGCTCAGCTATGAAATATATTTTACTACTCGCCTTAATGGCTGGTGTTTTGTTCACATCACTTGGATGCAGGCACCATCGTCATCATCACCATCCTCGTAAGCTCGTTATTATCGTTGAACAGTCGGTGCAGACTGCTGCTTCGTTGAGCGCATGATTCTGTTGTTAATTGTAAAGCCCGCATTGCGGGCTTTTTCATTGCGTATATGGTTGTTCAGTTGTCTGTCTTTTAAAGTAAAACTATTCATTTGTTATTTTTTTCACAAAAACTTTTCGAATCATCTTTACGTCTCTCTCACAAATGTTTACCGTTACTATAATGCAAAACAGTCATACAATATTGATTGTAGATCGTTGAACGAAATATGAACTTTACCTCACTGGCGTATATGTGCCGGCAGTGTGACAGACTAACCGTACTCTGAGATTTTTTAGGAGTTTCGATTATGCTATTACGAAGACGTGCGTGGGATATTTTACGTGATGATTATCCAGTTGTGAAAATAGATGATCCTCTTGCTGAGGCTATTCGGAAACTTAACGCATGCTCTTCTGAAGGATGCCTGTGTGCTTTAGTGGAAGACCGGAATGGTCGCATTAAAGGGGCGGTGTCAATTTGGGATACAATGCGTTTTATGGAAGAGACTCTGCTGCATGGTGAGGGGATGAAATGTCTTGATGAAAACCGTTATGAGCAGATGTTTAGCAATGCCTGTAAGGTGTCTGGGTCCATCAGCGTTAAGGACGTTATGGATAAGGATATGACGATAATTCGTCCAGATGAACCGCTTTTGCTCGTGTTGGAAGACTTTGTAAAAAAAGGTCGCAGCTATGCGGTAGTGATGGAAGGCGGACAAGTTATCGGTGTCATTATGATCAATGATATCTACAAAGAGATCAGTGACCAGATATTAGCCCGGAGTTAAAATATTATGCGAAAAAAATCCCTCTGTTCTGGTTAGGAGCAGAGGGATTTTTTTATTTTTCAGGTAAACAGTACGTGGACTACTTTAGTGGCACAAGTTCGCATTGCAGGGATTTTTCGCCGTCTACAAAGCGAATGCCGAAGTTTGCCCAGAAAGCTTCCATGATGTCGATGCCGTCGGAAAGGTCCGAACTGCCTTCTTGATATTTCAGACGGAAGTACTCAAGGAATACTCGGGTATTGTTATCCAGCATTGGAGCTTCGCTGATAAGCTGCTCTTTCTCACGTAGGTATTCATAGTGATCCATAGTTGCGTACGCAAAAATGATGGAGAATGAGAGCTGCGAAATTTTACCCTGAATCTGGGAGAGGAACTGCGAAACGTTTTTGTGTTTCTGGAATTCCTGCTGTTGGAATTTGATCCAGTCGTAATATTCAGGTTTGTTGTTGATAAGGGCAAGGTTACCCATGAGTGAGTGTTCAAGGTCAGCACGTGCAGTTTCAGAAAGCTCTGTGTCGAGGGCATTTTTAACGAGTGCATCGCGGAATTCAAAAGATTTACGTGCTGCATCGTATTGGTCGAACAACTGGTACAGGTTCATAAAGTAGTTCGCAAAACGATCTAATTTATGACGTGTAAGTACAGGGAATCGCCCTTTGTTTACGATAAGAGTAAACTCGTGCCAGTAAATGGCGAAGCGTACCTGGTTGTCGTAGTGCTTGGTGAACAGGTTGGGATGGAACAGTAAATAGTAGCCTTTTTCGTGGAAGATGCTTCGTGCAACAGGCTCTGCTCCTGGGATAGACTTAAAGTCTTTAGTGCCCTGAAGCTCGTTTACTTTTGCATCAAAGTTTTCAGGAACAATGATTTCCTGAATACGAAAAGCCATAGTGGCATGACGTGCCGCTTCACCGATGATTCCAAGTTCATCAGTGATTTCCTTACGTTGTTTGCTGTTTCCAATCTCAACAGTGATTTTC
The DNA here is from genome assembly GCF_900129975.1 of Halodesulfovibrio marinisediminis DSM 17456. Lineage (NCBI taxonomy): Bacteria > Pseudomonadati > Thermodesulfobacteriota > Desulfovibrionia > Desulfovibrionales > Desulfovibrionaceae > Halodesulfovibrio > Halodesulfovibrio marinisediminis. Next base: position 121,677 of record NZ_FSRG01000007.1, read on the forward strand.
ATGGATGCTCCGTTATAACAAAGTAGTTTGTGGGCTCTTGCCTACCCTGACAAACGCTTCCCTGCAAGTATGAATTGCAGGCTCTTTCTTATTATTAATAATTTTGCCTGATCATCCGGTTAGGTGGTTATGATGTTTTTGTGAAAGTTATTTGAATAACATCTTGTTATTATAGAATATGTTCAATAAAAGTGTGTGCGTTTTGTTGTGTGTGACTGGCAACGGGAGAAGCAGGAGGGCACGGTCGCTGGAAGGATAAAACTTGTTTAAGTTCAGTTTGAGTCCTTGCCATCAGAGGGTCAAAACTGTATGGTGCGCACCTTCCTATTGGCAGAAAATACGCCGCAGGCTAGCCCTGTGGCGTTTTTCTTCCTGAATTATAAGATTAGATATAACGTTGCAATAAATAGAGATTGGATATGAGCAAAACAGGCGGCCTCTCTGCAGGTGATCGTATTGATACTAAATGCACGCGCTGTAGTGACATTACAGGGCATGTAATTGTGGCAATGGTTGGTAGCGAAATTATCAAAGTGGAATGTCAGGCTTGCGGTAGTGTGCACAAATACCGCGAGACTCGTGCTCCCAAAAGCAAAGCACAGGTTTCCACTGTAAAGAAAGTTCGCAATGGCGATTCTCGTAAAGAAGCAATTTCCGCTGCCCGTTCAGCTGCTGCAAAAAAAGCTGCTCAGACACGCGCTGCTCAGCGTGCTAAGCAGGAAGCAGAAGCTGTTATGATCGCGTGGAAAACTGCAATGGTAGCAAAAGGCTCCGATGGAGCGCGCACTTACAACATGAACGAAACTTTCACCAAAGGTGATGTAGTACAGCATCCTACTTTTGGTATGGGTGAAGTACAGGCTGTTACTAAGCCTAACAAAATGGAAGTACTCTTCGAAGACGGTGTGAAAGTACTGCGCTGTCGTGTGTAAGGTTATTTTTAGTAAAAAAACGGGGATGACTTTTTTAGTCATCCCCGTTTTTTTGTATCTATCGTCTTGAGTAGAAGGATTTCTTTATAGAATTATCGCCTGTTGTGAGAGAATGGTGCCGGAGTCTGTTAGCCCTTGGATGAGGTGTGTGAGAACCATTCTCTAATGGATTCCGGAGAGGCTCTGTAGATTCCATCGGAACATTTCCGAACCGGAAATTTTTCTTCTTTAATCCATTTTTTAATGGTGTTAGGCCCTGCACCTACTGCTCTGCATATGGCGGTGAGTCCTACCAGAACAATTTGGCCGTTTGACGCATACGTGCGCGCTCTGCCGTGTAGTGCAGCAGCGTGCGGCAGGGTGGGAGAATATTCCGCCGTCGATTCTGTTCTGTAGTGGTCGCACTCATCTGTGTATCCATACATGTTCATGCACATCCTTCAAGTGAGGTCTTGGGTAACAGTTAAAAGCCAAGTCCAATATCCGGCATGCGGAACAGGTCTCGTGCATATCTATCCGGTGGGATTTCTCCGGTAGCCCACGGGTCATCAAAAAGAGAGTATCCACCGGCATTGGTACCGTTTCTATGCTTTGCAAGGCAGGCGTTGCTGCAGATTTTACTGCTGACACCATTGGTGAATTTTTTCTCACATACGATGCAGTGCTTTTCATCTGTCCCGTGTCTATCATGTGCTGCATGGTTTGCAGAGGCAGCGCAAGAGCGTGAGCAATAGATTTGCCCTGCACGTTTTACAAAGTGCCTGCCGCACCACGGGCAACTCACGGTTTGTTTAATGCGTTTAGCTTCAGCCGCGCATTTGCGTGAGCAATATTTTCCTTTGCCGGCATTGTAACGTGCCGGACGGACATAGAATTCTGTTCCGCACTGATTGCAAGGTACTACTGGCATGACCGTCCTCCATTATAGAACGTGTTGCATCGTTCGATTGCCCGCAAGACTGCGTGGTCAGAGTCATTAGTTGGTGATGCATGATGGTTGAACTCAGCGTAGTACAGCTGTAGCAAACGCTGGTGCTCTCCTACTTCAATCTGCACCATGGGTTGATATCCGCTCCCTGTACGTGGCAGGTTGCATTCCGGGCAGATAGATATTCCAACGCACGCCATTCTCCACGGTCGGGAAAAGTTTCGACCACACACTGTGCAGCGGGTGCGTTCTGGGACGTGAAAAGAGTAACCGGACATATACGTTTTCCTCCGAGTATGCGTCAGAAAGCATCTATCGATACTTTCTAATTGCAAAAAATGACCATGAAGTGGCGAAGTGATCATATTGTTCACAAAATGAACAAAGACGTCAAGTCTGTTTGTACATTTTGTGCAAAAAACTATTTTATTTTTTCGAACATTGTGCTATTTCATACGCATGAACAAAGACTATACCGAAGAAGAATGGCAACTTCAGGAATTCATAGCTGAATCCATCAACCTTGTGGGCGGGGTACCTAAGCTTGCAGAAATTGCAGGGGTAAGTCCGCGTACTGTGTATGCATGGAAGAAAGGGGAACGACATCCAAATAGGCATAATTTGAAGAGGCTTACGCGCTATCTTGAAAAAATTGCTGAACAGACTGAGTCGTCTACTGAATTATATTTTCCTTTGACTGTCGGGGCAGAAAAACGTGGTGTGGCTGAACATGCTAGCCGAAGCTCTGTTGCACAGGTGGATGACTCTGCTGCAACTTTTCTTGCCCCTTCACGGGAGCCTGACGGGCATCAAGAAGAATTTATCTTTGTCGATAAAGCAGAGGCACGTCCTAGCGCTGGTGGTGGTTCTCTTGCTACAAGCGATTCTTCTGCCGGTCGGTATGCATTCCGCCTAGATTGGGTTTTGCACAAAACGCAGGACGCCAACAGTCTGAGAATAATGGAAGTTATGGGGCGTTCTATGGAAAGCACGTTGCATAACGGTGACCTTTGCCTTGTAAATCAGTCAGATAAGAATCTCGTTGAAGACAGGGTGTACGTTGTGCGTCTTGACGATGAGATTTATGTGAAGCGTTTCTCACGTATTCCGGGGAAGTATCTGTTCCGTGGTGATAACCGTGAGCTTGCGTATCAGGATATAGAAATTGACCCGCGTGATGAATCTCGAAGCTGGGAAGTGATCGGGCGTGTTATCTGGGCAGGAAAGGATTTATAAAATGACTCTTTGTGCACATAATGTGCACAGTGCGTTGTTTCTTTGTTCATATTAGTTCACTTAGTAGCTTGAAGCGTTTTCGGGACTTCCTGAAGACGCTTTTTTTGTCTTTTTTATCAGTCTTGAGCGGTATATTAATATAAGCGGTTAGGTAGTTATGTACGTAAATATGTTGATTGGTGGATAAACGTTTCAGGGGGTTACAGGGATATAAAAATTATAGAATCTTTCTTTTTTCTTTTCATGTGGTAGTATCAGAATTGAATTATCAGTCTAGTGAGGGAATTGTGTAGTATTGGCTTGCCGATTGGATGGATAGCATCAGGAGGGGACTATGAATTACCGCAAGGCAGACAGTATGTCAGATTTATTTTGGCAAAAGATGCGTAACCCGCTTACATTTTGGCCGCGCATTATTCTAACCTTACTTATTCTTATTGCGTTCTGGTCACACTCCGTGTGGTGGATTATTTTTCTGTTTTTTGTGGAAGCCGCTGTAATATTTTTTGCGCCTCCTGCATCAAAACATGAAAATTGGATAACTCGGGCTATGGATGGTTTTAGGATCTGGACTGTTGTACGTTCTACAGACGAGCGTAATACTATGCTTATTATGTTTATATTTGTCACAATTGCTTTTCTGGCGGCACTATGGACTCACAGTTTGGTTTGGATATTCTTCTTCGGTGTGCAGATAGCCATTGCGAAGCTGCTTCTTATTCGAAGGTTTACAGCTCTCGCGCGAAATGAAGATTATGATGTGGAAATGGGGCTTACCGTTACCGATATTCAAGCAATACTGAGCCGTTGTAATCTGACAAATTAATAATGATTTTAAAAAAGGTGTGATTCGTGGTCGAATTAGTGCGGAATTCGCAACGATGGTATGGGGCTGTAAAAACGGCGGGCTCTCTGGTTGTACTCATGACTGTGTGCATGAGTGTTGCCGCGTGCAGTACTGCCGGAAGATATCCGGTGTGGGAATATAATCAGCAGCATGTTGTTGCTGATGTAAATACACTGTCACAAGACCCCACGGATTACTTAACACATAGGGCTCACACGGCTGTTATGACTCCTGAAGAGCAGACAGTGCAGTTTGCTGCGCTCAAAGTGTATCATTTTGGGCCATGGCGACAGACAAAGGCGTCTTTATCAAAAAAGGATGCTTTTTGGGGAGTAACTGCATACCCGTACACGAGAGGATATGCTGAAAACCTTCTTCCATGGACTCATACTGCTATGTCCAGACTGGTAGCTGAACAGTCTATGGAAACCTATCCCAGCATGGCAAAACATGCGATTACTGTGCGTAGTGCTTCGTTACGTGTGATGCCGACAGTGAAGCCGTATTTCTTAAACCCAGCCTTGCCGGGGGAAGGGTTTCCTTTTGATTATTTTCAAAATTCCAGTGTTCATGCCGGAACACCGCTTTTCATTTCTCATGTTTCAAAGTCTGGAAAATGGCTCTTCGCAGAGACTGCCTTTGCAAGTGGCTGGGTTCTCGCTTCTGATGTTGCGTATGTAACTCCGGAACAGGAGGAAGAATTCATGTCTGGGGCATTGCAAGCGATAATACGTGATGATGTGCCGCTTAAGACCTTAGAAGGAGAATACATTTCCACGGGATATGTGGGAGCGATTTTTCCGAAAGCGCCTAGTGTGGAAGTTCCTGCCCCCCCACCTTTACAGGCTATGGCAGTAGCGGATGCCGGTGCACGACAGGCCGCTGCAAAAAAGAATCTGCTAAAAGCAATGACGGGAAGCAAAAATGATGGCGTGGGATACAAGGCGACAGCTGCTGCTCCTCCTCGTATTAAAAAGCTTAAGCCCCCTGTGTACATTACGGTTCCTGCCCGTAATTCTCTTGGGCAGGCAGAGTTCTATAATGTTCCTGTTTGGTCTGAGCAGGTGGTTGAGATTCCAGCAACACTTACCCCGGGGGCCATGGCTGAAGTAGCAAAGCATGTTATTGGTCAGCGGTACGGCTGGGGCGGGTTGTATCTGGATAGAGATTGCTCTTCAACAGTGCGTGATCTTTTTATGGCATTTGGTGTCTGGTTGCCGCGTAATTCAAGTCAGCAGGCTGCTAAGGGGAAAGAGATCATTGAGTTGAAGGGGCTGACTGCCAGTGAAAAACAGGATGTGATTGTTAAACAGGGTATTCCGTTTTTTTCACTCATCGGTATGCGTGGGCATATCGGGTTATATTTGGGATATGAACCTGTGACGAAGATGCCGCTTATGTTGCATGACCTTTGGGGCGTACGCACTTACAACGCGGACAGGGAAAGCAGAGCGATTATTGGGCGCATAGCTATTACTACGTTGCGACCGGGTGAGGAGCGGAAGGATGTGAAGAAGGACTACTTCTATAGCAGGATTCTGAAGCTTCAGGTAAAACCTGGAACGTGGGAAATTAAATAACTGCAAAAGCCCCTGAGAGATTGAACTCAGGGGCTTTTTTGTTAGCAGTTATACTTTGATCGGTGCGATGATTGTCTTTCTGCTGTTTCGGTTAAAACTGGAACAGGTTGCCTACATTGGTAGAGAAAGGCGGGAGGGAAGTTGTTCCAAACAATCCTAGAGGTATCCACATTGCAAAAAGATTGAGTTAGTAGTTTTCGGAATGCTCCAAATGTTGGGAGGATCACGCCCCAAAGATAAGCGTATGTAATAAAAATGCCATTGGGCTTCAGGCTTGTACGAATGGCTTGTGTAAGCTGGTTCTGCTGTTCAGAAGAAAAGTATGCCCAAGGTAATGAAGAGATAATTATGTCTGCTTTTTCCACTGAATTTTTATGTAAGATATTAGGAAGGTTTTCCGCACAATCCAACTCAAAATGCGATTGTGGGTATTCAGTTACAAGCATTTTATAGAAATGCGGGTTTTTTTCGATGGAAATAAAAGTGGCTTCGTTCTTCAATGATCGCAAAATCTGTTTTGTTATGCATCCGGTACCCGCACCAAGTTCTACTACCACATCAGCGTTAGCTAACTTATCGCTGCTGGCTATCGTTTTACAAAGACTCGGGCTGCTGGAACAAATAGTACCAGTTGAAAGCGGGTCACGTATGAATTCTCGTAAAACGCTCCAATGGGGTGAATGCATTTGGTATCCTTTGCTGTAGTAACAAGCTGTTTCAGTTATCGCCTGTGAGTTCATCTGCCCACCTCGAGAGGGGGTTTCGAAGTAACCGTAATATTGTAAGTAACAGCCGTGTGGACTGCATAATGCCTGCTATAGTAACAGCAAAAGGAACACCATTTGAATATAAATCCAGAGAGAATGGTCGCTTCTTAAGGAATACTTAAAAACAACAGGATGTTATCTTGGGGGATTTTTTTCTACCTTTTTGGGGGATAAAAGATGCAACCAATGAGTGTGAAGATATTTACATTGAAAGAGGGTAATTTCTACATGTGACGTATAAAAATTATACGTTATAAACGATGCATAATAAGCATTAGTTGTAACGAAAATTCTCATCTTCGCAGTTGTGAGGAGTGCCTCATTGTAGGGGGGCCCCCGCCGAAGGCGAAAGTCATGCGTCTTAGCAGTTGACACAGCGGATTTTCCGGCTAGTCTGCAGAAGGCGACATTACGCCGGAGCAGAATTTGAATGAGTGAATCATATACGTTTTATGCAGCAACTTTGGGCTGCAAAATTAATCAGTACGAAACACAAGCATTACGCGAAGTTTGGGTTGCCCGCGGGTTCAAGGAACTTGACTCGGCGGCTGAAGCTGACTTCGTTCTCGTGAACTCATGCGCTGTTACAGCCAAAGCTGTGAGCGATGTGCGTTCTACAGTGCGTCAGTTGCATAGGGCGAACGAGGCTGCGCAGATTGTTGTTACAGGCTGTGCTGCGCAGGTTATGGGTGACGAGTTAAAGGAACTTCCGGGGGTAACCCGTATTGTTCCGCAGGATGCAAAAACTTCGCTGAAGACATGGCCTGAATTAAAAGAGGGCATGGCTGAACCTGAAAATGCGTTTCCTGATTTTGCAGTAACTAACTACAATCGTGCACGTGCTGTTGTAAAAGTACAGGACGGTTGTTCACATCGTTGCACGTACTGTATCGTACCGTTGACTCGTGGTCGTTCCCGTTCTCGTAGTGTGGCGGATATTGTTACCGAAGCACGTACGCTTCTGGAATCCGGCTTTAAAGAACTCATTCTTTCCGGTGTGAATTTGCGTCAGTTTGGACGTGACCTTGATGGTACTCCTGACTTCTGGGATCTGGTTGACGAACTGGAACGTGCGCTTGGTAAGAAGTGGGGCGGCAAAGCACGTTTCAGGATTTCTTCTCTTGAACCGGGTCAGCTCGGCGAGAAAGCGCTTGAAGTGCTCGGTCGTAGCACCATGGTTGCCCCCCAGTTACATATTTCTTTGCAGTCCGGTAGCGATTCAGTGTTGAAACGCATGGGACGTGGACACTACAAGACTGCACCGCTTCTGGATTTTCTGGATAAGCTGCATAGTGTGTGGCCTGTCTACGGACTTGGCGCAGATATTTTGATGGGCTTCCCGGGTGAGACTGAAGAAGAGTTTCACGAAACGATGGCATACATTAAAGCTATGCCGCTTACATACGCTCATGTATTCCCGTATTCGATTCGTCCGGGAACTGTTGCTGCGACTATGTCTGGCCAATTAGAGAAACAGGTGAAAAAAGAACGTGCTAAAGCTGTGCGTGATTTGATTGCTGAAAAGAAACAGGCATTTTTACAAAAGCTTGTTGATGAGAAATTGCCTCAGCATGTTGTGCTGCAATCTGCAGAAGAGAAAAAGGGCGTTTCTCAATTTTATACAGAATGTTATTTCGATACCCTTCCGTTCGGCGTCGGCTTGCGAGATATTTGCACCGGTACTGCCACTGAGTTTGAAAAGGGCGGATTGCGGGTTGTCGCAGGCGAAAAATAAAAAAGCAGTCGGGATTATCCCCGACTGCTTTTTTCTATATTATTATTTTTCCACGCACTCATGCGGTTATTTGCTGAAAAGTGACAACTCTATGTTATAACATGGCTTGAATAAAGAGTGGATGTAGAGTAGGTAGCGTGCAGCGCCGTAGCAAGCAACTTGTTGCGGCCATTCCCATATGCAGGAGAGCGCTTCTGCATGTAAAAAAATACCTGATGCCCTGCAATGTTAACGCAGGGCTTTGACATATAGAGAGGAACGTATGCTTAAAAGCATGACAGGATATGGTCGTTCTACCCATGAGGGTGACGGCTTCACCATGACATGGGAAATCCGTAGCGTTAATAGCCGTCATCTTGATCTTAAATGGCGTCTTCCAATGCTGGCCCGTTCGTTGGAAAACCGTTTTGAAAAGACTGTACGTAAATTTGGTCAGCGCGGCCGTGTAGAACTTACACTTAATTTGCAGATTCAGCGTGCAGAGCTGCAGGCTGTTGCGTTTAACACTGCACAGGCTTCCGCAATGCTTGATGAACTTGCAAAATTTGCAAGTGAACGCGGTGATAGCTTTGCACCGGACTACACCCGTATGCTTGGCATGTCTTTCCTGTGGGAAGACAGTAATAAAGAGCCTGAAAAAGAATTTGCTAATGCGTTGGTGGAAGGCCTTGAGCTTGCTCTTGCAGATTGGAATGAAGCACGCGCAAAAGAAGCAACTGCACTCTCAGCAGATATGCTTGAGCGTACTGAGCGTATGCGTGGCTGGATTACAACTATTACGGAACGTGCACCGCAGATTAAAGAAGAACGCTTTGAAACTCTGCGTGACCGTCTTACTGAAGTGCTTGCCCGTGTTGAATCTGAACTGGAAGAACAGCGTTTCTTACAGGAAATCACCGTGCTTTCCGATAAGCTTGATGTGAGTGAAGAAATCACCCGCCTTAATGCACATATTGAGCGCCTTGATGAGCTTATTAAAGGTGGCGGCGAAGCAGGCAAACGTCTTGATTTTACACTGCAGGAGTGCTTCCGCGAAGTGAATACCTGTGGCAACAAAATTCAGGATCAGCATATTTCACGTATTATTGTTGATTTCAAAAACGAACTCGAAAAATGCCGGGAACAGGTACAGAATCTGGAGTAGCGTATGAAAAGCAGCAAGCTGCTTAACATCGGCTTTGGTAATTATGTTGTGCATCACCGTGTTGTAAGTATCGTGACGCCCACGTCTTCACCTATGCGACGTGTGCGGGAAGATGCTCGCAACGAAGGACGCCTAGTGGATGCAACACAGGGGCGAAAGACTCGATCCATAATTATCACAGATTCTAATCATGTAATTTTATCTGCCATTCAGGCTGAAACTATTAGTCAACGTTTCCTACAGGAGGATAACGACTAATGACTGTTGATACTTCCGGTAAGGTCACTACTGATTCTGACGTTACTGGCCGACGAGGAATTGTTTTGGTGTTATGCGCACCTTCCGGCACCGGCAAAACTACTTTGACCAAGCGCTTACTGAAAGAATTTCCTCGATTTGCGTTTTCTATTTCATACACAACCCGCCAGCCGCGAGAAGGCGAAGTACATGGCAAAGACTATTACTTCGTTACTGAAGAAGAGTTTTGCGAAAAGCGCGACGTCGGATTCTTTGCGGAGTGGGCTGAAGTTCATGGTAAGTTCTACGGTACGCCTAAGCAGGCAACCTTGGATAAGCTTCAGCAGGGATACGATATTATTTTTGATATTGATGTTCAGGGTGCAAGCCAGCTTTACGGCAATTTAAAGCAAGGCTGCTATGTGTTTATTCTGCCACCTTCCCGTGCGGAGCTGGAAAGACGTCTGCGTGGTCGCGGAACTGACGACGAGCAGACTATTCTGCGCCGTATCGCCAATGCTCAGAAAGAGTTGGAACAGGCTCACTGGTTCAATGCGTGGATTGTTAATGATGATCTGGATAAAGCTTACGATCAGCTGCGTAGTGCGTACATCGCTGCAACTCTGTCTCCGCAGAGTTCACCGGATCTTGTAGATTCTATTATGGAAGATTGGAGATAACATGGCGAACCTTGTTATTGCACTCGATTATCCGGATAAGGCTGGAGCATTGGCAATGGCCAAAATGCTTAAGGGTGCTGATGTCTGGGTGAAAGTAGGTCTGGAACTATTTACAGCTGCTGGTCCCGAGATTATTGATGAATTGAAACAAATGGGATTCAAAGTCTTTCTTGATATGAAGTTCTTTGATATTCCAAATACAGTCCAAGGTGCAGTACGCTCCAGCGTGCGTCACGGTGTGGACATGGTGAATATTCATCTGATGGGCGGTGAGCGCATGGCTCGTGCTGCTGTTGCAGGACTTGCTGAAGGTTCCGTAGATTCCGGTGTCTCCCCGATACTTCTTGGTGTTACCGTGCTTACTTCTATGTCTCAGGAAGATTTACCTAAAGGAATGACAACATCACTCGAAGAGACTGTACGTTCTTTTGCCATTTCCGGCAAAGAATGGGGTATTCACGGTGTTGTTTGTTCCGGCTTTGAGGTTGAAACAATCAAAAAGTCATGCGGGAACGATTTCCTTTGTTTGACCCCGGGGATCCGTCCGGTTTCCCTTGGTGATGACCAGAGACGGACGATGACTCCGGCGGAAGCTGTAAAAGCCGGATCTGATTATCTGGTTGTAGGACGTCCCGTAACTGGCGCCGATTCTCCACTGCATGCTGCACAGGAGATTTTGGAGGCCATGAAGATATAACTGCTAGTTGCTGCTGGATTTGAGGAGGTTGAAGTGGGAGTGCAGGAAGTGACTTCACAGGAAGGTAGAGAGCCTATTAAAGGTATCTTTTCCACACAGGAAATGAAACAGGTAGAGACCGGTACCGGTGTCCGTAAATCTGTGCAGAAGACCTTCTGGTTTGTAGAAGAACTGGATGGAAAAATAGAAGTTCAACCTCTTAACGCGAATTATATTCCTTCCGGAAAAAAACGCTTTATCAGCCTTGAAGATATTATTGCTCGCTTTCAGCCGGAGCCTGAGTTCTATGTAACCACAGTGTTTCCGAAAATGCAGGAGCTTGCCGATACTGTTGATCGTGCAGATTCGCACAGAAATAATGGCGAGAATTTTACTGCGGAATTTGAATACGGCAATGCCTTGCAGGTTGATGAAGAGAATGTTCGTGCAAACTTTGGTCTTGGGCTTACCTACCTTGATCGTGGTGAAACCGGCAAAGCTAATAATATCTTCGAACGTCTTGTTAAACTGGATGCCGCGTTTGAAAGAAAACACAAACACTTGTTCAACGAGTTCGGCATAAGCCTTCGAAAGAACAAAATGACAAAACAGGCGCTTGAGTATTATGATCGAGCACTTGAATTGTCTGGTGGTGATGATCACCTTTTTTACAATATTGCCCGTGCTCATTTTGAAAAGAAAGACTATGCTCGTTGTGTAGATTATCTTCTGAAAGCTATCAACAGTAATCCTGATTTTGATGTTGTGCTGAAGTTCTTTAATTGGCTGCTCGAGAAGGAACTTGTGCCTCAGGATCGTATTAGTGAAGTGCGCACTGTTGTTCGAACTGCAGAAATTGCAGCTAGCAGAAAGCAGGAAGTTTCTACCGCGATGGGAGATGGTATTCAGCTTGAGCCGAGCAGCACAGAAGAAAGCATCCCTGCTGTTGAAAGTGTTTTTGATGATGACGATGATGATGACTTGTTCTTACAGTCATAGCCTTCATTAGTTTTACAAGTAGTTGTTAGTAATATCTGGCAGGGGATTACATGTGTGTAATTCCCTGCTTTTACTGTTTTTAAACAGATATTTTTTGTTATCGTACTGGAGTTGTTTTGGCTAAAAACTGGGTACAGCGAGAAGGCGAAAGTGCACCTTCCGAGTTAGCTGAATGGGCTGAGAAGCTTGAAATTTCACAAACACTTATCGATATCCTCTGGCTGCGTGGTTTGAATTCACCAGAAGCTATGCAGCAATATCTTTCTCCGGGGCTTAAGTATCTTGAGCCGTTCCATAAATGGCCGGGGTTGGAAGAAAGTGCAGCTGTACTTGCCGAAGCCTTGCTTGCGGGCAAGAAAATGGCTGTGTGGGGAGACTATGACGTTGATGGCGTAACCTCTTCCGCTGTTGTGACACAGCTTGTGGAAGAACACGGTTACGATATTATCCAGCATATTCCAAACCGTATGGAAGAAGGCTATGGCCTCAATGAGGCTTGGATTGAACGTCTAGCAGAGCAAGGTGTTGAGCTGTTGCTTACTGTAGACTGTGGCATTACAGATTTTGCTCCTATTGCCAAAGCGCGTGAATTTGGCATGACTGTTGTTGTGTCTGACCATCACTTGCCTGCTGATACTTTGCCGGATGCACATGCTGTTTGTAACCCAAAGGTTGGAGAATGCCCGTGTCCGCACCTTGCAGGTGTGGGGGTGGCGTTTTTCCTTATGTGTGCGCTGAATGTAAAGTTGGCTGAAGCTACTGGTAAAAAAGCAGACGTAAAAGAGTTGCTTGATTTGGTTGCGCTGGGGACCATTGCTGATGTGGTTAGCCTTTCCGGTCAGAACAGGGTTCTTGTTAAAAACGGGTTGCTTAAGATTAAAGAAGCTCGACGCCCTGGTCTTGCTGCACTTAAAGAAGTTTCCGGCTATGCCGCAGGTGGTACTGTAGAGGCTGGTCAGGTGGCTTTTGGTCTTGCACCGCGTATTAACGCTGCGGGGCGTATGGGCAAGGCAGATATTGCGCTCGAAATGTTGCTTACGAAAGATTATGAACGTTCCCGCCAGCTCGCCCGTGAACTGGATGTGATGAACGAAGAGCGCAAGAATGAAGAAGAGCGTATTCTTGATGAGGCCATGAAACAGGCAGAAGCTCAGTCTGATAAGATGGGACTTGTTCTGTACGGTGAAGACTGGCACTCCGGTGTAATTGGTATTGTGGCTTCACGTGTAGTTGAAAAATTTTATAAGCCGACGTTGATCTTGTGCAGCGACGGTGAGAAGATTAAAGGCTCCGGCCGTTCCATCAGCGAATTTCATCTGCACGAAGGTTTGTGCCGTTGTAAGGATTTGTTGCTTGGGTTTGGCGGTCACAAATTAGCGGCAGGTATGTCGTTGGAAAAAGAGAAACTGCAAGAGTTGGCTACCCGATTTAATGACATTGTTATTGACGCAGTGGGCGATAAGCCGCTGACAGCTACATTGAAGTTTGATTCCCCAATGGGCTTTAATCTCGCAGCGGATTTTACCTTGTTGAAAGAACTGGAAATGCTGCAGCCGTTCGGTATGGGCAACAGTGAACCTGTTTTCAAGTCTCCAGTCTTGTTATTAAAATCTCGCCGTGTGTTCGCTAGAAAGCATCTTAAGCTTGAGTTGCTTGATCTTGATTCAGGTATTACTTTACATGCTAAGGCGTGGAGGATGGTTGATGACATACCACCTTCTATGGAAGGCAGAAAGCTCAAGCTTGCTTACTCTCCGCGAATTGATCGTTATAACGGCAGTGCCAGTGTAGACTTGAAGATAAAAGATTGGGAATTTTTGCCGTAGATGTAAAAATACCCTGGCACAAGCTGTGTCAGGGTATTTTTTCGCACAAACAATGTTGTCTGATGCGCATTCTGTATCACTTCATCCGTACGTTACACGTAGGCGTGTGAGTTATGCGAATGGGTTAAAACCGCTTGTTGCAGGTTTTACTTCGTACTGAGCGGCGTTTCCATTCTGAATCTCTTCAAGAGCTTCAGCAAGTCTGTCCGGGCAGGAAGTATTTTTGGTGCCGCAAGTGGTTCCTTTGAGAACAGGAATAATGTCTTCAACAGGTTTACCTTCAAGCAGCTTGCTGATTGCAGCAAGAGAACCTGGGCAGCCTTTGACAAACTTTACATCATGGATGATACCATCAGTCACATCGAACAGGATCTGTTTCGCGCAGACACCGGTTGGAACAAAAGAATACATGGGTAGCTCCTTATTTTTGCCTGATGGTTATAAGAGGACAGATGCGGGGTTGTAAAGGGTGTTCTGTAAACGTGACTTGTTTTGATAACGCGCAGTAAAGGGGGATTACGATGGATAATAATCCTTTTAAGAATTTGAATAAAAAGAATTTTCCTGACGCAAGTGCTCCTAAGAAGAAGCAAGATGCACAGAAGAAGAAATCTGTTCAGGATGAAGAATTATTTTCTGTTCCTTCTGATGATGACGACTTGTTCTCTCAAGCTATGTCAAACGTGTCATCTCTTGATGGCGGACAGGGGAAAGTAAAAAAACGTACCCATTCAAGTGATTCCGTCATGCGTATGGATGAAGTGAAAGGTTTTGATACGGTGTCGAAAAAAAAAGATAAGAAACAGACTGCAAAAGAGCGTTCTCGAAAAGCTGTTGCATCCGTAAAACCAAAGGTTGAGATTCCTGAGGAAGATGCATTTGCCGCGGCAATGATGGGCGTGAGTCAACTGAATACTAAAGGCAGAGAAGTCGCTCCGGATGTGAAAGTGGATGCCAAAAAAGGCACTGCTGTGGATGATCCGGTAAAAGCGTTACAGGATTTGCTTGAAGGTGAAGTAGAGTTCATGCTCGAATATACGAATGAGTATATTCAAGGCCATGTGCAAGGTCTCGACCCTATGATTTTAGGAAAGCTCCGCGCAGGACATTATAGTCCGGAAGGGCATCTTGATATGCACGGTATGGTTGCACAGGAAGCTCATGAAGCATTGGTGCAGTTTCTCCGTGCTTCTTACAACAAGGGCAAACGTACTGTTCTGCTTATTCCGGGACGTGGGAGAAACTCGCCTGAAGGCTACGCTGTACTGCGTGAACGCATACAGGAATGGCTCACCCGTGACCCGTTTAAACGCGTTGTACTTGCTTTCTGTACTGCACAGAACAAGGATGGCGGCGCAGGGGCACTGTATGTGTTGTTGCGGAAGTATAAAAAGAGCCGCGGGAAAATCCAGTGGCAGCGAAATGATGTGACGATCGATTATTAATGGCAAAAGTAGCAGGCTTTGTAGGAAAGAGAATATGTCTCCCAACTATGAAGCCTGTTTATTTTCCATGTCGATAGTCGGATTCCATATAATAAATGGAGTGTTAGGAGTGCGCTTGCATGCATACATAGCATGGTCTGCTTTTGAAAGAAGTTCGTCTGCGTTGGTGCCATGCTCCGGACACATAGCTACCCCGATTGCTGCATTCATGATTGTTGTTGCGTCGTGGAACTCCATTTGTCGGGCAATATGATACGTAATGCGAAGTAACGTAGCTTCCAAGTCTTCTAATTTTTGAATTCCGCTGAGTAGAAGTAAAAACTCATCTCCCCCCGGACGTGCAATAAGGTCCACCTCCCGTAAAATGTTCTTTAGCCGCTTGGCGACTCTTTTTAGGACTTCATCACCAAAATCATGCCCGCGTGAGTCATTGATTTCTTTGAAATTATTCAGGTCAATGAAGGCCAGAGAGAACGGTACCTGACTGCGGTGTTGTAATTCAATGGAACGTGCAAGTTGCATTTTAAACTGGCGGCGGTTCGCTACTCCTGTAAGTCCGTCATGCATCGCCATATGCTGAATGCGGCGCTCTTGTTCTTTTTTATCTGTGATGTCCTCTAAGATAAGGACGTAACGGGAAAGCTCATCGTGTTCTACAACAGGAGATATGGAAAGTGAGAGCCAGCACTTTGTATTGTCCTTGCGAATGGTGAAAATGTCATCACGCCATTCCGGAGTGGTTGCAAGCATTGACCATGAGAAATTTGTATTTTCGGGAAGATTTTCTAGAAACGGAACCTTATTTCTGTGTAGTTCGTTTGCTGTGTAGCCGGTGATCTGTGTGAATCGTGTGTTTACATATTCAACGCATCCGTTAATGGAAAGGATAGCTGTACCGGCTGGGCTTTGTTCAAGCGCTTTGGAAAACAGGCGAATTTCATGCTGGGCAGCATGCAGGTCGGAATAGTCGCGTACTGCTATGATGATTGTACGTTTTCCTGAAATGGAAACTGTGCGCATCGAAACAAGTGCGAAGAATATTCCCCCGCTTTTTTGTTCAGAAACAGCTTGCAGGTTGTTTTCTGTTTTTCCTGTAATAAGGGCATTGGCGAACCGTTTTGCGTCGTCTGAATTTGCCCATGTAAAAATGGCACTGACCGCATTGTTGTAAACATCCTGCCATGCAAAATCTAAGAGCTGGAGAAAACTCTCATTAACGTCTGTGACAAGTCCCGATTCCAGATCAGCCAGAAGCATAGGGTCAGGTGTGGCATGAAATGTTGTTTCGAATTTACTATTTTCTTCGGGATGGTTTTGCCGACGCTCCAGCCGCAGTTGATGCAGTTCTCGTTGTGTAGCTAATGAGTTGCGTTCTACATCTACCAGGCGCATACGAAGTTGCGAGATTTCAGTCTGTGAAGCAGTAAGTTGTTCAGCCTGAGTTGTGGCAATATCTTCAACTTTATTTTTTTGATAAATAAGGCAGTGGCTGAATGCGAAAATAATGCATCCAGCAATTAATGGTAGGAAAAAATGCGCAACAGAACTTTCCGTAAACCACTGGTTAACGGCAAAATGATACCCAATCGCAAAACAGGTTGCGATAATGAAAAAGAGAGCCGGTCTACTTTTCCCTATAAAAGCAGACGGCGAGAGCTTGCCCATAATCGTGTATTCCCCCACCGATTATGTTGGATTTTTTTCCTATCTATATCGGGAGAGTAGCAGATTATTTTTGTGCGGGGAATAGGGGTTAGCCTGATTATATATAATTTAGTAGAAAAACTATTGGGTTGGATAGGGTAGCCCCGCTGTCTTTCCATGCAGATCATCAGAAATTGCGCGAATAAGTGACAGTGGTATTTTGTAGAAAAAAGTTTCAGCAAACAGTGTTCCATCGTCTTTTTTCCAGTTTTTACCGGTATGAACATGTCGTAGAGCAGCAATTTCTGCTTCATTAGCTTGCGTTGCTCCTGTACGCAGGGTTTTTTCTCTAACCAGAATAAGTAGGTCTTCCAATAAGGGAAAAATATCGTCTTCTTCTATTGTTTGTTTATTCAAAATTTCTTGAAAATGTTGAATGAAATATTGCTCTGAGTGGCAGAGCTGGGAATATATCAAATGCTGTTCATCTATTGTTTCTAATAAGATGGCACATTTTTCAGTATTTTCTTTTTGACGCAAAAAGGGATAGGAACGAAGTTGCTGCAAGAGAGAGTGTATTTTTGTGCGTGTCGCTGCAGACGAAAACATGGTGACTCCTGTATAGGTGAATTGTTATAGGTGTTCCGATAAAACGTGCTGTAAAATGAGTCAATTCTTTTCCTAACTTTCCTACTAGTTGCGGCGGTTGCCGCTGGGCATACTATATGACGAAGCGATTTTTCTTATTGTTACTGACAGCAGCATTTTTCCTTTCTGGATGTTCCGGAACGGTTGTTAAGCCTAAAGTATCATCCAACCCAACGGGGGTTTCTGGAAAATTAAATCCGGAAGCAGAGCTCGCGTTCGCGAAGGCACATGTGCTGTGGCGCAATGGTGTTTGTGAGAATCCAGCCAAGGCTGCAGGATTATTACGTGAAGCTCTACGGCTTGAACCTGAGTACGGTGAGGCATGGTTACGCCGCGGACGTTTGCTAATTCAATTTGCTGAATATGAGGCAGCTGTGCAGGATCTTGATAAGGCAGTTCGGTATTATCCGAAAAGTATTTCATACGCTTATAGAGGATATGCTGAGTTTGGACTTGGCAACTATCTGGGCGCTAAAAAGAACTATGATACTGCACTGGAGATGGATTCAGCCAACGGAACTGCCTGGAACTTCTTAGGTGAGCTTCTTATTGCGCAGCTTAAAGTTGATGAAGGTTGTGAGGCTTTGGCTGAAGGTGCAGATCTCGGGTTCAGTGCACCTTATGATGATGCCTTATCAAGTGGTGTGTGCATTAATTAAATTAAGTTTAGCTGGTAGCGTATTGGTGTCTTCAACAAAAATCAGAGTTGTTGAATGAATTTTCAATAGTCGCTTTGAGCGCCCTCGGTATGAGGGCGCTTTTTTTATAAATATGTTGCTTAGAGAATGACGTCCATCAGCGTGGCGTCTGCATCGGAGTGTCGTATCATCCTTGTTTCAATAGTCTACCGCCGTTTTTATTTTTTCCTCAGGGTATGATGATGGAAAAGCAAGGAGATTATATGGATTGGAACGAGCTGGGGGTAAGCGTAGCGAAGGTGGCCCCTGTACTTGGGGCAGCATTAGGTGGGCCGGTTGGTGCCATTGCAGGGGCCGCAGGCACTCTTATTAGTAGTTTTCTTGGGGTAGAGCCTGAACCACAGGTCGTAGCCAAAGCATTGCAAGACCCTAACATACTGTTAAAGCTTAAGCAGCTTGAAGTAGAACAACAGTCTCAATTATTGGCATGGCAACGAGCTCAGCTGGATGCTGAACTTCTAAATGTTCAGGATGCACGAGCTCGTGAAGTAGCTCTGGCAAAGGCTGGTTATGGCGGAGCATGGGTGACAGGAGGTATTGCTCTTGTTGTTATCTGCGGCTTTTTCTGGATGTTGAATATTGTGGTTTCTACTCCTGATGTCAGTGAGCCTGCATTACTTCTTCTAGGTTCTCTCGGTACTGCCTTTGGCGCTGTAGTAAACTACTATCTTGGGTCTTCATTAGGGTCATACCGGAAAGATAAAGTAGTGAATGGAGAAAGTAGTGGGCGTTAATAACGAGGCACGCTGGCGTATGGATCGTAGGGTTACGTTAAATGTTGCTTTTGCCATGATAACTGCCGTGGCGTCTATTGCCGGAATTTTTAGTAGCTTCAGTGCCCGCCTTGATCATGTTGAGCAAGTTACCGGTTTGTTATCGAAAGAATACGCAGCGCAACAACAAGTCGTTGTAAAAGTAGCACGTATTGATGAACGGGTTGCAGCTATGCAGGAAGTGTTGTCGGAGATCAAGGCGGACTTGCGGGGAGTGCGGAAGTGACGACAGAAAAACTGAGTGAGATGAGCAATGATGAACCTTTTGATGAAAAGAAAGAAGTTGTTCCGAAAGAAGAAATAGAGCCTCAAAAGGGGCGAAAGCTTTCGGCTCGACAGCAGCAGTTTGTTAATGAGTATTTGATCGACTCAAATGGGCGTCTTGCTGCGTGCAGGGCTGGGTATGCAAAACGATCAGCCTCAGCAACAGCTGCGCGTCTTCTTGCCACTCCAGAGATTATTGAAGGTATTCAAGCGCGTAAACACGAAAGGGCAGAGCATAGGCAAGTTACGCAGGAGGCGGTTGTTCGTGAATTAGCTGCCGTTGGTTTTGCTAACTTAACAGATGTGTGTACATGGGATGATGGACGCATGACATTGATAAATTCCAGTGGGTTAACTCATGAGCAGGCGGCTTCTATTGCAGAGATTACAGAGACTGTAACCTCACGGGGTGGTACGGTACGTGTGAAGCAGCATTCAAAATTAAAGGCGTTGGAAATGCTTGCAAAACATGTGGGACTATACGATTCGCCCGAACCTGATCAAGCTGAAAAGAGTTTGGAAGAGCTGTCACCAGTTTTAAAAAAACGTTTAGAAACTATTTATGGAATAATTACCGATGACAGAAAAAATCAGAGTTCTGTGGATGGTGCTAGTAAGTTGTAGTTTGAAATGTAACGGGTTGTAATAATGTCTTTTTATCATTTTTGCATTCATGGAGGGCGTGGAGCTTAGTTGTCTTTCGAACAGCTTGGTAAACAAGGGAATATCGGCTAATCTGTTTTGTTTTTAAAACAGATTAGCCGATTTTTTTATGTGGTATGCAATTTTTAATTGAGTAAAGTGTCATTATTCTAGATCGTTGCAGTTTAGGGTTTGCAAGTTTATGCCCGCCTGTATGCAACATGAGGCATGGAAGAAAATTGTTTTGTATGCAATATGAGTGCCTCGAATAGAATTTTCTATTTACCCCTTTATATTTATTTTGAAATGTGTATAAGAGAGGGTTCCTGCATTGAGGATAGGTAGTGCTATTTTTACAGTAGCTTTTGCTGAAGAATGTGTATGACACAGCAATAGGCTGTAGCGGCGCTGTTTTTTCATGAGAAATGTTTTTCTGTTGGGTGTGTGGCTGTATTAAAATGCAGGTGTACACTTCTTTTTTGTTGTGTCGGCCTCGTGTTTATGTTCGGTGCCAAATAAACATTTCTTATTTTGTTGTACTGCGATGGAGCAGTGTCGATAGTTCTTTTTTCCTGCTTGATGCAGTAAATATTTTTTCAAATACGTACAGATACTTTTTCTTTTTTTGTCGGAAACTTTTTTCTGAATATAATATTGGTTGAAGATTCATTCAATATTGTATGAAGTTTTATTAGTTATATATTTCACAATGCTATGCAGCGTAGACGCTGCGTGGACTTCCTGTTGTTGGAGAAAAATCTGCAAGGTGAAAAAAGTAATTCTTTCACCTTACTATGCATATTTTTTGACAAATTTATTGTGGGTTGTTATGTGATAACAATATACCCAAAGCCCTGTGATCTTGGGTTTTGAGGTCGGTTTTCGATAAAGGAGAGGGAATTATTTGTAGGATTTTATAGAAAGTCATCCATAGGAGGATTTCGAATGAAAAAATTTATGCGCGTTTTGGCCTTCGGGTTGGTTGCCTCAATGTTAATGTCATCTGCTGCATTTGCAGATACCATTAAAATCGGATTGCAGGCACCGCTTACAGGCAAATATGCATCTGAAGGCCTAGATATGAAGAATCTTGTTGAGATTCTTGCTGCTAAAGTGAATGCCGATGGTGGTGTGAACGGTAAGCAGATTGAAATTATCGCTGAAGACGATGCATTTGATCCTAAGACAGCAGCTCTTGCCGCACAGCGTCTTGTTACTTCCGGCGTAGTAGCAGTTGTTGGTACCTATGGCTCTTCTATTACTGAAGCAGCACAGGACATTTACGATGAAGAAGATGTTATTCAGATCGCAACTGGTTCAACCATGGTGCGTTTGACTGAAAAAGGTCTTGCAAACTTCTTCCGTACCTGTCCTCGTGACGATTCTCAGGGCGCAGCCGCTGCACAGGTTTTGAAAGATCGCGGATTCAAGCGTATTGCTATTCTGCATGATAACTCTTCCTATGCAAAAGGTCTGGCTGATGAAACTCGTAAGCTGCTCGACGCAAAAAATGTTGTGTTCTTTGATGCACTCAATCCGGGTGAACAGGACTACAATACTATCCTTACCAAAATTAAGGGTTTCAATCCTGACGTAATTTTCTTCACTGGTTACTTTAACGAAGCAGGCTTACTGCTCCGCCAGAAAAAAGAAATGAAGTGGGATGTTCCAATGATGGGTGGCGATGCTACCAACAACCTTGACCTAGTTAAGATTGCAGGTAACGACGCTGCTAAAGGTTTCTTTTTCGTGAGCCCTCCGGGCGTTAACGATCTTACTTCTCCGTTTGCAAAAGAAGTTCTGGATAAATACAAAGCTGAGTACTCCGCACTGCCAGCTTCTATTTGGTCTGTGTTTGCGGGTGATGCTTTCCTCGCAATCGTGGAAGCTATCCGTCAGACAGACTCTACTGATCCTGAAGTTCTTTCCGATTTCTTACGTAACAAAATGGAAGAGTACCCAGGCCTTACCGGTACAATCGCTTTTGATGAAAAAGGTGACCGTGCTGGCAAGTTCTACCGCGTTAGCGAAGTTAATGCTAACGGCGAATTCGTAATGTTACCGTAAATTCGGCTTCTCTTTTCCAGAGCGCAGCACGGCAAGGGTGCTGTGCTCTGGATTTTACCGTTTTTTTCTCAACGGGATTTCCACATGGAAGAATTTTTTCAGCAGCTAACAAATGGTTTGGCGGTCGGTGGCATTTATGCCCTCATCGCGCTTGGTTACACCATGGTTTATGGTGTGTTAAAATTGATTAACTTTGCACACGGTGACCTCTTCACCATTGGTGCCTTTTTAGGACTTACGCTGCTCACTTCATTAGGTCTTACAGATTCTATCGGGCCTGTTGCAGGGTTGCTAGTTCTGGCAGTGATGGTTGTTATTCTTGTTGGCGTAGTAGGGGTCCTGCTCGAACGAATCGCCTACCGTCCGCTTAGAACATCACCGCGTCTTTCTGCAGTGGTTAGCGCACTTGGTGCATCCATCTTTTTCCAGAACGCTGTTATGCTGATCTGGGGTGCTCGTCCGCTCGTATTCCCACACGGATTATTGCCAAGCATGACCGTGAATGTTTTGGGCGTTGAGCTTCCGCTTATCCGCATCATCATGTTTGCTATTTCTGTCTTGCTCATGTGTGGTCTGTACTACCTGACACATAAAACACGCATTGGTACTGCTATCCGCGCAGCTGCAATCGATCAGGGTGCAGCAAAGCTTATGGGTATTGATGTTAACCGTGTTATCAGCCTCGTGTTTATGATAGGTCCTGCACTTGGCGGTGCAGCCGGTGTTATGGTTGGTCTCTACTATGGTCAGATCAACTTCACCATGGGCTGGCTCTACGGTCTTAAAGCATTTACTGCTGCGATTCTTGGCGGCATCGGTAACATTCCGGGTGCTATGCTCGGCGGTTTGCTGCTTGGTGTTGTAGAATCTCTTGGAGCTGCATATATTTCCATCGCATGGAAAGATGCAATCTCCTTCCTTGTTCTCATTCTCATTTTGATCGTCCGTCCTACCGGATTATTGGGCGAAAGGGTGGCTGACAAGGTATGATCATTAAGAAACAAGACATACTGTGCCTCGCCGGAGCTGCAGTCTTTGCCTGCTCTCCGTTGGTATTGGATGCATACTGGACTGACGTACTGAACAACATCGGCCTGTACGCGATTCTTGCGCTTAGCTTGAATGTTATTCTTGGTCAGTGTGGTTTGTTCCACATGGGACACGCAGCATTTTTTGCAATTGGTGCTTACACCTCTGCAATTTTGAATACGATGCTCGATATTCCGCTGCTTTGGACAATGCCGCTTGCCGGCATTCTTGCCGGTATCTTTGGCCTGATTGTAGCACGTCCTATTATTCACCTTCGTGGCGACTATCTGTTGATCGTTACAATCGGTATTGTTGAAATTGTCCGCATTGCACTTATCAACGATGTTGGAGGATTAACTGGTGGTGCTAACGGCATCTTCGGTATTGATCGTCCAATTCTGTTCGGTTTTAAAATTAAACGCCCTCACCAGTTCTTCTATTTGATCTGGGGCTTCTGTGCTGTGACTATTTTCCTCTTCCACAGACTGGAAAATTCACGCTTCGGCAGGGCGCTTAACTATATTAAAGATGATGATGTGGCAGCAGATGGCTCTGGTATTGATATCTCCCGTTATAAGTTGATTGCATTTGTTAT
Organism: Halodesulfovibrio marinisediminis DSM 17456; assembly: GCF_900129975.1. NCBI lineage: Bacteria > Pseudomonadati > Thermodesulfobacteriota > Desulfovibrionia > Desulfovibrionales > Desulfovibrionaceae > Halodesulfovibrio > Halodesulfovibrio marinisediminis. The sequence goes on from NZ_FSRG01000007.1 coordinate 145,069, forward strand.
CGGTGCATTCTGGGCTGGCATGGTTGGAACCATCTTTGCTGGAAAAATGAAGATTATTTCTCCGGAATCCTTCTCATTCTGGGAGTCTGTACTGTTGTTCACCATTGTTATTCTCGGTGGTATGGGATCAATTCGCGGGGTTCTTCTCGGTTCATTCCTGATTATTGGTTTGCCGGAACTGTTCCGTGATTTCGCATCCGCCCGAATGCTTATTTTTGGTGCCGCTATGATCGCGATGATGATCTTCCGTACTCAGGGGCTGTTGCCTCCGTTACCGCGAAGATATGATGTTTCCCGCTTTTTCAGCAAAGCTGAAGGAGAGCAGTCATGAGTTTAGTAGAGCTTAAAAACCTTACCAAAACCTTTGGTGGGTTGCTTGCAGTTAATGACGTTTCCTTCAATGTTGAAGAAGGTTCTATCGTAGGTCTTATTGGCCCTAACGGTGCTGGCAAAACTACTGTGTTTAACCTTATTACTGGTAACTACATTCCAGATACCGGTGAGGCGGTTTTCAACGGTAAAAACGTGGTCGGCATGCCGACCCATCGTATTGTGAATCTTGGTATTGCACGTACATTCCAGACTATTCGTCTTTTTAAGAGCCTGAATGCGTTGGAAAATGTACTTTCAGGTTGTCACTGCCGCATGAAGTCCGGCATTTTTGCATCCATGTTCCGGACTCGTTCGCAGCGTGCTGAAGAAAAGCATGTGCTTGAGAAGGCAATGGCTGAGCTTGAGTTTGTTGGTCTTAAGGATCAGTGGGATGTTCAGGCAGACAGCCTCTCATACGGTAAGCAGCGCTTGCTTGAAATTGCCCGTGCGCTTGCAACTGAGCCTAAGTTCATTATCCTCGATGAACCAGCTGGTGGTATGAACGATCAGGAGACACAGGAACTTATCGACATCATCAGGGCAATTCGTGACCGTGGCATTACTGTGCTGCTTATTGAGCATGACATGAGCCTTGTGATGAAAATTTGTGAGCACCTTGTTGTGCTTGAATACGGTGCTGTTATTGCCGAAGGCGATCCGGAAACTATTAAAAATGATCCCCGGGTTATCGAAGCGTACCTCGGTGCTGACGATGATCTGCTGTAAGGGAGACCTGCCATATGCTACTAGAACTTCGTGATCTGCACGTAAAATACGGCAACGTAGAAGCACTGCACGGCATCAACCTCACAGTAAAAGAAGGTGAGATTGTTACCATTCTTGGTGCAAACGGGGCAGGTAAATCTACCACGCTGAATTCTATCTGTGGGCTTGTAAAAGCGACAAAAGGTGAGATTCTCCTCGACGGTGAACCTATTCATTCTGTTCCTGCGCATAATATTGTTAAGATGGGTATCTCCCAGTCTCCGGAAGGACGTCGTGTATTTTCTACACTAACAGTTGAAGAAAACATGGACTTGGGTGCTTTTACATTGAAGGACAAGAGTGCAATCGAGCGTAACCGAGAGTGGATTTACGATTTGTTTCCTCGTCTCCTTGAGCGTCGTACTCAGCTGGCTGGTACACTTTCTGGCGGCGAACAGCAGATGCTTGCGATCGGTCGTGCGCTTATGTCCAACCCGCGTTTACTGCTTTTGGATGAACCATCTCTCGGCCTTGCCCCGATTCTGGTAAAATCTATTTTCGAAACTATCCGCAAGATTAACAAGCATGGCCTCACCGTGATTCTGGTAGAACAGAACGCACGAGCAGCGCTTAAACTTGCAGATCGTGGCTACGTTATGGAAGTAGGCAATATTGTTCTTGCAGACAAAGCTGATGCTTTGCTTTCCAATCCTGAGATTCAGTCCGCCTACCTTGGTGGTAAAGGGATGTAGGGCATTGTCCTTTCAGGATTCTCTAACAGCTTGTATTAGCGAGATTCGTAGGTGTTAGCGTAGCCTTGCGGTATACGTATCACCGTCTTTCGTAGAAATAAAAAAGGCTGTCCTGGTAATAACCGGGGCAGCCTTTTTTTGTTTCTTTATGTGCTTATGTCTGAGTCGCGTAAGCGACATAGGCAACGGGTATTTTTTACGCAATAAAGTTTATTATGCAGGAAGAGTCCCGATGGTAAACCTAACATCACAGGGTACTAGAGGTTGTTACCGTAGTGAGGTGGTGGTCCGTCATCGACACCGCCATCATCGAGGACAGGGCTTAGTTGGCGGACACGTACGATAAGCGCTTCCATTTTCTTTTCCATTTCATCAAGTTGGAATTGTTGGTTTGTCAGCGCTTCGTTGAGTTCAGAAATGATTTTGTCTTGAAAGTATACTTGTTCTTCTAACTGAGCGATACGTTCTTTAGTTTCTTTCATGCCTGCTCCTTTGCAAGGTTGCAGATGATATCGAATTCTTTTTTATTCACTGGCATTACAGAAAGACGTGAGCCTTTGCGTAACAGTTCCATGTTTTCCAGACCTGGAGTCTGGCGTAACTCTTTCAGCGAAAGGGCTCTTGGAAATTTTTTGACTAGCTTTACATCTACCATAAACCAACGCGGGTTGGCTTCGGTTGATTTTGGATCGAAGTGATCATCTTCCGGATTCCACGCAGTATGGTCTGGGTAGCTTTCCCGCACTACTTCACACACGCCAACAACAGATGGCTTGGTAACGCTGTGGTAAAACAGTACTTTGTCACCGCGCTTCATGTCATCACGCATGAAGTTGCGTGCCTGATAGTTTCGTACACCATCCCATGAGGTTGTCTGATTTGGTTCATTTTCCAGAGTATCAATGGAGTAGCAGCCAGGCTCTGATTTTACGAGCCAGTAGTTAGCCATAGTAAGCTCCGTTTCTATTATGAAGGCTGATAACAGCAGAGAGACCAATCTGTTTCTATTTCATTAGATTATCGCAGTATTTTTTTGAATACAAGCTGAAGCGTGTTCTGAAAGAAGTTCTGATAGTGAGGAGAGGGTAGCACAGTTTGGACAATGCAGTAACAAAATTCTTTTGCGGAGAACTAAGGTTAAAGGTTCCTGCATGCCGTTTAGAAGTGCTGTTATATTCGATGAGGGATCTTAGAGCATGGTGAGGCAGTGAGGATGGCGGAGGATATTTTAATGTTACATTTCATGGCAGATGTGAATTGGCTTTCATGAATGAATGAAGTTTGCTAGGGTAACTTGCAATAATAACAACAAAAATCGTCATCGGAGGGATATATGGTAACTCGTCGTGTGACATTACTGTTAGGAGTAATGCTTCTTGTTGTAATAACTTGTTCTCCATCGCTGGGCTTAGCTAGAACAAAGCAGAACAGACAGGTTTTGTATGTACCTGCGTATGCTTACATTTATCACGGAAATAAAGAAGCAAAGCTGAATCTCACAACAACATTGAGTGTGCGTAATACAAGTCGAAAAGATAGTATTCGTATCTTGAGTGTTGATTATCACAACACTGACGGGGAATTGTTACGTAGTTATCTGGATGAGCCAATTGTGATGAAGCCTCTTCAATCCATACGGTATATTGTAAAGCTTGATGATGCTTCCGGCGGTTCCGGTGCAAACTTTATTCTTAAATGGGAAGCAGACAAGGCTGTAGATGTACCAATTGTTGAAAGTATTATGGTTGGTACGGGCTCGTCATATGGGTTTGCTTTCCTGACGCAGGCTGTCCCTATCGAATAACTATTCTTCAATCCAGTCTGTAAGTAGCGGCGGAGAAGATACGTAACTAATAGGTTTCCAACGGCATTGAGCGGTAAGTTCAATGCCGTGTTGTATTACGGAGACTGGTCTGTCTGCAGAGACGACAATTGTGATGATGTTTTTATGCATGGCTGTAAAGCGTACTGCAGAGTTAAAGCGCGCACCACGTGCTCTGTTTTCTCCCGGTACTGTTCGTCCATCCAGAAGGCAGGCAAAGCCGAGAAGAGTTGAAGATTTACTAATATGCAAGGCTCCATCAACCTTTGCGAGTGAGCATGCAATATCGATATTTTCAGGCATGCTTAAATCCAGCGGGGTTTGTAGTGTCTGTCCCGCGATATTTCGTGGAATGGTGTTCAGGTCCAGCACAATGGTGCAACCATGCTTGCGTTCTCGTGCTTGTATAACGATTTTTGTTGTGTGTTGAAAAATGCTGTGTTGCTGCTTCGGCGTTAATGTAGATTCGAGCAGTGCTTCTTCAAGTTGTACAAGGTTGGGCTTGCGGTTGGTGGCGAGGAAGTTGCCTGATGCAAAGCTGCAAATAAGTTCATCATCTAACTTAACCATTCCGTGGTTACCTTCGAAGGTTGCCAGTATAGACCCAGGCGGAAGTTCGCCCGATGCAATTCCGGCAAGGGTGGCGCCGTCTGAGACGAGGAAACGATTTGTATTTTCAACAGCCTGAAGCGTTTTGCGACAGTGACGAAGGTTTACAAGCAGGGGTTGCTCCATACGTGGGAACGATGCCTGAAAATGGACATGCTGCAAGAGACGTGGCTCTACAAATGCAATTTTTCCCCGCGGCCATGCACCCTCTTCTCGAGTATTGGAAATTCCTAAAATAGCATTAAGAGTTGGATAGATACGTAAATATGTATCCATTCCTAATGCTTCACTTCGTTTATCTATAATGTAGTCACGGATGGCATGCTGAGCATATCCTTGAAGAACGTAGCTGGAGGTATCGTTTCTTAGAGATTCTTGGCTAAAGTCTGCGCAAAGTTGTGTTGCTGCATATTCTAACCATCTCAGTGTCGGTCCTTTGGAGCAAAGGTCCGGATGTTGCTCCGTGAACCACATTTGGAATGGAAGCGCTTTGCAGGATCCGCCGTACGCTAAAAGACCTGTGAGCTGCGGGTCGTTACATGGAATAAATTCCTGTATCAGGTTAGAGGATACTTCATCCTGAAAGGTTCCGAAAAGATCTTTGAGGCGTGGTTGGTGACCATCAAGGAGGTTTTGGGGGTCAATAATATAGAACGGACCGTCTGCTTCGAGGCATACAATTAATGCTACACGACTGGGTCCTGCGAAGTGGGAAAGTCCATCGCTTAACCCATCAAGGATGTTATAAATGCTCCTTCTCCAGTCGGATGTATCAATCGTGGTCACCGTGTATTCTCCTCACAACAGTCTATGACGTTAGCTCCAACGTCACATCGGAATAAAAATCTTAGGTATTATCTTTATACGTCAATATTCAACTTTGCCGTATGGAGAGTGGCACTATTATAACTTGACGTATATGTGGTCGTTTAAGATAAAGAAATAAACGAGCATGATTATATTAAGTATAATAAGTAGCAAGGTATCTGCATGTTGGAAAAGGGGCAAGAGCTAGTATGCATTTTTGAAGTGAATCTCCTGCAGATACGAGTATATATAATCGTTAGGGTAGTGCAAAAAATCCTAACTATAGTATAGATATACTTGGGCGTAGTAGTTGTATTCGTATATATCGAAGACTGCTAGTTGTTCCTCGAACAGTATATTCAGGATATAAAGAATGAGTAAAAAACGGGTGAAGGGGAAAGTTCTCCCATTTCATACACAGCAGGAGGAACCTGCCGCAATGGATAACTCTTTGGATATTAAGGGCAAAGAGTTTTCGGTTGATGCACAGGAAGCTTCTGTTGAATGTAACACCAGACCGGAACAAGCAAGTGAAACCAACAGGGTTGAACTTGAGGTTACGGTTGATTTGGACCCATGGTCTGATGAAGCATGGCAGGCTTCGCTAACCGGAGTTGAAAGTGATCTGGTTGCCGAACTGTTTGGTGATGATAAGAGGACAACACCCAATAATGAAGTTACCATTGAAGAAATGCAGTGGCTTTTGAAAAGTCCCGATGATGTTTCAGACTGTGAGTCTACTGACAAAGATTCTCCGTTTATGTTTGGGCTTCCACCTAAACAGCTTGCAGATGCACAAAAAACAGGCACCCTGACCCATTTGTTAGAGTATCGTTATCGCAAGTCAATACAGTTCCCAGTGCTTGATAAGGTGCTGAATAAATTTGCTGCTGTTGCCTCTAAACGACTTCATAAAATTAGCGGGCAGTCTTGTCAGATAAAGGCGATACGTTCAGCTCGTGCTCCGTTTGATGTCTGGCTGCGGATGGATCATCCGTTGGCTACTTCATTTTCAATGTTTCCGCTTGAAGGTGTAGGCGTTTTCGGGATGGAGCGCGAAGTTGCTGTTGGGCTTGCAAACGCTATTTTTTCAGCGGGAGAGCAGGAGTCGTTATCGCAGTTACTTCGCAGGCTGGCGGTTCTGAAAAAGAATAAAAAAAATTTACCAATGTTTCCTATGGCAGGCAGTGTTGTGCGTCATGTGCTGCATCTGCTTTTGCTTGATCTGGAATGGGCACTTGCGCCGTTTTATGAAGTGGAATCCATACACGGGAAGGCTGATGAGCCTGCCCTGTATAGCAAACACTTCTGGCTTGATGAACCGTGCATTGCCTGCGAGTTGAGTATCAGTATTGATATGAATTCTGTTGAAGGGAGTGGGGCTGAAAGTAGCAGTGGAACAATGATGATAATGTTCCCTGAAAAGATGCTGGAAGAGATTCTCCCGATCCTGACTGGAGAACAGTCTGTTCTTGTTCCAGAATTAACAGAGTTTGGTACTTCAGCATTAGAGCGTCTTTTGCACTTAGATAATGATGTGTTGCGGGCAGAGCTGGAGAGTCAGCATCCATTATCCGCAGCCGTTATTCTCTCGCAGCTTTCTGAAGATAGAAGAATGACGCTTATCGAAAAGATGAGCAAAGATAAGCGGGAAGGGATTGAGCGTCGGGTAGGGCATCGGGCTGGCATAGAACAGGTTTTGTCAGAACCGCAGCAATTTGTTGCATCGGTTTTGGCCTTAGGTGAAAGTCATGCTGCACAGGTGCTCAGCAGTTTTTCTCCTGAAGCTGCAGCCGGTTTTTTGCGAGAGGCTGGTAAGCTCCCATCGTTGTATCCTGAACAGGTTAATGCGCTTTTGAAAAGCCGTAATAGTTCCATTGTAAGTACTGGAGCATTAGTCGTAGACAGTGCTTTAGTTAGGCGCTTGATGATTCGTGCGGTTGCAGCAAAGGATATGGCGAAAGTTGTCGCTCTATGTCGCAACGACAGGGTGCACATGCCGTTTGCTTTGATTTTGTCGGTGCCTGTGGAAGATGTTGTAACGGTGCTTCGTACTGAGCCGGTATCTATTCATACTGCCGTGGTTTTACTGGTTCTGGAAACAGACAGGGAATATGCTGCACGTTTACTTGCTGCTTTTACGCACGAAGAGCAACAGCAGATTGTGAAACAGCTTATTCATGGCAAGCGCATAGAATCAGAATTTGTTACTCTTCTTGAAAATTACCTTATCGCACAGCTTTCAAATCGAAGCGAAAAGGAAACGCTCAGTATGCCGGATCAGGAGCAGTGGGCAGTTTCCGGAGCAGTAGAGTGGTTGCTGGAGAAGTATTCCGCTGGAGAGAGCGAAGAGTAATCCTCTTCATTGCTTGATGTAGCAGTATTCATTTGTGTGCATCTAGATAAAAATTAAGGCCGACGGGCAGAATTACTGCCTGTCGGCCTTTGTTGTTATATGTAGTGCAGAGTACTTTATTTGATGTGCATGCTGCAAAAGCTGGTTAGCGCTTGTTTATTGCGAAAGGAGATGTTTTTCCCTGACCGGACTGCTTTTCGTGCTTAGGCTTGTTGTTGCGTCTGGACTGTTTGCTAGCGCCGTGTTTGCCTGAATCGCGTCTGGATTCCGCTTTCTGGTTCGATTTTTTTGCACTATATGCACCACGGTTTCCTCGTGGAGTTTTGTTGTTTTTACGCCCGACTGTTGGCATCAGGATGTGATGCTGGCGAAGACGTTCCGCATCGGTACGAGCAACATAAATCTCGTTTCCTTTCTCATCAATACCGGCATAGTAGGATGCTGTCGCTACTGTGCCTGGTGTCGGGATAAAGCACTGTACCTGCTGCGGTTGCCAGCCTCTGGCACGTAGCCAGTTGCCGAGTTCGTGCATGTGGTTGTCGGTACAACCGGGGAATGCACTCATGAGATATGGAATAACGTATTGTTCTTTCCCTGCTTGCTCGGAGTATTTTTTGAACGCATTGAGGAAGCTTTCAAAAGAGGCGAGTCCCGGTTTACGCATACTGTTTAGAACACCATCGCAAATATGCTCCGGTGCAACCTTAAGCTGGCCGCCGGTGAATTCCATGGTATATGCGCGAAGGGCTGTTTCCTCTTTCTGCGCTAGATCATAGCGGACTCCACTCGCAACGCGGACGTTTTTAATGCCCTTAATTTTTTGGATGTCACGCAGCAGAGCAATGCCTTCAGCCTGATTTACTGTAAATTGCGGGCAAACTTTCGGGTGCATGCAGCTTTGACGCTTACATTTCTCTGGGCAGGCTTTACAGTATGCCTGCCACATGTTTGCCGACGGGCCACCAACATCGCTGATAGAGCCTCTAAAGCGTTTGTTGCGGGTAAGAACTTCTACTTCCTGCATAATAGACTCTTTACTGCGTGAGGCAATTCTTCTGCCTTGATGCAATGCCAGAGAACAGAAAGAGCAACCACCGCCACAGCCGCGGTGAGTTGTGATGCTGGTTGTCATCATTTCTACGCAAGGAATTTTCTCTGTGTAGGAAGGATGTTGTGTTTTTGCGTATGGTAAGCCGTATAGCTCATCCATTTCTTCTTCAGACAAAGGAAAAGCTGGCGGTGCAAGAATCACAGCGCGTTTGCCGACAGGTTGAATTGCCCAGCCGTCAGCTTCCTGAACATGCCGTTCAAGAGCAAGTGTTGCTGTCATTAATTTTTTGGCGTCAGCTTCAATTTCTTCATGTGATGGAAGCGCAGTAACTTTTGCCTGTGTCGGGATATCCTCGGCAACACCCATGTAGGCTATTCCACGGACATCCTGTGCAATATAGGAAAATGGTGTTCCAGAAGTTTCGCCGTATTGGTCGAGAACATGGGCTATATGCAACATGGCATATTCACCCATGCCATAAACAACGCAGTCTGCTTTACTGTCGAGTAAGATGGAGCGGCGCAGTTTGTCTGTCCAGAAGTCGTAGTGCGTGATGCGGCGCAATGATGCTTCAATACCACCGATGACAACAGGGATGTTCGGGAACGCACTGCGGACGAGGTTGGAATAGACAATCGTGGCGCGGTTAGGGCGCGCGCCTGCTTTGCCGCCAGGAGTGTATGCGTCGTCATGACGTTTTTTTCTGAAGGCAGTGTAGTGCGCCAGCATGGAATCAATAGCACCTGCGCTTACGGAAGCGAATAGACGCGGACGCCCCATTGCAAGAATGTCATCTGGCTTGTCCCAGCGTGGTTGAGCAACAATACCTACACGATACCCGTGGGCAACAAGCCAGCGCCCCAACAGAGCGGTTGCAAAGCTTGGGTGATCAACGTAGGAGTCGCCAGTAACGAAGAGTATATCAAGCTCGTCCCAACCTAATTCATCCATTTCCTTTTTGGACATAGGAAGAAAGGCAGGCTGTTCAAGCGGGGTACGTCCGAGAATCAGACGTTCAGATTTTTGATTCCATGTATTTGTCATGGGCGGAATATAAGGATTGCATGGTGGTCTGGCAATAGACAATGCCTGTGCAGACTAATTAATCCTTTGTCCAAAATTATGAAGCTGAAGTGCTAGAGTTCGAAAAGCAGGCTTACCAACGAGGCAAGACCGAATACGATGATGATGGTTCCGGAAATTTTGCTGATGAGTCTGCTGTGCTGTTTTACGTAGTTACGCATCGCACTGGCAAAGAAGGATAGACCGCACCACCAGACAGCGGAGCCTAGAAATACACCGAAGACCAGTGATGCTGCACCAGGGGCACCTGCATCGCCATCAATTCCAAAGGTTGCAAAAATAACCGTAAAGGCGATGATTGTCCCTGGGTTCATGGCGGTAAGAACAAAGGTGCTCAGCCATGCGGTAAGAAGGCTCGGTTTATTTTGTTCTACCTGCACACTTTCAGCATCGGATACAAATGCAGGACGTTGACGCATCATATGGATGCCGATGGCGATAAAGAGAAGTCCGCCGACGAGCTTAATGACTGTGCTCGAATCTGTAATGAGGTTAGTAATGGCAACAAGCCCGAATGCCGCTACCGCGCCATAGAAAAGGTCAGCAGAAGCAGCTCCGAGGCCAGAGATGAAGCCTACCGGTTTGCCGTATTTGAGTGTTCTGTGAATGCACAGTACACCAACAGGCCCGACAGGGGCAGCAATGGTGAGTCCAATTAAAAGACCCTTGAGGAAGAAGTATAAGATAGCAAGGCTCATTGTTGGAGATAGTCCTATAAAACTATAATTCGGGAACAAAACAGAGAAATATTCGACATTGTACCGCAAAACAAAAAATATGGAAGCTGCGTATTGGGTTAGCAGCGAATGGAAGACATAAAAAAAGTCGACTCAAAGGTCGACTTTTTTTTATGTAATATCTGATGAATGGCTATTTGGTTGGTGGAGCAATGAGCTCTGGAGCGCCAGATCCCATTTTTCCTTGTTTGCCACCCATCATGCCTCCCATCATACCGCCACCTTTTTTACCGCCAGCATCGTGGCCGGACATAAAGGCATGCCATTCATCGTGAGAAATGCCGCCAGAGCTATCTTTGTCGATAGTTTGGAATGCGAGTTCTTTCATGGAAGGATAGGTCTTGGAAAATTCTTCCCAGCTAACGCTTTCGTCACCGTTAGTGTCCATTTTTCCGAACTTAGAGTCGGCAGATGCAGCGGTTGCAAAAATACAGACGAGAGCAAGGGCGAATAGAATTTTTTTCATAATATCTCCTTGTGCAGCAGGCTGCTGGCAGCACTGTGCAGGTTTATGCACGGGCACAGGGTGTAGTACGAAAGCGTAGGTAGTACACCTGTGTTATGGTTTAACTGTCTGCAGAAAAAAATAAAAATTGAATTCCTGCAAATTAAACGTGCGTAGAATACTCAGTAATGAGGTCTGCGTCTACTGTGTATAAAAACTATACAGATGCAATGTTAGCCGGTCTTTTTTTAGTAAAAATTGATGCTGCAAGGAACAGTTATTTGTGGAGGGAGAATAAAAAAAAGCCTCTTTCTTTCGAAAGAGGCTTTTGAAATCTGGCTCCTCGAGTAGGACTTGAACCTACAACCTAGTGATTAACAGTCACCCGCTCTGCCTATTGAGCCATCGAGGAATATGTTGCTTGAGGTGTTTCCCTCAGTGCGGAAAAGTGTTTACGGATTTGCTTCGTGCTCGTCAATAAAAAAATAAGAAAAAATGAAAAAAACTTTTTATCATCAAGAGCTGCTTATGAGGTTAAATGTCTATGAGGAGTGTGATTTGACATGTATGTGTATTGATTCAAGGTGGATGCTGATAAAGAGTAAGGGGTGTGATGGAGGAGCATGTAGCTATGGTTCAAGTTGTAAGGACGGGGGATGGCTAAGAGGCTGGGGTGGTGTTAGATAGAGTGTATTGCCTCGGTCAAAAAAATAGCTGGTAGGAGGGGGGATTTTGCTGAATCGGTTGAGTGCGTGGCGTGCCTTATTTTTTCTGTACTAGTGTCGTTGCTGTTTTTATCTAATTCTCAAACAAGGAGGGAGTTAAAACTTTACTTAGTGGGAAGCGTAATATGTTGTTTTTAATGAGGGAGAAAGTAGAGGAGGATGAACTTGTTTGAGGTGTTTTCAAAATCATTCAACTGTTATGTGGGGGAAGTGGCGATAAGATGTGGCTTGAATAGACTGCTAAGGTGTAAGCAAAAAAAAGCCTCTTTCTTTCGAAAGAGGCTTTTGAGTTCTGGCTCCTCGAGTAGGACTTGAACCTACAACCTAGTGATTAACAGTCACCCGCTCTGCCTATTGAGCCATCGAGGAATATGTTGCTTGAGGTGTTTCCCTCAGTGCGGAAAAGTGTTTACGGATTTGCTTCGTGCTCGTCAATAAAAAAATAAGAAAAAATGAAAAAAACTTTTTATCATCAAGAGCTGCTTATGAGGTTAAATGTCTATGAGGAGTGTGATTTGACATGTATGTGTATTGATTCAAGGTGGATGCTGATAAAGAGTAAGGGGTGTGATGGAGGAGCATGTAGCTATGGTTCAAGTTGTAAGGACGGGGGATGGCTAAGAGGCTGGGGTGGTGTTAGATAGAGTGTATTGCCTCGGTCAAAAAAATAGCTGGTAGGAGGGGGGATTTTGCTGAATCGGTTGAGTGCGTGGCGTGCCTTATTTTTTCTGTACTAGTGTCGTTGCTGTTTTTATCTAATTCTCAAACAAGGAGGGAGTTAAAACTTTACTTAGTGGGAAGCGTAATATGTTGTTTTTAATGAGGGAGAAAGTAGAGGAGGATGAACTTGTTTGAGGTGTTTTCAAAATCATTCAACTGTTATGTGGGGGAAGTGGCGATAAGATGTGGCTTGAATAGACTGCTAAGGTGTAAGCAAAAAAAAGCCTCTTTCTTTCGAAAGAGGCTTTTGAAATCTGGCTCCTCGAGTAGGACTTGAACCTACAACCTAGTGATTAACAGTCACCCGCTCTGCCTATTGAGCCATCGAGGAATATGTGTGCTTCGGTTTCCCTTAGCGCGAAAAAGTGTTTAGAGAAAACCTGTGGGACCGTCAAGCCTTTTTTATATTTCTTTAAAAAAAATTTTTTAATGATATTTTTCTGCTCAGAGATGAGAGGGTTCCTTGACGATTGCTGGTAATTGGCATAACCCTTCCCAATTCAGCAGTGATCGAATTCATTATACGGAGTGATCCCGTGAGCGAACAGGAACAGTCAAAACGTAAAAAAATAAAACTTCCCACCAAATCCAGTCATGTAGAGTACTTCATGCCTATGCTGGAAAGCTTCGTTGAGCGCGATGAGCTTAACGAGGTGGTGAAGAATAGAGTGGCAAAGTCCTGCGACTTAATGGACGCAGGCGTTTCCTTGTACCCAAATGGGTTTAGAAAGGAAGACAATTTTTCTCAAATTCGTGCAGAATATGAAGGGTTGAGTGCCGAAGAGTTAGAATCCCTTGATAAGGAATTCTTCTGCGCAGGCCGTATTGTCGGTCTTCGTTCTTTCGGTAAGGTTACCTTCTTCCACGTTCTTGATAACAGCGGCAAGATGCAGTGTTACGCTGCCCGCGATTCTCTTGGTACTGAATCATACCAGAAGTTTAAGAAATTTGACATCGGCGATATCGTTGGTGTTGTGGGTACATTGTTCCGCACAAAAACAGGTGAACTGACTTTGGATTGTAAGAGCGTTCAGCTTATTACTAAATCCATCCGTCCGCTCCCAGAAAAGTACCACGGTCTTAAAGACGTTGAGATTCGATACCGTCAGCGCTACGTTGACCTTATCGTAACGCCTAAGACTCGCGAAATTTTCCGCAAGCGTACTGCAATTGTACGTGAGTTCCGTAGATTTATGGAAGATAAGGGCTTTATGGAAGTTGAAACTCCTATGATGCACCCAATTCCTGGTGGCGCGACTGCTCGTCCATTTGTCACCTACCACAATGCGCAGGAACATGACATGTACATGCGTATTGCGCCGGAACTTTACTTGAAACGTCTGCTCGTTGGTGGTTTCGAAAAAGTTTTTGAAATTAACCGTAACTTCCGTAACGAAGGTGTTTCTACTCAGCATAACCCTGAATTTACCATGTGTGAGTTCTACTGGGCGTACGCAACTTTTGAAGATCTTATGGATCTGACAGAAGAGCTTTTCGGACATATTGCTAAGAAAGTGTGCGGTACTACCGTTGTCACATACCAGGGACAGGAAATTGACCTGACTCCTGGCACTTGGCGTCGCATCGGCTTCCTCGAGTCTCTCGAAGTTATTGGTGGTCATACCAAAGAACTGTACGAAGATTACGACAAGCTTGCTGCTCACCTGAAGAGCCGTGGGGAAAAAGTTATTGAAGGCGAAAAGCTTGCTAAGCTTCAGGCTAAACTGTTTGACCTCGATGTTGAGCCAGAACTGATTCAGCCAACCTTTATTTACAATTACCCGACAGAAATCTCTCCGCTTTCTCGTAAAAACGAAGATGATCCTCGTTTTACTGACCGTTATGAACTGTTCATGACCGGCCGTGAGCTTGGTAACGCATTCTCTGAACTTAACGATCCTGTTGATCAGCGTCTGCGCTTCCTTGATCAGGTTGCAGAAAAAGAAGCGGGTGATGATGAAGCACACTACATGGACGAAGATTACCTTCGTGCTCTTGAATACGGCATGCCTCCGGCTGCTGGTCAGGGTATCGGTATTGACCGTCTCGTAATGCTTCTTACTGATTCCCCATCAATTCGTGAGGTAATTCTCTTCCCACTCCTTAAACCGGAGAGTTAGCCATAGCTTATGAAATTTGAGTCCTTCATTGCGTTGCGATACCTTTTTGCGCGCCGGAAACAGTCGTTTATATCTGTTATTTCGATTATTTCTGTTCTCGGAGTTGCTCTCGGTGTTGCTTCGCTCATCGTAGTTCTGGGTGTGATGAATGGTTTCACAAAGGACTTGAGGGATAAAATTCTGGGCGTGAATGCTCACGTAATTACCATGAGTGCAGCTGGTAATATGACCGGCTATACTGAGTTGATGAATGAAATTGAGGGTGTCTCCGGTGTAACCGGGGTCACCCCTTTTATTTACTCAGAACTTATGGCTTCCTCATCTCAGGGTGTGAAAGGTATTATTCTGCGTGGTGTGCAGCCGGAGTCTGCTGATAAGGTGCTCACCATTCGCAAGTACATGCAAGACGGCGGCTTCCCCGAGCTTAACCGGAAAGGACTTCCGGGTATCATCATCGGTAAGGAGCTTGCCAAGCGCCTTGGCGTAGGTGTCGGGCGGCGCATCAATCTTCTTTCACCATCCGGTAAAAAAACATCACAGGGCTTTGTACCGCGAGTGCGCAACTTCAGGGTTGTGGGCATCTATAAAACAGGCATGTGGGAGTATGATTCTTCCCTTGCTTTTGTAACACTCGACTCAGCACGAGAGTTGCTCGGGTGGAGTAATAATGCCGTTACAGGGTTGGAACTTTCAGTCAGCAATGTAAACAACGCGGATGTCGTAGCCAATAAAGTAACAGAAAAACTTGGTGGATATCCTTTCTATGCTCGTAGCTGGATGGATATGAATGCCAATTTGTTTGCCGCATTGAAATTGGAAAAGACTGCAATGGGCGTTATTCTTACGCTGATTGTGCTTGTTGGATCTTTTTCCATTATTACCACTTTGGTCATGCTCGTTATGGAAAAAACTCGCGATATTGCGGTGCTTATGTCCATGGGGGCAACCAAGCAACAGATTCGTAGAATCTTTATGCTGCAAGGAACCATAATCGGTGTTGTGGGGACTTCCCTAGGCTTTGTTCTGGGATTGGTTGTTGGTGAATTGTTAAAACGATATCAATTCGTACAACTTCCAAAGGGTGTGTATTCATTAGATAAGATACCGGTTCTGTATGATTGGACAGATTTGGTGGTTATCGGTGGGGCCGCAATGGTGTTGTGCTTTATTGCAACCCTTTACCCTGCAAAGCAGGCCGCAAAACTGGAACCGGCAGATGCATTGAGGTACGAATAAATGTGTGCTGGACCGTTATATGAACTGAAGGGAGTAGGGAAGGACTACGAAGGTCCTGCTGAGCTGCTTACGGTTATAAATAATTTGGACCTTGTTATTGAGCAGGGTGAGGCTCTTGCCATCACCGGTGCATCGGGGTCAGGTAAAAGTACTCTCTTGCATCTATTGGGAACCCTTGATATTCCTTCGAGGGGTGAGCTGCTTTTCAATGGTCGAAATCTGGCGGAATTGTCCGATGACGCGAAGGCTGCAGTACGAAATCGGGAGATCGGTTTTGTTTTTCAGTTTCATCATCTGTTGCCTGAGTTCTCGACGATTGAAAACGTAGCGATGCAAGCGATTATTGGTGGTGTGGCTAAAAAAGAGGCGTTTGAACGTGCCGACGAGATGTTGCAACTTGTTGGGCTTGGAAGACGTCTTGATCATAAAGTTACAACACTGTCGGGGGGAGAAAGGCAGCGGGCAGCTATAGCCCGTGCTATTCTTATGCGTCCTTCTGTCCTGCTTGCAGATGAACCCACTGGTAATCTTGATGAACGCACTGGCGAGTCAGTTGGGGAACTACTTCTTCGACTAAATGATGAGCTGGGTATGACATTGGTTGTAGTTACGCATAATCCTGAGTTGTCAGATATTATGCGTCGGCGTCTTGAACTGCGAGCTGGAGAACTTTATGTCCAAACAGGCTAGACCATGTGTTGCCATGGTCTTCATGTTGCTTACGCTGTTAATGGCTGTAAGCGCATTTGCTGCGCCACGGAATGGAATTCGGGTACTTGTGTTGCCATTTGCTGTTAACTCTGGAGAAGACCTGAGTTACTTGGAAGATGGGTTACCTGAATTAATCGGGGAGCGTTTGGCTGCAAAAAACTTTTTTATTGTTCCCAATGAAGAAGTGGAAAAACTTTTAGCAGAAAATGCTGTTACCGAATTAAATATTTCAACTGTTCGAGATCTGTCTTTGCTGTCTAACGCAGACTATGCTGTATACGGTAGCTTTACACAGGTCGGAGAGCAGCTTTCTATTGATGCTCGTTTGGTTGAAGCTTATGGACTTCAGCCTGCTAAGCCTATCTATATTAATAAGTCCGGACTTATTAATGTGCTTCCCGCTGTAGATGAACTTGTAGCTCAGGCTACAAACGAAATGCTGCGTAAACAGTCCATTTCAAATATTGTTGTTAAGGGTACTAAGGTTCTGGATCCAGACGTAGTTCTTCTGCGTATGCGAATTCAGAAGGGTGATCCTATCGACAGCAAAAAAATTAACGAAGAAATTAAGCGTATTTATAAGCTTGGTTACTTCAGTGATGTACAGGTTTCTGTTGAGAAAAAGCGTGACGGAAACGAGCTTGTATTCACTGTTGTGGAAAAGCCGAAGATCAATAATATCGTTATCTCCGGTTCCGATGCTGTAGATAGTGACGATATTCTTGCTGCAATCAACTCAAAGCAGGGCGCTGTTCTTAACGAAAAATTCCTGGCTGACGATATTGCGCGTGTTCGTGATTTGTACAGAAAGGAAGGCTACTACCTTGCCGAAGTTGATTACAAAATTGAACGCGGTACTACAGGTGCAACACTTACATTTACTGTAAATGAAGGTGAAAAACTTTACATCAAAGATATTAAGCTTGAAGGTATCGAACAGCTTGATGCAGATGACATTAAGGGTGAGCTTGCGCTGTCTGAGCGTGGTTTGCTCTCATGGTTGACCGGTTCCGGCGTGCTGCGTGAAGACTACCTTGAGCGTGACGTAGCTGCGATTGCAGCGTACTACCTGAACCGTGGCTTCCTTGATGTCCGCGTAGGTAGTGCTCGTGTTGATTATGAAGAAGACGGTATTGTAATTACCTTCCCTGTTTCAGAGGGAGAACGTTACAAACTTGGTACTATCACCTTCTCCGGTGACCTTATCGAACCTGACGAAAAGCTCCTGTCCATTATTGGACTGGACGAGTGGAAGGAAGAGGAAGAGTATCTTAACTATACTGTTCTTCGTGATGATAGTACTAAGATCTCAGATTGGTATGCCAATTATGGGTACGCGTACGCGGATGTTGATTTCGGTATTAAACGTGAAGAAGGCAACATTGCAAACGTCAACTACAAAGTTGATAAAAAGAATAAAGTATATGTTCGCCGTGTAGTTATGGAAGGTAACACCCGTACTCGTGATAACGTAGTGCGCCGCGCTGTTGACTTGACTGACGGAGAACTTTTTAACGGTGAAAAGCTTCGCGACAGTAACCGTAAATTGAACAATCTTGGCTACTTCTCAGAAGCAAGTGTGAACATTGTTCCTACCCAGTCTCCTGAAGAAGTTGATCTTAAGGTTAAAGTTAAAGAGAAGAACACCGGTTCTGTAATGGCTGGTGTAGGTTGGTCATCTTATGATGGCGTTGGTTTTTCCGGTTCCATCAAGGAAGATAACCTGTGGGGTAAAGGTTACAAGCTTGCTTTTACCAGTAGCTTCTCCTCTAAAAAGACTTCCTATGACTTAAGCTTCTTGAACCCTAGTGTGTACGATAGTGATCTGTCTTTCAGTGCCCGTACCTACATTACAAATACTGAATATGATGATTACGACTACAATAAAACTGGTGGTAAAGTCAGCTTTGGTTATCCTGTGGGTAAATGGTCTCGTGTTTATGCCGGTTACCGTTTTGACCAGTACCAGATTACTGACGTTAAAAAGAATGCAAGTAATCTAATTAAAGAGCAGTCTGAAGACGGTACTCGTTATGCAAGTGTTGTTCATGCTTCATTCACCCGTAACACCATAGACAATTTCCAGCGTCCAACTGCTGGGAACGTTGTAACTTTCACTGTTAACTATGGTGGCGGTATCCTTCAGGGTACTGATGACTTTATCAAAGTTATTGGCGAAGCCCGCCAGTTCTATGCCTTGAATAATGATCATGTGCTGATGGCTCGAGCAAAAGCCGGAGCTTTGCTTCCAAACGGTAGCTCTTACGACAAAATTCCTATTGTAGAACGTTTCTGGCTTGGTGGTATCAATAGCGTGCGTGGCTATGACCTAAATGACTTTGCTGTCCGTCAGAATGATGGTGACAAGATTGGTGGTACCCGTATGGCATTCGCTAACTTTGAATACCAGTGGTACTTTGAGAATGATCTTGGTATGACATTAGTTCCTTTCTTCGATGTTGGTATCAACTACGATGAAAAAGATAATGGACTTAAGTCCAATAAAGAGTGGCTTTATAGTACCGGACTTGAATTGCGTTGGCGTTCACCGATGGGTGATTTGCGATTCGCATACGGTATTCCACTTGCAGATGTGAATGGGGAAAAACAGTCTCCTCGCTTCGAGTTTGCAATGGGTCAGGCATTCTAAAAAGCAGTAAAGTAAAAGCGCGGCCTTATGGCCGCGCTTTTTTATGGTAAAACATTTGTCAGGGTTGCACCCTTTGACGGGTTTAAGTATCCTTATAATGATTATCTATTGGCGGCATTGTTCTAAACTCCAACTCATTGCGCGGAATAACTAGGAAAACTATGCTAATTACCAGAAAAAAAGGTATGCGTTGCTTGCCTTTGCTTCTTCTTTTTCTTCTTCTCTCAGTTACGGATTCCTACGCCAACATTAGTCGGGATTATCAAACCGCGTTGAATCAATTTAGATCGCTTGTTAAAAACTCAAAACAAGCACGCTATCGTTCCAACTGGAAACGGTTGGAAGATAAATTTATCGCTATCTATCAAGCTAATCCTGACGGTTCCTATGCCCCTAAGGTGTTGTATTACATGGGACGTGTGAATGAGGAGCTGGCAAGGCGTTCCTACCTCCGTTCTGACTATCAGGCTGCGGTTGATTATTACAACCGATGTTCCAAGCGTTTTACCAGACACTCATGGACGGACGATGCTCTCTACAGGATGGCACGGGTACAGTATTACAACTTGAATCAGTCAGCTGAGGCCAGAAAGACGTTAAATACTATTCTCAGCAAGTACCAGGCGGGGGATAAGTATAAGGAGGCATTGGCTCTCCATCGTAAGATTCTTTCGGAAGTTAGAGGGGGCACTACGGCTTCAAAATCGCCTCAAAAGCATCAGCCAACATCACATACTACCACCACAGTAAGTAAGCCACGTAAGGCTTCTAATAAAGTTGCTCTCAAAGGGATTCGCTTTACAAGCAGTAATGACTATACTCGGGTCGTTATTGATTTAAGTGGAGAAGCAAAGCATCAGTATAAGTTTTTAAATGCTGATCCTGTTCGAAAGTTGCCGTTCAGACTTTATATTGATTTGGATGGGACTGTGCCTTCTCAGGCGGTAAAGGATGAACTGAAAATTTATGACGGCATCTTACAGATGATCCGTGTTGGTAAGCCGGTTCCGGGAACCAGCAGGGTTGTGCTTGATTTTGAATCAGTACAAAAATATACCGTTTTTGCGTTGGAAAATCCGTATAGGGTAGTTGTGGACGTCTCTGCGCCGAAGGATGGGAACATGAGCCATCCGCCTGTTGATTTGTCCAGAAAGCCATCTGTGCAGAAGCCTAAGAAGCCATCCCGTACAGTTCCACCTTCACGTAAGATTCCTGATCTTATTGAACAGCTCGGGTTGACTGTAAAAACAGTTATGATTGATGCTGGTCATGGTGGTAAAGATCCAGGTGCAGCTAAAAACAGAATTCGCGAAAAAGATTATGTTCTTAATGTTGCGAAAATGCTGGGTAAAAAACTTAAGGCAAAAGGGTTCAACGTGTTGTATACACGTTCGTCAGATGTCTTTATCCCTCTGGAAGAACGTACTGCAAAAGCGAACGTGCAAAAGGTTGATTTGTTTGTTTCATTGCATATTAACGCAAGCAGGAAGTCGAGAGTAAATGGCATTGAGACATATTACTTGAACTTAGCACGTTCAAAAAGTGCACGCCGTATCGCAGCGCGTGAGAACGCTATCTCAGAAAAGCGCATCAGTGATTTGCAATTTATTTTGACAGACTTGATGCTCAATTCCAAGATGCAGGAATCTAAGGCTCTCGCAGAACTGGTACAGAAAAGTATGGTAAAAAAAGTACGTGCCAAAGGCTGGAAGTCTAAGAGTAATGGAGTACGAAGTGCACCATTCTACGTTTTGATGGGGGCAAAAATGCCGTCCATTCTGGTAGAACTCGGGTATTGTTCAAACCCGACAGAAGCAAAACGTCTTCGTAATAATTCTTATTTGAATTTGCTGGCAGATGGTATTGCTGACGCATTAAGTACGTACAGAACTAACTTGAAGAACTATGCAGCGATGTAGCTGCCGTTAAATAATGCGGGGGATGGTCGATTTCTCACTGACAGCATATAGGTTTTATGTGTACTACTGATTTTCGTTAACATACTGCTATGTTATAAAATTATATTATTTCATACAATCAGTCACTTGAGAATGTAGTGGAAACCTCGTACTAGGCCTGTAGTTGCAGATTGGGGGGGCAGAAGTCTCAACTCCTTGACTGTGGAATTTGATAACGCTATCCACTCAATCTACTTGATAGTTTCTATCGATGGTTAAACGATTAACTTGTTATTAAGTAACGAAATTTTTTTTAGGAGCATTCGATGCGTAATATTCTTTTAGCGGTAGTGGCTTGTACTTTTCTTTTCGCTTCATCTGCGGTAGCTGCAAAATACGGTGAAGTTGATTTTGGAGTCATCGCTAAAGATTCTGAACCAGCACTGGCAATTGCTAAGGCAATGAAGCAGACTTTTGGTGCTGAAGACAAGAAACTTAAAGAAGATAAAGTTGCTTTTGAGGCAAAAGTAAAAGAGTTCCGTGTTCAGAGCCAGGCTCTTTCAGACGATGCTAAAAAAGCAAAAATCGAAGAACTCCGTAAAGAAGAGATGGGGCTTGCTCAGCGTCAGCAGCAGTTCGTACAGCGTGCTCGTGCTGCAGAACAGGCTGCTCTCCGTGACATGTCTGCCCTCATGCTTGAAGCTACCCGCGAATTTGGTAAGAAAAACGGTTACGAAATGATTATCGCTAAAGCACAGGGTGCTGTTTTGTACATTAAGAACCCTGTTGACGTAACAAAGCAGGTAATGGTTGTAGTTAACCGTTTGTACCGTGCTAAGCTTGAAAAAATTAAAGCTTCACAGAAAAAAGATAAAAAATAAGGAATACGGTTAAGCATGCTGCTTTCTACAATCGCACAACATCTTGGTCTTGAGTTTGCTGGTGAAGATCTTGAAATAACAGGTGTAAACACCCTTGAAGCTGCTCTGGAAACAGAACTTAGTTTTCTGGCTAATCCTAAGTATGCTTCAAAACTTGCAGAAACTAAAGCTGGTGCAGTTGTTTGTACTGCCGATCAGGCAGAGAATGTTCAGCGCGCGCTTATTAGTGAAAACCCGTATTTTGACTTTGCTCGTTGCGTTGCAATCTTTGCCAAGCCGCAAGGTGAAATGAAGGGCATTTCAGAACTGGCCTTTATTGATCCTACTGCTACAATTGCTGATGATGTAACCGTGTACCCACATGCTTTTATCGGTCCACGTGCTACAATCGGTTCCGGTACTGTTATTTTCCCGGGATGTTATATCGGAGAAGATTCCACTATCGGGGCTGACTGCATTTTGTATCCAAATGCTGTGCTTATGGCAGAAACAACTGTGGGCGATGACTGCATTATTCATGCAGGTGTCGTGCTTGGTGGTGATGGATTTGGATTTGCTCCTACTGAACATGGAGTACAGAAAATTCCACAGATCGGTACCGTAACTATCGGTAACGATGTCGAAATTGGTGCAAACACTACCATTGACCGCGCTGTACTTGGTTCCACAAGTGTGGGTGACGCAACAAAAATTGATAATCTTGTTATGCTCGGGCATAATGTAGAAATGGGCAGTAACTGCCTGATTGTGTCACAGGTAGGTATTTCCGGTTCCACAAAAATTGGTAACGGTGTTGTAATGGCAGGGCAGGCAGGCATTGCAGGCCACCTGAACATTGGCGACGGCGCAACTGTCGGACCAAAAACCGGAGTAGGAAAAGATATACCGGCTGGAGTAACAATGGCTGGTATGCCGGCGATGGAAAAGGGGATATTCATGCGTCATACAACTCTTTCTCCTAAAATTCCTGACCTGTTTAAACGAGTAAAACAGCTCGAAAAAGAAATCGAAGCGTTGAAAAAATAGAGGTACACAACGATGACTGCCACCGAACAAAACATTCTGGATATTCGTCAGATTCTTGATCTGCTTCCACATAGATACCCATTTTTACTTGTAGACCGTGTTGTAGACTACACTCCGCTCGAGTCTATTGAAGCGTACAAAAACGTTACAATGAACGAGCCGTTCTTTCAGGGACACTTCCCTGGTATTCCTGTAATGCCAGGTGTGCTTATTATGGAAGCTCTTGCTCAGGCAGGCGGACTTCTCGTGTTGAAAAGCACAGATATGCCGCTCGAAGACAAGTTATTCCTCTTTACAGGTATGGAAAAAGTTCGTTTCCGTAAGCCTGTGTACCCTGGTGATAAGCTTGAGCTTAAGTGTCGTCTTATTCGTCACAAGTTGAAATTGTGGAAAATGGAAGGCAAAGCATATGTTGATGGTGTGCTTGCTGCAGAAGCAGAAATGACAGCCGCTATCATGAATAAGGAGGATATGTAGCGTGGCTACTGAAATTCATCCTTCTGCCTTTGTTTCGCCAAAAGCGGAACTGGGAGAAGGGGTTGTCGTTGGACCTTGTGCCGTTATTGAAGATGATGTCATCATCGGTGACGGAACAAAGATCGACGCTTTTGCATCTGTTAAGCAGCATACCCATATGGGTAAGAACAACCACGTCCATTCCTATGCGGCGGTTGGTGGTGTTCCGCAGGATCTCAAGTTCCACGGTGAAGTGAGCTGGTTAAAAATCGGCGATAACAACAGCATCCGTGAATTTGCGACTCTGCACCGCGGTACTGAAGATGGCGGTTTTGAAACTGTTATTGGCAGCAATAACCTCATGATGGCGTACACACACGTTGCGCATGATTGCTTCCTCGGTGACAGCATTATCATGTCAAACAATGCAACCCTTGCTGGCCATGTAGAGGTTGGCGATAATGCGATTATTGCGGGACTGTCTGCTGTGCACCAGTTTGTACGTATCGGTAAGCATGCATTTGTTGGCGGTATGTCAGGTATTGGTCAGGACTTACCTCCATACATGCTTGCTACTGGTAACCGCGCAGGCGTAAATGGTCCTAACTTAGTGGGACTGCGCCGCTTGAAAGCTTCCCGTGAAGTTATTCGTGCTCTTAAAAATGCATTTAAACTTATCTGGCATTCTTCAACACCTCGTAAAGAGGCTCTTGAACAGCTGGAATATGAATTTGGAAACTTCCCAGAGGTTCTCGAGTTTGTTGAGTTTGTGCGCAAGAGTGAGCGTGGTATTTTGCCCGCACATACCGATTAAACTGCACTGGTGAATCGAAATGCAAGGAAGGAAGGTGTAGTGCCTTCCTTCCTTTTTAGTTTATGGAGCAGAAAAAAATGGCAGCATTACAGGAGCGAATAGGAATTATTGCAGGTGCTGGGCAGTTTCCTGAGCTTGTAGCGCAAGGTGCCCGTGAAGAGGGGCTTTGCGTAGTAATGTGTGGTTTTGTTGGCCATACAGATCCGGAAATTGAGAATCATGCAGATGTCTTTGAGATGTTGCATCTTGGTGCTCTTTCTAAGCTTATACAGTTTTTTAAGAAGAACGGCGTAACCCGCGTATGTTTTGCCGGTGCCATTAATAAACCTAAGGCACTGGATGTGCGTCCGGATTTACGTGCGGCAAAAGTGCTTTTTAAGGTTCGTTCTAAGGGCGATGATGTGCTTCTGCGCGGTGTTCTTGATGAATTAGAGTCTGAAGGGCTGAAAATTGTTCAGGCTGCTGAACTTGTACCGAATCTACGCGGCCCTTCCGGTGTTCTTACAAAGAAAAAACTCACTGATAAACAGCGTGAGACGCTGGCGTACGGTATTCCGATTGGTGAACAAATCGGTAGCATGGATATTGGGCAGTGCATTGTTGTTCGTGAACACATGGTTATTGCTGTAGAATGTCTTGAAGGTACTGATGCAACGATTAAGCGTGGTGCAGAGCTTGGCGGCAAGGGCTGTGTTGCCATTAAGTTGCTGAAGCCGAATCAAGATGAACGTATCGATCTTCCTGCGCTTGGTTTAAACACTATTCAGAATTTAGTTGATGGCGGCTACAGTTGTCTCGCCTATTATGCTAATAAGACACTTTTTTTCGACAAAGAAGCCGCGCTAGCACTTGCTAATGACCATAATATTGCCATCGTAGGTGTTGATGATGAATTTAAGAAGAGTTTGATTTAAACAAAGTATACTCTTCCGGTTCCATGACGGAATAGCCAATATACTGTATCATGTTTGTGAAGTGTATTGGTTGTTCCGTTTTTTATTTGCAATATAGTAGCTTACGAGTAAACTATACCATATTCTAATAGTTGAGACTCATAACGTCATTATAGGAAGGTGCACTATGTATTCAGTTAATACTATTTGGGACAATATAGATAAAGTACGTGGCAGTGGCCCAATCGTCCATAGCATTACGAACTATGTTGTCATGAATTCTACCGCGAATGCTCTTCTCAGTGCGGGTGCCTCGCCAATAATGGCTCATGCAAAAGAAGAACTGGAAGAATTGATAAAAATATCCGGCTCTCTTGTTATAAATATTGGGACGTTGAGTGCCGATTGGATTGAAAGTATGCGGCTTGCAGCATCTATCGCAGCAGCAAACTATAAACCGGTTGTGCTTGATCCTGTAGGTGCCGGTGCATCCACTTTGCGTACGGAAACCTCACTAACTCTTCTTGAAGAGGGTGCCGTGTCGCTGGTGCGGGGTAATGCTTCAGAAATTATGGCACTTGCAGGCGCAGATGTTGCCACACGAGGTGTTGATTCCTGTAAAGACTCAAGTGAAGCAGAGATTAGTGCGAAAGCGCTAGCAAAAAAATATCGTTGTATAGTCGCTGTCTCCGGTTGCGTTGATGTAGTGACGGATGGCGAGACGGTTTATAACATAACTGGTGGAAGTGACTACATGCCTCTTGTTACCGGAATGGGATGTATTGCTACTGCAATCTGCGGTGCACATCTGGCAATCAGCGAAGATAGTTTTGCGGCTGCGGTATCAGGAATGGGATGTATGGCGGCAGCTGGTGGACTTGCGGAAGTAGCATCAAACGGTCCTGGGACATTCTCTGTACAGTTTGTTGATGCGCTTCATAACGTGACTGAAAACGACATAAGCAGACTTGTCGAAGTGAGGGTTGTGTAATGAGAGAAAGTGCAGACTTTTCACTTTATCTGGTAACAGATAGCAGCCGTTGTACTATGATGCCGCTTGAAGAAACCGTGGCCGCTGCTGTACGTGGTGGTGTGACTATGGTTCAGTTACGTGAAAAGACGTTGGAAACAAGAGAGTTTGTTGAGAGAGCTCGTCAGTTGCGTGCTTTGCTTGCTCCCTTGGAGATTCCGCTAATTATTAATGACCGTGTTGATATTGCTCTTGCCGTACGTGCAGATGGTGTGCACGTAGGGCAGACTGATATGCGTGTACAGGATGTCCGTGCACTAATTGGTGGCGAGGCCATTGTCGGTATAACAGTTGAAACACCAGAGCAGATTGAAGAGGCGAATGTTCTTGATGTTGACTACATTGGTATTTCACCTGTGTTTTCCACACCATCAATCCCACGTAATGTAAAACCGTGGCAGATTTCTGGAGTGAGAAAAGCACGCAGTATGACTACTCTCCCAATAGTTGGATTTGAAGGTATTACTACTGCAAATGCTGCAGATGTTATTGCGGCAGGAGCAGACGGGATTGCTGTTGTGTCTGCGATTTGTGGTGCCTTGTCTCCTAAAGATGCAGCTCAAGAACTGCGCAAAGCAGCCTTTGTGTAGAAGGCGTGGTAGTTGTTGGAACTATCTAGTGTTTTTGTGAGGGGTGTATGAAGATTGCTGTGGCAGCGAGGAAAAGAAATGACGACTACATAGTCGAGCCTGTGTTTGGACGTGCAGATATGTTTGTGCTGGTTGAGCAGGAAGGTGATCAACGCGTTATCCAGGTTAATCCGTATAGGGACGACCCTGAAGCTGCAGGACGCAAGGTTGCTCAGTGGCTTATAAAAGAAGGCGTGACTGCTGTGCTGTGTGGTGATGTGGGCGCTAAGACCCGTTTTTATCTGAGTGAAGGCGGTGTTTTTTCGGGGATCGGATATGACGGAACTGTCGACGAAGCGCTGCAAAGGTATTTTGCTTCGTAGTGCTTGAAGAAGAGTTACTCATAATTTGTATGTAAGAGCGACCCATCGTATAGGCGATGAGTCGCTTTTTCTTTTCCTTGGGTAAGGCTGGGACGTCTTAAGGTGATAGTTTTTTTATCCCAAGTTTTTGCATCCGAGATCGTAATGTGGTTGGCTTAATCCCCAAAATTTCCGCAGCGCCACCATTGCCTTGTACTCGCCAGTTGGTGGCATCTAGCGCCTGAAGAATGTTTTCCCGTTGCATAGCGGTCCATTCAGCTTCTGTAATAATATCCTGAGGACGAGGTGCGGAAGCTGGTGGCGTTGCCGTCGGTTGCGTAGATGAGTAGGCGTGCACATTCATCTCTTTCGGCGGTGTGGCGTGGCTGTTATCTTGAATGTAAAACTCCATGCCTCCGCTGTGCGACATAATGACGGCACGCTCGACAACGTTTTGTAGTTCCCTGACGTTACCCGGCCAGTCGTATGCTTGTAGTTTTTCTACATGGTGTGGCTTTAAGCGCGGTGGGGTGACGTTCATCCGCTTTGCAGCAAGGCTGATAAAGTGACGTGTTAAAAGTGGAATGTCGTTACGGCGTTCCCTGAGTGGTGGTACATTGATCGGAAATACAGAAAGACGGAAATATAGGTCTTGTCTGAAACGACCAGCAGCTACCTCTTTCGTGAGGTCTTTGTTTGTCGCGGCAACGATGCGCACGTTTACTTTTCGGGACCGGTCGTCACCGACTTGTTCAAAGGTACCTTCTTGCAGGACTCGAAGAAGTTTGCCTTGAAGTTCCAGCGGGATTTCCCCAACTTCGTCCAGAAAGAGTGTGCCACCGTCTGCCATTTGGAAACGTCCTACCCTGTCACGGATTGCTCCGGTAAAAGAGCCTTTAACATGTCCGAAAAATTCGCTTTCAAAAAGTTCGTGTGGGATAGCAGAACAGTTTACGCGTACAAAAGCACTTTGACTACGGGTCGAACGGCTGTGAATGGCTTCTGCCAACAGTTCTTTACCGGTGCCGGACTCTCCAAGTAAAAGCACGCTTGCGTCTGTAGGTGACACAACATCGATTTGTTCCATGACACGGACAAGGGAATCGGAGTCTCCGATGAGCTTGTCATCGAGGCGTCTTTCCTGCACCACACGGCGTAGAAGTTCGTTTTCCAGCTCAAGTTCACCGCGCAGCTTTTGAATCTCTTCAAAAGCTACAGCGTTAACTAGTGCACGTGCGACGGTGTCCGCAAAAATTTTGTGCATCTTTTGATGCATAGAATGCAGCTGAGCGAACGGTCCTATCATTGGGCGGTCGTAAAACGTTGATAAAATACCAAGGAATTCATCGTTGTACATTACAGGGAATGATGAGTAGGCGTAGTACCCTTCCTCAATAGCCCATTTAGGACGGTTCCAGTCTTCAGGTGAAGGACCGATGGAAGGAATGCCTTTTTGGCATGAAGCAAAAATAGGTTCTGTAACTGGAACAAGATCGAAGGTTCCAAGAGTATGATTCCAGTCAGATGGTGTACGGTCACCAATGCCAGAATATGCCACTAACTTCAACATGGAGTCAGCTGACGGATGTGGAGTGACAATGTCAGCCATCTTTTGTGTAGGTCGAAGCCAGAAAGCCCCCATGGTGACATGGGTGCCTTTGTAACCGGTGCTTGCCCGTTCAATAATTTTTGATGGATCGCGTTCGTGTGCTACAGACAGCATCAAATCTAGAAATGGAGTGATGTCCAGCGATTTGAGTTTTGTTTGGAGTCTCTTATAGCTTTTAGGATGTTTTTGTTCCTGTCGTTCTTCCGGTGTAGCGGGTAGGGGAAAAGACTCCTGTTTGGCATCCTTAGGTAAAGGAAAGTCACTAATCGTGACATCACGTCCGGAAAACGTGGTGCTGAAAACTCGTTTTGAGGTTTTTTCAACACGCTGCGTGTCCGAATCGTCATGTAAGTTGTTGTTAGATGGTGCCATTATTTCCCCTCGCTCCATTATTTCGTTACGAAAAATCGTAATCAACGAAATTTCGTAGCTTACTCATCCGTATGCGTCAACGGAAAAGTGTTGGTATTAGCCTTATTAGCGTGAACGCTGTTTTTGGCACAGGATGTGCTAATAGAAAAACAAAAGAACGGTAAATACCGCTCTTTTCGGTGTCAAGTCCGTGTGGTCCCTCGCTTCACGGAAATGATTCAGTCGCTTCATTTTTGACAAAAGCCCAGTGTTCCCCTCACTGGGCTTTTGTCGTTCTAAAGGCTTTTTTTAACAACGGGATGTGTTGAGAAGAGCGTTCCAGTCATGCAGCGCTGTAATAAGCGTTTTCCATTCTTCAGGTGATTTTACCTGCATGCGAATAAATCCTTTCTCTGTTCCGGGAATGTTGTCGCAAAGCCGCACAAGGATGTTTCGTTCAAGCAAAAATTGATAGAACTGTGCTCCTTGTTCAGGCTTTTTCAATCGGCAGAACAAAAAATTAACTCCGCAAAAAATTGCGTCTGAAGCAAATACGTCTGTTGAACGTATCTCGTTTGTAAACATGGTACGATAGGTGCGCATTTGCGGAAGACGCTCACGGTAGCGGTCGATGCGCTTCAGGAATTCAATGCCTGCTTTTTGAGCAGAAGCAGTAACTGTCCATGGCATTTTACCTTGCTTGAGTTTTGTGATGGTGTCAGTGTCGCTGAGGGCATATCCCAGGCGGACACCTGTGCAGTAAAAAAACTTGGTAAAGCTATGCATGGTGATGATGCGCGTGCTCGAATTGCACCATTCACGGTACATTGCTGTGCGTGTAGCATCGTATTCCGGCTCCCCGTGCAAAAATTCTCGATAGGTTGAGTCTAGCAATATATATGGGCTTTTTATTGCTTTAAGAATTTCCCGCATGTTCGGGTAGGTGACAGTGGCAGGGTTGTTAGGGGAACAGAGGACTACAAGGTCGTAGTCTGCTGTGATTGCAAATTCAGCAGGGTCTGGAATAAAAGAAACATCAGATGGACAGTTGATCACTTCATATTCTTCAGCAAATACAGAGCATGCCTTGGCGTATTCTGAGAACATCGGTCCCACAAGTAAAACTTTTTTGGGCTTAAGCTGTTGAAACGTGAGAAAAATTGTTTCGGTAGAACCGTGACCGACAATTAGTTCTGACTGTGAGACTGATTCATGTGTGGCAATTGCTGCGGTGAGCTCAGACGACCAAGTGTCCGGATAATGGTTGTAGTCGCTGTATGCTCCTTGCATATTGGAGAAAAGAATTTCTTCTGTGATGTCTTGGCACAGTGAATTGGCATTACTGGAAAAATCCGTAATGTTGGAAAGCGCAGTGCCTGTTTCGCGTGCAATACGAAATACTTCGCCCCCGTGAGCGCCTTGTTGTGTGGATGTTGTGGAATCTTTCATGATGGTAAAAAATCTCCATATATGCGTAGTGCCTTGTTGTAGGTAATGCAGCAAGTTGATGCGGGTATACGTGAAGTGCTTTTTTTTTAAAAGAGGCTGTGCGAGCCCGCCAGTATAACAAGACTTTGCCAATCAGATGAATTTATGGCAGAGTTGAACGCTCTTTAAACTTCTGTTTTTTTGATGTCACCATAGAGGACTGCATGTCATCAAGACGTATACTTTTTCTTGCCCCGGCTACTTCGATTACTCGTATTTTTCCCCAGCTTAAAGACGCAGGTTTTGAAGTAGGGCTCGCGGAGAACTATAAAGGCGCACTTGCATTTATTGCGAAGTCCCGTCCTGATATAATTTTCTCTCGACCTTCATTGTCCGGTTATTCGGTGGAAGAACTGCTTGCTGCTGCTGAGGCGGATGCAGATTTTCCGTCTATTGTTGTGTTTTCTGATAAAGGAAGCGCAAGCGAAGCTGAAAAATTTCTTCAAATGGGTGCCCACGATTACTGGCTTGAGCCGCTACTTTTTGAAAAAATATGTGCGGCTATTCCTGAAAAGGGGAAAAAGCCTAAGGCTGTCCCGCCCACCACTACTCTTGGTGGAAATAAACCCGCTATTCCTGCGACGGAAAAAGGACCGACCATTATCGGTTCCAACCGTGCTATGCAGCGGGTAATGGCTTTGGCGCGACAGGTAGCACCATCAAAAGCAACCGTTTTAATCTCCGGTGAATCCGGTACCGGTAAAGAAATGTTTTCACGGTATCTGCATGCCCACTCTGACCGTGGAGATAATCCATTTATTGCAGTCAACTGTGCTGCGTTACCGGAACACTTGCTAGAAAGCGAACTTTTCGGGCATGAAAAGGGTTCGTTCACCGGTGCAATTTCACGAAAGCTCGGTAAGTTTGAATTAGCACACACAGGCACTATCCTGCTTGATGAGATTTCAGAAATGGATCTTGCATTGCAGGCAAAACTCTTGCGTGTACTTCAGGAAGGTGAGCTTGACCGTGTCGGCGGTACTGAGACGATTAAGGTTAACGTCCGTGTACTGGCAACAACAAACCGTCAGCTTGAAGACTGGGTTAAGGAAGGGCAGTTCCGCCAGGATTTATACTTCCGCCTGAATGTTATTCCATTGAAACTTCCGTCACTTGCAGAACGTGGCGATGATGTTATAGAACTCGCACGGTTCTTCATTGACATGTATACAAAGGAATACTCGCTGCCGGCTGCAAAATTGTCTGCCGAAGCTGTTTCGTGGCTGAAAACATACGACTGGCCGGGCAACGTTCGTGAACTACAAAACCTTATGGAACGAGCTGTATTACTTGCTGGTGGCAATGTTATTGAGCCATGCCACTTCCTGCTTGATCCGGATAACTGGCCGCTCTTTGAAGAAGACGGTGTAGAAGAATGTGCTGCAACCGGCACTGATTCTGATTCCGGAAGTGGTGATTGCAGTAACTTCAGCGGTAGTGTGATTCCTATTCACGAAATGGAACGCATACTTATTTTGAAAGGCTTGGAGCAGACATCGGGCAACCGAACGCAGGCAGCAGACCTGCTCGGGATATCTGTTCGAACCTTGCGAAACAAGCTTAATGAGTACCGTAGTCAAGGAATGGATATTCCTTAGGCGCAACGCGCAGACGTAACTGTACTGACAGGGGATGGATTCGTTGTTCTTCGCAGATTGGTGTGCATGCATGCCGGTATCGCGGCATGATGCAGCATATCGAATGTGACCAACAATATTGTTTGAACAGTGGGTAGATCACTACCCGTAGCCAAAGAGGAACAAGGGATGCCACAGAACGTAACGCAAAAGATTATTTCCGGACATCTGGTCTCCGGAACCATGAGTGCCGGCAGCGAAATTGAGCTGCGTATTGACCAGACACTTACTCAGGATGCCACAGGAACAATGGCATGTCTGCAGTTTGAAGCTTTGGGTGTAGACCGTGTAAAGACAGATTTGTCTGTAAGCTACGTTGATCACAATACACTCCAGATGGGATTCAGAAACCCCGACGATCATCGTTACCTTAGAACGGTTGCAGAAAAGTACGGCATTGTGTTTTCACCTGCTGGTACAGGTATCTGTCACCAGCTTCATCTTGAAAATTTTGGCAAACCGGGTGCAACTCTGGTTGGTTCCGATAGCCACACCCCAACCGCAGGCGGCTTAGGCTCTCTTGCTATGGGAGCTGGTGGTCTGTCCGTTGCTTTGGCAATGGCAGGTGAACCGTATTCCATCACCATGCCTGAAGTTGTTCGTGTTTATCTTGAAGGCGAACTCACCGGTTGGGCATCTGCAAAAGATGTTATTTTGCACCTGTTAGGTAAGCTCACTGTTAAAGGCGGCGTAGGCAAAGTGTTTGAATACGCAGGTCCTGGTGTAGCTTCCCTTTCCGTACCAGAGCGTGCTGTTATCACCAACATGGGAGCAGAGCTCGGCGCTACTACTTCTATTTTCCCGAGTGACGAAAACACTCGAGAATTTTTAATTCGCATGGGACGTCCGCAGGACTGGACGAAACTCGTTGCGGATGAAGGCGCAGAGTACGACGAAGAAATTCGCATTACACTCAACGACCTTGAACCACTTGCTGCCAAGCCGCATATGCCGGATCAGGTTGTTACTGTTGCCAGCCTTGCTGGAACTAAAGTGAATCAGGTTGCTATCGGTTCTTGTACAAACTCTTCCTATGCAGACCTTGCTTCAGTGGCAAATCTGTTTGCAGGCAAGCATGTGAAGTTTGAAACCGATACGCTGATCAGTCCCGGCTCCAAGCAGGTGCTGAAAATGCTGACTAGTGAAGGCTTGCTCGAGAATATTATTGATTCCGGTGCTCGTCTCTTAGAGTGTTCTTGCGGTCCTTGTATCGGAATGGGCGGTTCTCCTGTTTCAGAAGGTGTGTCTGTTCGAACCTTTAACAGAAACTTTGAAGGACGCTCCGGTACCAAGGATGCTCAGGTGTATCTTGTGAGCCCATTGACTGCGGCTATGGCTGCATTACATGGTGAATTCACGGACCCGGCAACATGGGGGGATGCACCACAGATTCCAGAACTGCCAAAAACTATTCCGTCTATTCGGGATCAGTTTATTTTCCCACCGGAAGACGGTTCGAACGTTGAAGTTGTGCGCGGGCCGAATATTGTGCCACTTGAACAATTCGCATCCGTTGATGCAGACATTGAAGCCAATGTTCTCATCGTTGCGGGGGATAATATTACCACTGACCATATCATGCCTGCTGGCGCTGTTATCACGGCATTACGTTCTAATGTACCGGCGATCAGTGAGCATGTATTTGAGCGAATGGATGCATCATTTGCAAGCCGAGCAAAAGATACCAAAAATGGTATTATTGTTGCCGGTGAAAACTATGGTCAGGGTTCTTCCAGAGAACATGCAGCACTTGCGCCGCGCCATTTAGGTGTCCGTGCTGTCGTAGCAAAATCTTTTGCACGCATTCATCGTGCTAACCTTGTTAACTTCGGCATCTTGCCACTTATGTTGGTAGATAAAGAAGCATACGCAGAGTTTGCGCAGGAACAGAATGTCACATTACCGGCTGTTACGATTGCTGCCGGTGAGCCTGTTGAGCTTGTTCTGTCTTCTGGAAAGCGTGTGGCAGTAACGAACGATTTGACGCAAAAAGAACTGGATATAATCAGAGCAGGGGGTCTGCTTAATTACGTCCGGTTCTCAAAAAAGTGTGAAGCCTAGGCGCAGGCTTTACCATATCCTCATAGAAAAGGATGTAATGTATGTTGGATTCCATTCGGCAAAATTCCCAATCCTGGGGTGTTAAACTTGCCTTTGCTCTCATTGTAGTAGTTTTTGTGTTCTGGGGTGTGGGCTCCATGAACGGCCCTTCAAACTCTGCTGTGATGGCCACTGTAAACGATACTGCGATTATGATGCCTGAGTTCAAGCGAGCATATGAACTTCAGATGAGTGCCATCAAAGCGCGTTTTCCTGGAATTGACGAGTCTCAGTTTAAACAGCTGAGAATGGGTCAGCAGGTATTGCAGGGACTTATTGCCCGCACACTCCTGCTTCAGGAAGCAGAACGTCTTGGCATGACTGTTACTCCTGTTGAATTGAAAACAGAGATCGCATCTATTCCTTTGTTCCAGAATGCTCAGGGCGAGTTCGATCCTGAAGTGTACAAGCAGATGCTTGCTGCACAGGGAATGTCTGCCGGTAGCTTTGAACGTCAGTTCAAAGAAGATCTGTTAACCAAAAAAGTTCGTGAGAACGCTGCAATCTCTGCAAGCGTTTCTGACGAAGAAGCACGCGAAGCGTTTGTATACGCCAGTGAAAAACGTTCCATGGATTACCTTATGTACTCCGCAGTTGACTTCTTTAACAAAGCAACTGTTACGGACGATGAGATCAAGGCGTTTTACGATACAAACATCGACCGTTATGCTGTACCTGCTCAGGTAACAATCAAATACCTTGCGATTACTCCTGAAGGTCTTGCAAGCACCGTAACTGTTGATGAAGCAGAAGCTGAAGCATACTACGCTGATAACAAAGAAGCATTTCGTAAAGATGAGCAGGCAGACGCCAGTCATATTCTTGTGAAGCTCGACGAAAATGCATCTGAAGAAGCAGTAGCTGCTGCAACTAAGAAGATCGAAAAAGTGCTTAAGCTTGCACGCAGTGGTAAGGACTTCGGCGAGCTGGCAAAAGAATACTCTGAAGGTCCATCCGCTCCTACTGGTGGTGCTCTTGGTACCTTCACCCGCGGACAGATGGTTAAACCGTTTGAAGACGCAGTCTTCTCAATGAAAGATGGTGAAATCTCTGAACCTGTTCGTACTCGCTTTGGTCTGCACATCATTAAGCTTAACAAGCTTGAAGAAGCCCGTACTCCTGCATTTGAAGAAGTAAAAGGCCAGATCATGACCAAGCTTGCAGAAGATAAGGGTGCAGATAAAGTAACCGCAACTCTTGATGCTGCAATGGAGCAGATGCTTTCCGGTAAGTCTCTTGAAGACATCGCTAAAGAGCAGAACCTTACCCTCGTGACTTCTCCTGAGTTCTCACTTGAGCAGGCTCCTGTTGCTGTAGGCGTTACCAAAGAAGCAGCAGAAGAGTTGTTCGCTGTTCCTGCAGGTACAACTGTCGATACTCCGCTGGAAGCTAAAAATGGCTACATTGTGGCTCGAGTTGAAACTTCCAAGCCAGAATCAAGCATGCCGCTTGAGCAGGTAGCTGCCTCCATCAAAGAACAGCTCGTTGCAGATAAATCTGTAGAGCTTGCATTTGAAGCTGCAAAAGCTGCTTCTGCTAACGTACTTGCTGATAAGCTTGATGGTCAGCCAAAAGTAGAAACTACTCCGCTTGTTGACCGTCAGGGCTTTATCCCTGGTATCGGCGCTGTTCAGGAAGTTGCAAAAGCAGTGTTTGAAGCAGATGGCAAAAAATGGATGGGCCCTTACAAAACCCCATCCGGTGCTGTGTTTGTTCGCTTGGACAAAGTTGATCAGCCTTCTGAAAAAGTTTGGCTGGAAGCAAAAGATGAAGTTCATAAAGCACTTCTCCAGCGCAAAAAACAGCAGATGGAACAGAGCTTTGTAAAATCTCTTGCTGACAAAGCAGAGATCATTATCAAGAACCAAGAAATTCTTGATAAGCTGTAGTTCTTACTTGCTATATGAACTGTTAAAGCCCCTCTTTGGAGGGGCTTTTTTGTGGTTTAATTCCAAACTGGAACAATAGTGTACTCGTGTGTTATGGTTGAATCAACTATAGCGAGAAGGAGTACTAATGAAGCGAGTAACTTTTTTTGTCCGTCCTAGTGGCGGAAAGTGGAAGGTCAAAAGAGAGGGGGCGGAAAAAGAGTATCGCGTATGTGAAACAAAGCAGGAAGGGGTTCGCGTTGCTCGTATACTTGCTGGTGAATTTTCACCGGCGCAGATTATTATTGAAAAGGAAGATGGAACATTTCAACAGGAATGGACACACACTAACTGCTCAGTTCTTTTTGAAGGCAGAGGTCGGAGCAGCCTAAAAAGACGGTAGTCGTGAGTGGTGGCTGTGACCTGTGTCAGAAAGATGTGCAACTAGCCTGAGTGGGATGCGATGTTATAAAGGCAAAAGCATCAATAAGGGGTAGTATAAAACTCCCACAGGAGCATGTTGCTAGGAAGAAAGCTTTTCTATTTTGCCAGTACAATTCTATAGTTACTGTTTTTGGCGTTGAGACAAGCAGTACTGTCTATAAGGAGGGACACATGGCTGTTAAGTATCACATTCATACCAAAATGATGGCTAGCGGGGATCATGAGGTTCACG
This sequence comes from Halodesulfovibrio marinisediminis DSM 17456, assembly GCF_900129975.1. Classification (NCBI taxonomy): domain Bacteria; kingdom Pseudomonadati; phylum Thermodesulfobacteriota; class Desulfovibrionia; order Desulfovibrionales; family Desulfovibrionaceae; genus Halodesulfovibrio; species Halodesulfovibrio marinisediminis. The sequence goes on from NZ_FSRG01000007.1 coordinate 181,628, forward strand.
TGGAAGGATGTGACTGGTGTCCTCCGGATGATCAATTGTGTTGTGTAGGGAAGTTTGAAACCTCGAAGCAGGCAATGGAATCAGCAAAAAAAATATATCCGGATGCAAACGGTTGTCATCATTGTATGCCGGAACATTATCACTTGCCGTAGTAGCTAAAAATCTCCCCTTACCTGAAGTAGGTTAGGGGAGATTTTTTTATTTGTCATAGTCTGGTTTAAATTTGGCTATGAATTTTGAGTCGATATAGTCTTTAATGAGAAATGCCAGACGACCATTGAAGCATATACCAAACTTGTGCAATACTCCTGTATTCTTCCCAGTGTTATAAATGAGTAGATAATCACCACCCGGCAGGAATTCTTTTAGTGGTTCATTGCTCAACCGTGCCATCACATTATCAGTGAGGACCTGATTTTGTCGAACTGCATATACTCCAACTTTGTCTAGCGGTTGAGGTTCAAACCATATGCAGTCACCCCCGCCGAACAGGTTGTCGAATTTGGGGCTTTGCAGGTACTTATTAACAAGCATTCCTCCATCAGGACCGGATGGAATGCCGGAAGGTTCGAAGAGTGGGCGTGGACGAACTCCCATTGCAACAAAGATAATATCGTCGTTGTATACTGTACCATCTGTGAGAGTTACGGTGCCAGTAGAAACCGTTGAAACATACTGGCCTCCGATAAGCTGCACCCCATGTTTTTCAATAATGCTTCGTGTTAAGCGACGTACTTTTTCAGGGGCACTCTTCATAAAATTTTTTCCGTGGTAGAGACGGACTGTTGCATTTGCTCCAGCTTCCTGTGCTGCAGCTAGCGCATTTCCGGCGACTTCTACTCCAGCAGGTCCTGCACCAACAACGCCGATATGTAATGATTTTTTATCGGCAAGTTCGATAATCTGGTTTCTTCCTTCCTGTAATTTTTCAATAGGCTTTACCGTGTAAACATATTTGGAGTCAGGTTGAACCAGATCATCAACTATGGAGCTTCCTGTGTTGAATGAAGCCACGTCATAAGAAATTTCTTTGCCGGATTTCAGTTTGATTATTTGTTGTTCAGGATCAACCCCGACACAGCTGTCCACATGAAAAGTTGCTCCCTGCTCCTCGCACATATGCTTCACAGGGAAGCTGATCTCTTTTGAGGAGTAAGTTCCACCCAACATGCCAGGCCCCATGCCTGAGTAGTAATGACGTTCTCCCGGACCGATAACGTCAACAGAGTGACCTTGTTCTATGAAATCGTTGATGGTGGTCATAAGTGTCATGTGGGCATGTCCTGCCCCTACGAGTGCGAGTTTTGCCATGGGTGCTCCTTTTTATATCTATGAAGCGTACAGAGGGGGGCCATAACAGCAGTTAGACTGTTGAGATGGACTTTCTTTTCAGATGAAATTTACATTCTCAGTCGTTACTAATCTAACATGATATGAGAAATTGTTTCTAATGTATAACAACTCTCCTTAAGGTTTAGTCAACCATAGCAGTTATAACTAAAAATATTCAATGATCTACTTTAAGGCCTTGTTGGGGATGACGTAAAAAGTGAAGCCCCCGTGCGGGGGCTTTTTAACCTATTCTTCTTTGAGCTCTTTATGGCAGAACCACCAGTCATATCCTTCGTGGGTGTCCAGCCGGATTTTTGCATCATCAATAGTCTGTGCAGGTGGAATAATAACACGGTCGCCGATAAGTTCGTTTTTGGGCCAGTTTGCCGGTATGGCAACTTTGTTTCTGTCTGAAGTTTGTAATGCTTTTACGGTACGGATAACTTCATCAATATTGCGCCCGACTTCCTGTGGGTAGTAGAAGACTGTACGAACAAGCCCGTCAGGATCAATAAAGAAAACCGCACGGACAGTGTTTGTGCCTTTGCCTGGGTGGACCATGCCGAGTTTTTCGGCCACTTCACCAGAGTCAGCAATAATAGGGAAGGAGATTTGGACACCGGTTTGTTCCTTAATCCATTCTACCCACTTGATATGCGCAAAAACCTGATCCATGGATATGCCGATAAGTTTGCAATTAAGTGCATCAAAGTCTTTAATGCGTTTTTGAAAACCAACAAATTCTGTAGTACATACGGGGGTAAAGTCAGCAGGATGGCTGAAAAGAATAAACCAGTTTCCTTTCATATCATCAGGAAGCGTCATTGTTCCATGTGTTGTTTTTACTTCAATCTGCGGAAGCGGATCGCCTAGTAATGGGAATAAGGTTGTCATTACAATCTCCTATAATGAAAGAACATATTGCTTTTGCGATTGTTGCATGGTTTAGATGTCAATTTTGTGCAAAAAAGGTAGTTAGTTCATTTTTAATATTATTTTGTTGAAATTGCGTGTAACAGGGTACCATAATGACATAAATTCTATGAACGGGGTTTGATTTATGAGTCTGTCTAAAGATGTTTTGTTTTTCGCTGATCAGCTCTCGAATGGTGTTATGATTTTTTCACCCGAATGTGAGGTCTTGTACTCAAATCCTGCAGCACAAACTATGTGGAATCATGGAAAACATGATGTGCTGGAGGGATTCGCTACCGGGGTTGGGGAAAAAACAATTTCTCAATATGAGCATCCGGTGATGCAGGCACTTCAATCAAATCGCTCCGTGTCACAAACTCTTCTCAGACAGAGAGCGTCTAAACAGGATGCTCTGCAATGGGTTAAAATGACAGCGAATCCCATTCGAGACGCCGGACAGATAAAGTATGTACTTCTTTCGCTTGAAGATGTAACGCAGAGCAAGCAGGTGTCTGATATTCTGAGCTCGCGTTCTTATATGCTTGATCAGTTAGATGTTGTGGATTCTATCACGGGGTTGTATAACTCGCGTTACGCACCGGTATTATTGGAAAGAACAATCTCTGATGTCGTTGAACAGCAAAACTCGTTGAGTGTTTGTGTGTTTGATATTGATCATTTCACCCGTCTTAATGAAGCGCAGGGCAGGCGCTGCGGGGATGAAGTATTGCGGTATCTAGCGGCATTACTTGGCCAGCACATGCGTGAAGGTGACGTTATGGCACGTACTGGTGGTGGAGAGTTTTTAGTTCTGCTGCCGTCCTGCAGTGCTAAAGAAGCATTGATGCGGATGGAGGCTTTTGGAGCGCAGTTACGCAGTGCGGAGTTGTCATGCACGGTGCGTCCAATTACCGTGAGTGGTGGTATTGCCGAAATGGCAGAGAATGAGAAAGGAGCACAGCTTGTAGAGCGAGCCGATAGTCTTTTGTATCTTGCAAAGCTGGATGGACGTGACAAGTTCCTTACCGAAGACGTTGTGTAACTCTTTTTTACAAATAAAAATTTATACAAAGTAATAGCCGAGATCTATTGCATATGTTGAGCAGCGCCGCATCCGTATTCGGGTGCGGCGTCTTTTTTTCCTCCCCCCCAGATACGGTACGGTGCCTTGAGACCATTGTTACGTATCCTTCATATCTTTGCCTCGTTATGTTGTACGAAATTCCATATGTATTGTTCCCCTTCGACCATAATTAGAAGGAGAGAAAATGGAGTTTACGAATCGGCATGAAGCAGCCGCCCACTATGCAGAACTATTTCGCATTGCCCGTAAGGAGTCTGAGAGGTCAGCTATTCGTTTGATGGCTGAGCTAGGGCGTCGTGATCTATTCTTTCTGCTGACACGGATTATTGGGCGTAAGGACATGGACCATGACTGGCACTTTGCCCGATGTCAGGAAGTGCAGCAGAAACCGGATGGCATGCTCGATCTGTGGGCAAGAGAGCATTATAAATCGACTATTTATATTAAATGTATAAGTGTTTTAAATTATTTAATATTTCTCGATAAAATTATACACACGAGCCGTTTCTGCGCTGATTTGTATAATCCTGTGTATAATTCTCACCCCTTAACCCGAAAGTGAACATTCGGGACTCCTACCAACTCGGAAAGTTTTTCTCCGATATCCAGATTTTTTTGATGAAACATTCTGCGATTGAGTAAGTAAACAGTAAGTTTTTTCACTTATCCACAGCTTAACTTGCTTAAATGAAAAGAAACTGTGGATAATCTTAGAGAGGGAATAAATTTCATTTTCCAAGATAACATCCTGAGTCGGTTGCGATATAGTGCACGTACTTTCGATCGAGGGAGTTAGCTTGCAGTGAGTTAATAACTTTTGATCATAACTTTATTAAAACTGTGGTCAACGAAAAATGACCACCTTGGAGAAAAAAATGAAAGTAACAGTCCTTGAAAACGCACCTGTAGAGATCAATTTTGATGACGTTGTTATCGCTCATAAACATGCACCTGAAGCAGACCTCACTTATTGTAAAAAGGGTGAGGATAAGAGTTTAACTTTTCGTTTCTCAGCAGATTTTATCGACGAGATTCTGGAAGGGAAGAAAGGCGTCGATGTTGGTTACAGTGAGAAGCTGAACATGCTGACCTTCAAAGGGTGTGACTCTGGGCGTACAATTGTACTGGGTGAGAAACGTGGTCATGGGTCACTCAGCTTCCGTTCAAGGGCTTTTCCGGTGCAAGCTGAGAAGGTTTATTTCAAACATTTCTACAAGCATAAAGACCGCTACTGCTGTTTCTTTGAAACGAAGTAGTTTCGTTAGCTGCCTCAGCTAGTTAAAATGATCGTCTGTGCAGAGTGTGTGGTGACTTCCACACACGCTGTTACAGATGGCAGCGTGTTAAAATGTTTTCAGTGACCATGTACTGTACCGTACAATCATATTAATAATGAACAACCATCAACCGGAGGTAAGCTATGGCGAAACCGCAACTAAGTCTCATTCCACGTAAATATGTAAACCAAAAAAATGCCGCTGCATATTGCGGATACGGAGTTGAAACTTTCCGAAAGTACGAGGGCAAATACAGTATCCCGCGTAAGGGACCTGACAACTCAAAGTACTCTGTCGAAGACTTGGATAGGTTCATGGAGAACCCACACACATTCTGTATGACCCAGAAACCACGTCGTAGAAATATTCCGGAGTTTGTATAGTGGGTATCGTTCGACAAGGTGAAAACTGGTATGTTCAATACCGTATTCCGAATGCGGTTGGGAAGGCTCCAGTGAAAGAAGCATGTGGGAAAGGTCCTGAGGGGAAACGGAAAGCTGAAATCCGTGACGCAGAGATCACGTTGGCAAAGAAGAAAGGTGAGTTCAACGCACCGATAACATATGATAAGTACTTTATGGAGGTCGCAAAGGAATACGTCGAGGAGTTGCAAATTAAGAAGATGAGTGAAGCGTATGTCAGCAATGTTAGGAGGTTGATTAACAAAGATTGGCGAGTGTTATTTAAAAACAAAGAAATGAATCAAATCATTTGGACGGACTTTAATCCGCTCCGGAATAAGTATGCTCATCTTGCTGAGTGTACTGCTGGAAACTATCTCGGCATGTTGAATGCTATTTTTAACTATGCTGAGATCATGGATTACATTCCGGTAAACCCGATGAAGAAATGGTTGGGTCAGAACAAGTATAAATCATCTCGCAGGAAGTTGACGATAACATTTAATGACTTTGCGAGGATTGTGGAGCACGCTCAGCCACATCTGAAGTTCGCATTACAAACTCTGTGGGCAACTGGGGTGCGCCCCGGTCCCACAGAATTGTTTAAACTGCAATGGTCTGATGTTAACTGGGAGAGTAAAAATATTCGTGTCAGGGGTACAAAAACAGAAGGTGCTGACAGGGTGATTCCACTTGATGATGACTATATGGATATTCTGAAACAGAAAAAGCAAGAAGCTAAGACTGATTACCTGATTGAGTATCGAGGTAAGCCAATTAAACGTAAGGTTGGTAAGTCGTTCGCCCAAGCTGTGCAAGCTGCTGGTATTAAGTCTAACGTATGTTTATATCATGTAAGACATTTGTATGCTTCAGAAACTCTTAAGGGAAAAGCTGACCTACGTGCTGTAGCAGGTCTCTTGGGTCATCGCTCGCTTAAAATGTTAACTGAAGTGTACTACCATGAACTCGAAGGTGAACGGCGGAAAGCCATCGAGGCAAAACCGAAACTTCCAAAACTCTAATACAATGAAAAACGAACACCTAGAGGGCAGCAATAGCTTTTATTGCTGCCCTTTTTTATGACCTATTGTTAGGAGTCAGAAATAATTATTGTATCGTGCAATGGGGTGAAGTGTTTACCATGGCTGGTAGGGGAGATGAAAATATAATTATACCCAAATAGATAACAGGAGTATTTTCAGGATTTGGAAGAGAGGACCTATGTGTAACTTCGTGGATGTAGCATCGTTTTGAATGGTTAGAAAACATGGGTAGAGTAACTCTACCCATTGAAATTATAATACTCGTGAAGCCATTTCATAGCAGTCTGCGATGCTGTCGACCCTAAAAGCATCATCTACTGCTGATTTTGGTTTGTCATGGACTGTTACAATGGAGTGTGTCGCAACGGTTTGTAGTCCAACCTTGTCAGCAAGAGTTAGATTCGTTGAGGCTGCATAATATGAAATACCCTGCGGATTAATAATCCAGTCACGAGTTTGTAAATGAGCATACATTGCTTTTAATAAGCTACCTTCATGTGCAAGCTGTAGGCGTCGGTCTGGACGAACTGTAGATTTAACTCCGAAGTATCCTTTTATATCATTCAGCTCACATTTACCACTCAGCTCACGATAGAGACAAGAAAGATGCTCAATATCGGTACAACAAAGTGACTTTATAGTAAGTCTTGAATCAAGCTTATCTTTATGAACAATGATGAAGTCTGGATTTGAGGATATGAGGCTTACCTGTTCACGGGCAAGTTTGAATCGCAAGTCTTCAATGTAGTTGAAGAGTCTTGGAGTGTAGACTTGAGCTAGGTCATATACTCTAACATTTGGAAGTGGGATGGCAACCCAATTGCGATTGTGTTTCACCGAATAGTTGTTGAAAAAAACTGCAATGAGGTATTCATACCAATCTCCATGAACATTATTTAATGCCCCTTGCTTTATTTCGGGATGTCTTCTCCTGATTTCGTGATCGAACTCACGGAAAAGTTCAGAAAAGTATTTTGATGATGGGGGAGAGGTCGCTTCAATTAAGGAGCAAAATGATTCAAGTTTATTGACTTGAAGGTGACCTGAGGGAAGTCGAGTGGTTAGTGGCATAAGTAAGGCTCCAGTAAAGTAATATTACTGGAGCCTTAACAGTATGAGAACTATGGGTCAATGCCCACTAACCATTGTGTGCCATAAGAAAAGTTCGCAAGGTATTTGCTAATGCATTAGCCATGATAAAAGGAACACCGTTGCCAATTCCTTTGAACATGTTCGTTAAACTCATTTCAGGCGGGAGGGAGAATTGAGTCGGTAGTGATTGGATCGCTAGTGCCTCAGCAGCGGAAATTCTTCGTGCCTTATATGGGTGTAGATGTACTTCATTATTTCCATAACAGGCAGTAGGAGAATAACGCCATCTATGCAATCTTTTATATGATTTCTTACTGTCATCTCCTTCAAGGACAGTTTGGAAGCGTTGTAAGCCACCTCTAGGGGTGAAGTGATTTTTTCCATTAGGATGACTTGCAACATTATTTTGCTCAAACCAATACTGAACCGTTAATTCTACTGGAAGTTCTTCGAGAGGTTCTACGACAGAGTCTTCAACAAATGGAGATGTTGTTGGCCAATTAAAAGCAAAAGCTTCTCTGTTAGGGAAAGTTTTATTTGCATCCCACGGAAAAAGGCTATCAAGTTCTTCAGAACTGTGGATCGTTGTAAATGTGTTCTTTTTTAAACCAATTAAGATAACGCGTTCTCTGTCTTGGGGAGCAGAAAATTCTATAGAATTTAGTAGCCGATCAGTCAGATTGTAGTGTTGGGAAAGCTTATTTTTCAAGCTATCATAAAATTCACGATGTTTCTTCGTTCGAATTAGCCCTTTAACATTTTCAAAAACAAAGAAGTCTGGAAGATGGGTTAGGATTAAAGAAGTATAAGTAGCACTGAGGATACCATTTTCCCCTTTGTGCCCTTTGTTTTTTCCACCAACAGAGAAGTCTGGACATGGAGGACCACCAATAAATCCACTAATCGTGCCTTCAGCTCTGTCTTGTTCAAGGGAGTCGCTAAGGAATTCTCTTTTTTCGTGCAAGAACTCGTCAATACTACAATTAAACATTGTAGCTGGGTCAACAATATGGTTCAGTTGGTTCCTAGCGTAGGCATAAGCGTTGAGGAATGGAGAATGTACTTCATTTACCATTTTGATCTCAAAGCCATTGTACTCAAAGCCCAAGTCTAAAAAACCGAGACCAGAAAAGAAGGAATATATATTCATTAAGATGCTCTTTAGAGGAGTAGTAAAATCTTAGAAAAGTTCGAGGCTAGTTTCTAGGGTACTTGAATGGAAGGTTCACATCTCAAGTTGAACCTGCTTATCTTACCAGCAAGAAAATCTCAATTGGTGATAAAAGGGGGCGTCTTTCCAGCTTTTTGATTAGTAGTGACTTGTTAATATATTGTTTAAAAAAAGTACCGGATTTTTTTTGTGAAAAAGATCTTTGTTTTTCGGTAAGTTGCATGGTTGTTGTTACGTCAGAAAGTGTGAGAGTTAACGGAGATTTTATCTTTCGGACTGGGCTTGCTCTCGTAGAGGTGAAAGATAAAGCTATATGGTTTCCCCAAAGAGGATACCCAACGTGATAGTTATTACGTGTTCGTTGTGTTTCTTATTATCATTAACCAGTTGCTAAAGCTGGTGTCTAAGCTTCGATAAGAGTGTGTATAAGTCAGTTAGTTCACATTCCCAAATCTCAAGGACTTTCCAGCCTAACTTTTGTAGCAGCAAGGTGTTAATTCGGTCTCTTTCTTTGTTTTTAGCAATTTTTTCTTCCCAATATTGCACATTAGACTTCGGGGGCTTGTAAATTGGGCATCCTTTATGCCCATGCCAGAAGCATCCATTTACGAAAATTACTGTCTTGTATTTGGGTAAGACTATGTCTGGGGTTCCCGGAAGGTCTTTCCTGTGAAGTCTAAATCGATATCCCATGGAATGTAGCAACGACCTAACAACAAGCTCTGGCTTTGTATTTTTTCCCCTTATTTTACTCATCATTTCACTGCGTTTTTCTTTTGAAACAATATCCATGAGATAACCTTTGTTAGTTATGGTTCAGGAATGAGGGTGTCCTCATTTGCTGTAAGCTAGTGGGAATATAACACGATTACGTTATCATGTTGTCGAAGTTGATGAAAAGTCACTTTTCGGAGTTATCACCTCAGAGACCGATATTAGTTCTCGATATTCTCAATGCCTTGTTAATAAAATCCTTAACTCTTAGTCTGTTAAGACCTGAGTGTTGATTCTGAGCCACAAGAAACCTTACTGAGTTCTGTATTGAACTTTCCGAGTGCCGATTTGCTCTTTTTGAAATGAAGAAAAGCCGCATGAATTAGTTTTCACGTGGCTTTTTTGTTGTCGAAATTTTCTCACTGGCTTTGGGAAAGTTCTTTGAGAAAACTATCAAGTTCATTTTTTATGAGAAGACATGGAGTCGAAGGAATAGACTACGGTACAGTAAAGGTATTTTGGGAAAAGAAGTACTTACTTGTTAGGGATAGTACTTCTTTACCAGTATTACCACTTTTACCAGTGTTGTAATCGGTGGTAATTGTGATGTGTTTAGGTTGAATGGGATATTGTTTTTATTAGGTTAAATTTAGTGTGGTTACTGGTAATTATGGTGTTTAATTGTTTTCTTGATGTTCTACGTGTGGTTTTGTTATTTTAATTCAGCATGTTAGGTGTGTAATGAGTCGAAAAGATTTGGTGGTTCACCTGAAGATGTCACTATGCTATTTTTTGTAAATGTAAAGGAAGGTTTATAAAGTTTAAAAGTATCGGATGGGGATGTGATGACTGAAAATGGAACTGAATCTGAACTTACCGCTGAAGCTGCAACAGAAGCATCGAACTCTGAGAGTGAAATTTCTCAATCAGAAGAGCCTAAAAATATTATTCCTTGGCAACTACGAGATGAGTCATACAGGTTCACTGGGGTACTTCCTGAAGGTGAAAAGCTAAAAGGTGATATAAGACCTGTTCACAAATGGAAGAATGATGCACCACTGTACAACTCGCCTAAACTGATAAAGCATCTGAAGAAATATCCCGCATATGCTGTAGTCGGTGGACATGGCGATCTTGTTATTCTGAATGTTGATGCTGAAGAAGGTGAAAGTATTACAGAGTTGCTACCGGATACTTTTACAACTCTGAGTGCAAATCGGAAACTTCCACACGTATATATTAAATCTGATGTGGGTGAGAAAGCTTACAGGCTTAATCGCTACATTCCTATGACGGATGCTGAAGAAGTTGAGTGGATAGAAAACTACGATGGTAGCTACGAGAAAAAGAAACTCAATCTGAAACCGTTAATTGGAGTTATCGGATATGGTGCAATTGCTACAGGAGCTAACAGCAAGATCGGAGAGGGAAAAGTCTACGCCCCTATTAATGAGTTACCGATTGCTGACGTTGATTTTGTAGAGTTGGCACAAGTGCTAAATCGATTTGGTATAACTTACGAAGCACAAAAATCTAAGTTGCTGGATAGAATTGAACGAGAGAAGCCATTTATGCACTTGGCCTATGAAGTCCAAGTGCTTGGAAAGGAGACAGAGAAGTCTGTATCTAGCTCAAAAGACGATTTATACAAATTCTCCAACGACCCATTATGGATTGATATCACTCAAAGTGTCACCATGAAGAAAGCATACGAAGCTAGAGGGGGAGAATTTAATTCTGGCAAAACAAGGCAGGATTGTCTTTTTTGTAGTGCCAAGGGCACAGTTGAACTTACAGTTAGCAAGTACAGATGTTATAACCCTAAATGTAATGCTCAACATAAAACCGCATGGTTTCTCTATCAAGCTTTTTCATTACAATTCAAGGGTATTGGAGGTTACGATTGGAAGAAGTGTACCCTTGAATTTGCTCAGCTAGCTGGAGATAACTACCATGCTAACTGGGCTAACTATTTAAAAGAGTACGAACGAAAGATTCAGAAAAAAATTGCTAAGAACCAAGCCTCTGATCTTGAAAGTGCACTTGAAGAGTTCAATGAGGACCATTTTATAGCATCATTTGGGTCTGACGTGCGTTTCTGTTGGGAAACTGAGAACTATCGAGGTGAGCCAGAAGTCATTGCGTATCAATTCAAAAACTTTGAGCAGTTTTTTGCAGATAGAGAAGTTATTGTAGATGGAAAAGTACGGTCTCTAGTCCATCAATGGAAAAAGTGGAGTGGAGCAAGACGATACGCTAATGTTATATTCAAACCTGTTGGAATTGGTCGAGTGTGGGATAATGACCGATTCTATAACAAATGGCGCGGTTTTTCAGTTCAACCCAAAAGTGGTAGTTGTGAACGAATTTTAGATCACCTTCGCATGATCTGGTGCAGAGGTAATAAAGAATATTTCAATTACTTAATGACTTGGTTTGCTCATATGGTGAAGACGCCAGAAGAGAAACCGGGAGTTGCTGTAGTTATTAAAGGTGAAAAAGGTGCTGGCAAGAGTATCATTCAAGAGAAGTTGTGGAAAAAGATACTCGGTGCACACTTTTTGAAACTCGATAAGCAAGGTACTGTGACTGGTAGGTTCAATGCTCATCTTGAAGACAAGCTCATGATTGTACTAGAAGAGGCTGTATGGGCAGGTGATAAAGCTGCTGAGGGAACTCTTAAGTCATTAATTACAGATCGGTTACTTCCTGTAGAAGCTAAAGGTTATGATCTGCGAGAAGTTGACTCTTACTGCCGACTGTTTTTGAACACAAATGAACATTGGGCAGTTCCGGCAACAAGAGGTGAGAGACGTTTCTTTGTACTGAAAGCCAGTGATAAAAAAGTTGGTAACGAACAGTACTTCGGAGAGCTTGTTTATGAAATTGAGAACGGTGGAGCAGAGGCCTTTATGGACTACCTCAGTAAGTACGAGGTGGAAATGTCTACTCTGCGACATGCACCGAAGACTGCTGCATTACTCGAAGATGTGGTAGCAAGTTTTAGTCCTGTAGAAAGCTGGCTTTATGACCTCGTATTTTATGAAGAACATGCCATATACGACACATTTGGCGATATTGACCGAACATTTGAGTGGGATTCTTGGGTGCCAACGAAAGATTTGTTTGATCATTTTCAACAGTGGGTTGGTATTGCAAAAAAGGCTAATGCTCACATAGCTAAAACTGGAATTACTGAACAAGCTAAACTAACCCGCGAATTGAAACGACTAATGGGGTTTAAGACAGCTCAAAAGTCAGGTGGAATTCGAAATATACAGCTTATAGATCGGGAAGAAGCATATAAGCTTCTCATGGGTGAATATGCAGGTCTTGATGATTTTGATTCGCAATTGGATTCTTTAGAACCTAAGTACCTTAAGCCTGAAGCTAAACCACAAGCTAAGCCTGAAGCTGAGTCAGAAAAAGTTGATGGGAAAGCGGTTAGGAAGCTTGATGATTTTCCCGCCGAACTTAGACCGGTAGCGAAGGTGGCTTTCAAGCCTCAATCTACAGGCAGTGACGACGAATTTGAAGAGCTTGATGCGTTGTTGAATACATGGGATTAAAGATAATCAATATGGCAGCTAATATCATGAACTCAGTGAGGTTCATTTAGCTACTAAAGGGCAGTCGATAAGCTGCCCTTTATTTTTTTGTAGAAGCGACTGCTGGAAAGTGAGTCGGAGTTCGATAATGTTAGAGGAGGGATATTATCATAGGTTGTTCAAATTTAATTCTAACCCTATTCCTACAGGCTTCAAGGTGATTGAGAGTTCTTCTCGTACCTTGTTTTCAAACCACTCACAGAGTTGGAATGTATCTAGTTCACTGACCTCATCTGCATAATCTTCATCCAGACTTTCACAAATTGATTCAAGTTCAATTTTTACGTCTTTGGTGAGTTCCTTATCGGCTGCCATGAGGAATGTCTCATTATTAACGGTAACAACAATTACTTCATTCATCTTTAAACTCATTCTCGCTTCTGTTATGGACTGTCATTGTTGATCGATAAGACATGCCTATTATGTCTCTCGATCTGTGTAAATACATTCCTATCTTTGTGAAATCAATGCTACGCAGTTGCTCTCCGAATGTGTAATCCTTATTTTCATAGTCGGTTGACGAGATTTATTGTTCAGGTGGTAGTTAAATTTCATTCATCAGGATGTCCTTAACCTCATCATCCATGATCCCAAGGTACACCATTGTTACTCGTGGGGAAGAATGGTTATATCTCTTAGCTAGAACATCAAATCCTACTCCATGATGTACTCTCTGGACATACCCGAATGTCTTACGAAGTGTCCGACTTCCATATCTTCCTGACAAACCTGCTAACTGGCACCAAGATTTTACTAACCGATTTACCTGAGTAACTGTCACAGGTTGGTTTTTTCCTTTCCTAGATCGGAATAGATAGCAATCTTCTGCCGGATTCAACTTTTCCCTATATAGGCGCAAAGCCTTAGCCACTGCTCCGTTAATCACAATGTAGTTCTGTTTCCCTGTTTTTCTTTCCTTGATCTGGACAACATCTCCTTTTTGCTTGTCGGCTACCTGCTTCCATTTGAGATCAAGCAGGTCAGTTATCCTAATTCCGTTGTTAATACCCATAATGAAAAGCAGGTAGTCTCTCGGTTTACTCATAGTCATACGTTTGATGTTATCAATTGCTCGGAGGTCTCTGATGGGATCGACGGAGTTATCCATAGTATATATCACCTTGTGTTTTTTCCTTCCTCGGCTGGACTTTCTGTTTTCCGAAAACAGAGTTGTCATGTTGGTTTGAGGTGCGAATGTTCAGTTATGTTAGTCTGATAATAACAGGTGACGTGTTGTCGTAAACGGAAAAGGTACGATATTACAAGTGGTTAATCTCGTTACACTTGTTCTTGAACGTCAACTCTTTACTAAAGAGTGAACATTCGTGGTGATGGGTACTAATGGAGGATGACGGGAGGTACGGAAATCACTGATAGTGGAAATCAGTCTGTTTTCTTCGAAATGACCTGTGACAGTAAAGTATCTATAGGGTGTTTTGAGTAAAAACGTAAAAAATGAGTTCTGTTTTTCGTAACCTATTAAATTTGTTTATCTTTTTGTAAGGGTGTTGGTTTTGTAAGTGGTTTAAATGATTACCGTTGTCCTGAGAGTACTATTCGTGACTGTTTGTTTGATGGTTCAGGACGTACTTTGTGGTTCAGAACCAGTTGATTTTGTATATTTTTATATAAATATATAAAAATACCAAAACAGGAGTCTCTAGATGAAGAATTACGAAATGTATCCTTATAGATTAGTGTGTCACGAGATAAAAAATGAATCCAAAGAGTCAGGAATACCAGTTGGAAAGCTTTATAGCATGAAGATGAAACAAGTCCTTGAGTTGCTAAAAGAGAAAAGAAAAGGTCAACAATGCTAAGTTATACAGGGAAGCAACTAAAAAGAATATTGTTGAGGATGGAATTGAAAGTAACATTGCTGTTGATAGTTGCTATCAACGGCGTCATGAATTTCTTTGTGGAAGATTGGCAACATTAGAGACCTTGTGACAAGATCAACGAGTTACCAATGTGGAGTCCATTGAACATGTGAACTCGTGAGCATGGGAGATGGACACTTTTAATGAGTTAATAGAATGATGCGCTTTGCGCTTACATATAGATAATTTTAAACGGATGACAATCCGGTAAGGTTCGTACGGATTGTTCTAATGGAGCAGAGCGACATTAGCACAATTCTACGTAAATTCTGCTCGCAGAATTTGATAAGTATTATATGGAATGTGATGGAAATATTGTTAACTTATGAGCAACTTTGTTGCACAAGATCAGCGATGATTCAGCTCTTTGTGAGCACGACGAACAAAGTGCGGAAACTTGCTGCTCTTGAAATTTTGAGTGCAACGAGAAATTTCAAGAGCATAAGGTTCTCAAAGAACATGGTCTTTATTTTATATTTATTTATTACTTTATTTAAGGAGTCGGAAAGATAGGCGTCCCTAATGTCGAGAAGGTTTTGAGTTAAACACATGTTTAATATGTTGTTAAGCGTCCTTTACCTTTGAGTAAAGGAGTGTTTAACAATAATTAAAAGAAGATTAACTAGCTTTGTTTAATAGTGTTGTTGAAGTGTATTAATATAAGAATATATCTAGTGAGGAGTTGATATGGAAAGATCATGTGTCTTTGTAGAAAAAATGCTTCATTATGAAATGAAGAAGGTAGCATTGAACGAAGGTGCTACAGTAAAAAAAATGTATGAAAATGCGATTAAAGAATTTTTAAAGCAAAAAAATAGAAAAATGAAATAGGAGGCTGAGAAGCTAGATGAAATTAGAAGATGTAATGAATATTGTTAAGGGAAAAGACAAAGAAGTGAAGAAGGAGAAGAGATTCAATTTTGAAGTATGGAGTGGCAAAGGTGAACTTAGTGGTTTTACACAAATTCCTAATAGGCTTCTGCTGTTACTTCCAGCATTAAAATTAACGAAAACAGAACTGGGCTTACTTCTTGTAATATATCGGTTAACTCTTGGGTATGGAAAGAAATCAAAGTCGGTAACTCAAGCAGCACTTATGGAGTATCTTGATGTAAGTAAGGTGTCTGTATCCAATGCTCTGAAGAGTTTGAATGGGTTGGGGATAATTACATATAAAAAAGGTTGTATCACTGTTCATGATACTCATGAATGGAACCTTGATTTAGCAAGTCCTGAAGACTGTTTTGATAGTTAAGTTGGTTAAATGATATGAGCATAGTGGTTCTGTGCAGGAAATCGAAACAACACAGACCCACATGCCGTAACTGAACGAGTGGATTGATAACACTCCTGTGTACTTTTTGAGCTATCCGTTTAGGGTAAGCTCAAATTTTTTTATACAGAGGGTAATATATGAATCCGAATCCGTATCTTGAACAGGCAATGGAAATGGTAAAAGCACAGGCAGGCGTTAAGCAAATGACTCCTGCTGAAATCGTGGAGATGACAAAAGAGGTTGCTGAAGGACTCAATAACTATGTTTCTGGAACTGAAGAAGTTGAATCTGAAATTCAGGAACCTTTTATTGAACCTAAAAGAGCAATCAGACTTAACCATATTATATGTGTTGAGTGTGGAGCGAAGTTTAAGATTCTTTCTAAGAAGCATTTGGCAAGTCACGGATTAACATCTGATGAATATCGCGAAAAATGGGGATACAAGAAAGGTACTTCATTGGTCTGCAAGAGTGTTACACAGAAGCGCAGAGAAAAGATTGTTTCTACCAAGATATGGATGAAGACAAGCAAGAACTCGAAGAGCGAAAAAAATGACTCAGATAGTAAGCCTGATAAGAAGAAATAGCTTTATAGACATATTAATGTAGCAACAGCTCGTATTGAATGTTCAATACGAGCTGTTGCTGTCTCTGGGGGGGAGTTGAAATTTAAAATATACCACCAGAAAGTTTAATCAGTTCAATGTCCTTAGCTGGTTGTACTTTCCAGTTGGTGTCAATCTGAATATGGAAAGCACCAAGTGAAACTTCTTGTAATTCCTGAAGTGAGAAATAGCCCCATTCAGCGTTTTGAAAATCCCCATTTAGTATTACGTAGCCAAAACAAGTGTCGTTTTTGTCGGACTCAGCAGCGAACCAATGACAGTTACCGAAGACAAAGTGACAATGTATCATTTTGTCTTCATTCGTAATATTTTCTGTGGAATATAGATCGGGAATATCTGTAGCTTGGATAGCTTCTTGAATGTTCATTTAATCTCCTGACTTTTAGATAGTTATATACTGTTAGTCAGGGACGTAAACGGATGATGAATTAACTGGATGTGACATGACGTTGCCACGAGTGGCGCATTAACTGATTGGTAAATAAGAAACTATATCTAAAAGAAAAACAGGCCACGAGAACAACTCTCATGACCCATTTTATAGGAGTAAGTATCTATAAGGTTCTTAATGGCAGATCGAAGCAGCTTTAATCAAGGTAGCTTCTGCTGCATTTGATGGTTTTGAGTTTCCGGAGAAGTAAGCAGAAAGATCGGCAGCATCAAAAAGATCATCCAGAGCAGCTTTTTGTTCATTTGAGCATGAATCAGAGTTGATGATTTGGTTAGCCATAGCAATGTCTGAAGTGTCATATCCATCAAAATCAGAAGCAAGGGCAGGAGTGGACATTAACAAAGTAGCAATCAGACCAGTAAAAAACAGCTTCATAGCATTCTCCCTTAGAAATATTAGTAGGTTGTATAAGTATTATACGGACTACATGAACTCGTACATGGGGTGTGGAATATTAATGTGCTCGAAGGAAAACTGAGTTTGTAAAGTAAGAAACAGTTTTCGGAAGTGAGCAGGATAAACCTCAAACTTCATCCTATGACGAACTTTTTTAGGATTATTCTTTTGATAAAAGGAAAATGTCAACTCTTTTTCATTCTATAACATACTTTTACTGTAAAAAGTCTTGTCATAGCTTGTTTTGAAGTCCTCGATCAAAGGACATGATGTTCTAATAGGAGGACATCATGTCTACTGAACTGAAACTGTTTGGAAAAAGAGTACGGACATTACGTAAAGCCAAGAAGATGACTCAGGAACAACTAGCAACTGTAGCTGACTCAGGAGCTAAGTACATAAGTGAGTTAGAACGTGGCGAAGCTAATGTGACAATTACCTTAGTCAGTAAGCTTGCTGAGGGACTTGGGGTACCAACTAGTGAACTTTTCGAGAACGATCATGAAGCTGATAGTCAGGAATTGAGAAAAGAAATTAACCGGATGATCAGTGAAGCTGATGACGAGAAAATAAAATTACTATACAGGGTTACAAAAAGTGTCCTGAGTTAGTTTTAATTAATTCTGATGAAAATTAGGAAGGTAGTTGTGCGGTATCCTGATAGTGCTGAGATGTTTATTCCAATTTTTGATGTACTTGTTGCGAGTAAGGGTTCTGTTTCAGTGGCAGAGATAAACAATGCGATACTAAAAGCCATGAATCTTCCACCTTCGATGCAGCAGGAAATGCTGACTAAGAAAGAATATAATGGGATTGTGCTAGGTTATCGGGCTGGTTGGGCACGTCATTATATGAAGGATGGCGGTTATATTACTAACTCAGAGCGTGGATTCTGGTGTTTCACTGAGAAGTTCCAAGCAAAAGTAGAACAGTCAGTTGAAGACAGTCGAAAAGAACTGTTGGATTTTGCAGTAAAAAGAAATGCTATTGTTCCAGATGGTGACTTCAAGGGACAATATCCTGAGTAAAAAATGACTAATCGAGTTCGCCATCGGACTGGACTAACAATTTGTGAAGTTCTTTTTTGAACTGTTCTGAAAGTCGTTCACCTATCTCACCGTAGTTAGTAGTCAGTGACCCATGTTTCTTAGCGTCGATAGCGGACATGGTCTGAAATAGTTTTTCAATCGGTGAGAACGATAGAGAGAGTTGATCATATAGGTCGAGTAAATCTTTTTGAGACATGAGTTATCCGTGGTTAATTGAACTAGATTGTTCTGGATAATTCATCTGAAAATACGTGTACATGGAAACCTTCTGAATTGATGTCAGGAGGTTTTTTTGTGGGCAATTTTCGGACGTCATGGAGGTTGAAAAGTGAAGAACTCGAAGTCAGTAAGGAATATTTAAAAGTTAGTAAGTAAAATATGGAAAAGGTTGTTATATGGTCAATCATATTTAACTTTGTATAATAACGTGTATAATCAGTTTTCATGAAGCCAATGATACCAAGGTCTAAGAGGTCAAAGGTATAATAAATCGACGATTATCACCTTCGGTCTCACCATTCAAAATATTCTCGTTAATCCAGAAGTCACTGTTGGTATTTTTTCGCACACACGTCCTATCGCGAAAGGTTTTTTAAACCAGATTAAGTATGAATTTGAGCAGAATGAAGTGCTCAAACGCTGCTATCCGGAGATCCTTTGGGAATCGCCTAAACGAGAATCGCCTCGGTGGTCTGTTGATAGCGGTATCGTTGTTCGCAGGAAGAAGAATCCGAAAGAAGCTACTGTTGAAGCATGGGGGCTCGTGGATGGACAACCGACAGGTAAGCACTTTGAAATCCTTGTGTACGACGATGTTGTGACTCGTGATTCGGTGTCAACTCCGGAAATGATCAGTAAGGTAACAGAATGCTGGGCGCTTTCATTGAATCTTGGAATGCATGGTGGAAAGCAGCGTTACATCGGCACCCGCTATCATTTTAATGACACCTATAAAACCATAATGGAACGGCGGGGTGCTGAACCGCGTATTTATGCTGCTACGGAAAATGGAAAAACAGATGGTACACCGGTGTTTTTACCGCCTGAAGAGTTAGCAAAAAAACGCAGGCAGATGGGGCCGTATGTTTTCGGTTGTCAGATGTTACAAGACCCTAAGGCGGACAGTGTGCAGGGATTTAAGGAAGAGTGGCTACGGTATTGGCAGCCTTCAGAGCCTGCCCACTGGGAAGGCATGAATCGGTATATCGTGATTGACCCTGCCGGTGAGAAGAAGGTGGGCAGTGATTATACAGTCATGTTGGTAATAGGGCTTGCTGAAGATGGCAACTACTACCTTATCGGTGGAGTGCGTGATCGTATGAATTTAACTGAACGAGCTTCATGTCTGTTTTCATTACATCGTCAGTATCGGCCTGTCGCTGTTGGTTATGAACGGTACGGCATGCAGGCAGATATCGAACATCTGCGGTTTGAAATGCAGAATAGGAACTATCGGTTTGACGTGGTTGAGCTTGGTGGTGCTGTTCCAAAAAAAGATAGGATAGGCAAGTTAATTCCGTTGTTTGAGCAAGGACGTATGTATTTACCAGTGCGAGCACCTTTTAGAGATCAAGAGGGGACGTGGCGGGATTTAACCAAAGAGTTTGTTTCTGATGAATATATGGCGTTTCCTGTGAGTTCTCATGATGACATGCTGGATTGTATGGCTCGAATTTTAGAGCCTGTGCTTGGAGTTGAATTTCCTTCAGCATTGAATCTAAGGTTAGTACAGAATGAGTTAGGAAATATGGAGTATGACTTGTATGCATGATTCTTTAGAAGTGTTAACTGGAAGATATGAAATTAGAGCCCATATTCCTAATTTTACAAATTGTTTAAACGAACAAGAGTTAGCAATTATTTGGAAAAAACTGTGTGATGAGCGGAAAAAAAAGATTGTTTTTTACGATGGTGAAATCACTACGGAAGAAGAATTTATTCAATTTATGCAGGATGATATGAACTATGTGTATGCTGTTTATGAGAGGGGGGAAGTCTTGGCTTTGGTCTGGCTGAACAACTTTCTTGGGCGGTGTGCAATGATGCATTTTACAATGTTTTACAATTCTAAGGGGAAAGAGCAAGGTACTGCACTGTTTTTATTGAATTTTATGCTTTTTTCGCAACATGAGGGGCAATATTGCTTTGATGCCTTCTATGGCCTTACTCCTCGTGTGTATCGACATGTTTTAAGCTTTATTAAAAAGTTGGGGTTTCGATTAGTGACAGAGATGCCTTCATCAGTTTTTTTTCAAAAAAAAGAAAAAAAATGCCTCAAAAGTGCAGTTTTATCGATTATACGCCGTGAGTATCTTAACATATTAGAATAACGTGAAAAGATGCTAAAAGGATGAGCTTGTGAAAAAACTCATTTACACTGTAACTGCCTGAAAAGATATGTTATTTGGCTGGTTATGTGACCAACTTATTTCGACCAATTACGGAGATTTCAACAAAAAAGCAAAAAAAGGCATCTTGCTTGACCATTCAGTGTGCAAATCTAAAAAGTCAGTATGTTGACGAAATAGTAAAACAGCGTAACATGGCTCATGATTCGTTTTAGTCGAATGGGCTTTAGTATTTTGACTTGGTCGGGCGAGCTGTACTGGGACTTGCAGCTTTCTGACTAGTGGCTAGACCCATATTCTCGAATTATTTCGAGAAGGTATTAAGTCATAGCTGCGGGTGACGGATGAAGGTCTGTTGTCCCTGTGCACGTTTTTAGCCGCTCTATATGTTGAGTGTAAAAGCGTGAAAGAAGCGACAGGAGTATGCTGATGGAAAGCTTTATGTCATGGCTGGAGATGATCGACGGATGGGTATGGGGTCCTGTAATGCTGACTCTGTTGGTAGGTACTGGTCTTTTGCTCACAATTATGCTGAAAGGTTTGCAGTTTAGAAAGCTTGGCTATTCTCTCTATCTGGCGCTTATTAAGCGTAAAGATGATGATGCAGAAGAAGGGGATATTACTAACTTTGAAGCTTTAATGACCGCTCTTTCTGCAACTGTTGGAACCGGTAACATTGCTGGTGTTGCTACTGCGATTGCCGTTGGTGGTCCAGGCGCATTGTTCTGGATGTGGATTACCGGCCTTGTTGGTATGGCTACCAAATTCGGTGAGGCCGTACTTGCTGTAAAATACCGCGTTAAAGATGAGAATGGCGAAATGTGTGGTGGTCCAATGTACTACATCGCACGTGGTCTTGGTTGGAAAGGCCTGGGTTCTGCTTTCGCATTCTTTGCAGCTGTTGCTGCCTTCGGTATCGGTAACATGGTACAGTCTAACTCTGTAGCACTTGCTGTTAAAGACACCTTCGGTATTGATCCATTCATTGTTGGTGTAGCTCTCGCTGTTTTGACTGCTCTCGTAGTTCTTGGTGGTATTAAGTCTATTGGTAAAGTTACCTCTATCCTTATTCCGATCATGATTGTATTCTACGTTGGTGGTGCTCTGTTTATTCTTCTTACAAACGTTGAAAAAATCGGCCCTGCTTTCGGCCTTGTTTTCGAATACGCATTTAACCCTGTTGCAGCTACTGGTGGCTTTGCTGGCGCAACTGTTGCTGCAGCTATTCGTTTTGGTGTTGCACGTGGTGTGTTCTCCAACGAATCCGGTCTTGGTTCTGCTCCAATTGCTGCGGCAGCAGCACAAACCAAGCACCCTGTAGATCAGGCTCTCGTTTCCATGACTCAGACCTTCATCGATACAATCGTTATCTGTACCATGACTGGTCTTGTAATTATCATGTTTAACTGGGATTCCGGTCTTACTAGTTCTTCCCTTACTACTGAAGCATTCCGTCTCGGTTTTGAAGGTGGACAGTACATCGTAACCATTGGTCTCATTCTCTTCGCATACTCCACCATTCTTGGTTGGTGTTACTACGGTGAGAAATCTATTGAATACCTCCTTGGTGCTGGCGCAATTAAACCTTACCGCCTTGTGTACATTGCAGCTATTCTCTTTGGTTCTGTACAGAAAGTAGGTCTGGTTTGGACATTGGCAGACATATTCAACGGTCTCATGGCTCTTCCAAACTTGATTGGCCTTATCTTCCTCAGCCCTGTTATTGTTCGCGAAACCCGTGAATACTTTGCAATGAAAGAAGGTATTGCACCTGAAGCATTGCTTCAGGCAGAAGACACAAACAAATAATTAACTGAACAAGTAGAAAAGCCCCTTCTGAATTCTCAGAAGGGGCTTTTTTTGTCACAAAAAAGAATTGCTGCGGTGACATAGAGAAGTGTGTGACCTGATACTGCTAGAGTTCTACTGTAACTTTTGAAATAAATTGATAACGAAGATATAAAGCTATGTTGAGTTAGATGTACATAGCTTGCCGTGCGCGGAAAGCTATAAGTTGTTTTGAAGAATTCAGCTTTTTGAAGTTCTTATTTAATCGTCGGAACTTGTAACTCTTAGGGAGAAGTGAGCAATGAAAAAAAGTACAAATCGTCGTCAATTTCTTCAGGCTGGTGCTTTTACACTGATGGGGATGTCTTTAATGGGAAGCAAAGCTTTTGCTGCTCCAAGTAAAACAGGCTTTGCTCCAGTACGTTTTGGTGTGATCTCTGATCCGCATCTTGATATTAAAGGTAAAAACGGCATGAAGATGAGCGCAGCAAGTGTGGATTGCGTTCGTCAGGCCGTGAACGGACTTAATCAGGAAAAAGAATTATCTTTTGTAGTTGTTACTGGGGACTTGCTTCTTGATGGTGAAAAGCAGAATGCAGAAGCTATTAAAGAATTATTGGATACTTTGAAGGTGCCGTATTTTGTTATTGCTGGTAACCACGATTTTGTTCCTGTAAATCCCGCGAAGCATCGTGGTGGCTTTGATTATCTCACTATTGAAGAGTTCGTTAAGTTTTTTGAAGGCAAAGGCTATGATGGTTCTGGTAAGCGGTACTGGGCACATTCTATTGTTCCTGGTCTGCGTATTATTGGTCTTGATGCCAACCTGCCTCATGAAGAAAAGAAATGGGGTGGTGTGCTCCCGCAGGAACAGTTGGAGTGGCTTGATAAGCAGCTGACAGAGCACAAAGACGAAATGAATATCGTATTCATGCATCACAATGTTATTCCTTGGTCCAGTGATGAACTGAAGGGCGGTCCGAAGCAGTGGTTCTGTGTGGACAATGCTGAAGCAGTTCGTGCGGTATTGGAAAAACATGCTGAAGCAGCACCGCTTATGATTACAGGGCATCGTCATATTGGCATGCGTGTGAATGAGCTTGCTGGCGTGAACTATATGGTTGCCCCGTCTGCTAACACACACCCTATGCGATACTCTGTCTTGACGGTATCACCGGAGGCGGTGACATGGAAAACTCCTATGGTAGGTGTTCCTGAATCAGTACATGTTGAGGCTCGTAGTAATTTGCTAGGCGCGAAATGGTGGCGTGAAACTCAGTATGCAGAACGCAGTGGAACGAATGATGTTGAGGTTCTTGAATTCTACGAAAAAAATTCTCAGAGAATCGGTACAAAGATACTTTAGCTACTTATTAGTCCGATTTATGGTATGAAAAAGCCCCGCAGAAAATTTCTGCGGGGCTTTTATTTAGCAATGTAAGCAAACTTTATAAGGCTGCTTTAGCAAGAGCTTCTGGGGTCAGTGACGCCAGTGTTTCTGTCATCACACGTTGCTGTGCAACCTGTAAGAATAAACGTACCTGAGAGAGTTTAAACTGAGCAAGTTCAACACCCTCAAGCTTGGAAGGGCGAGGCAGTTGCGCTGTAAGCGGATTAACTGCTTTACCATTCTTGCGCACTTCAAAATGTAAGTGCGGTCCAGTGGAACGACCTGTATTCCCAACATACCCGATAATATCACCAGCTTTTACTTTGCTGCCGCGCTTGAGCCCTTTTTTGAACTTTCGCATATGTGAGTATGTTGTCTGGGTGGATTTATCGTGACGGAGGCTGATGTGGTTACCAAATCCGCCTTTGCGTCCAATAAAGTCAATTGTACCGTCTGCCACAGCATAAATGGGGGTCCCCCGTCGTGCTGCGTAATCTACTCCTTTATGCATCAATCTGCGCTTAAGGACAGGGTGGCGACGGTAACCGAACTTGGAAGAAAGGCGAGCATTCTTAACAGGTTCGATTTTTCCTTTGCTGACAGTGGTGTTCCCGTTTGCGTCGTAGTACGATCCTCCTGATTCTCCTTCAAAGTAGTAGAGTTGCAGGGCTGGGGTTTTTCCTAAACGAACGTACTGGATACGCGGGGCAATGCCAGAGGCTTTTGGGTAGACTTCGTAAATAACTTCAAAGTCTTTATTAGCAATGGTTTTTCTAGTTAGTTTCTTTCTCTTCGCTAACAGCTTTTCGGCTTGTTTTGCCAGAGAGGCCGGGAGTCCAAAATGCTGTGCATCTTTAACAAATGAGTTCTTGATGACACCTACAACGTACTGCAATTTTCCCTTGTACTGAGTACGCTCGACGCCAGCTTTGTACGTGCCGTTTGGCTGCAATCTTACAGCAAAACGTTTGGTTTTGTTAAGCTGTACACTGAGCTGCACTAATTCCTTTCTTTTTGTTTTTGGAATCTTGCGCAGTGATAGGGTGATAGTTTCCCCTACGTCGAATCGGAAAGCCTTTTGTTTTAATGTGGTAGCAACGATTTGACGCTGTTGCTTTAGCGGAACGCCAGCTTTTTTGAGCACCCCATACAGGGTGTCCCCTCTTTTTACTGTAACCTTTTTGGTAATGAGTTGTTCGTTGGCGAAATCTGGGAGCTGCTCCGTAGGGAGCGGCTTTTTGGGATTACCTTGTTCTAAACCGTTTAAGAGATAGGAAAGATCGTAACGTTTAGTTATAGATGCGGTACTAGTCGCAGAAGCGTTTGCAAGATTAGGGAGTGCAAGTAGTGAAGTAAATAGTAGTAACGCGACGGTAAAAAACAGATAATCCTTTTTTTGTTTGGTTAAAAAATAGCTTTTCATAAGTGTTTTCTCGTTTCCCAATGCTCGGAGTGCACTACTTGCTTCGATGATACTTGTCTACCCCTTCTTTTTTGGGTGAAATTATACACAGTTGAATAGCTGTAACGTTATTCCGATTATAATCATCATCGCATTGTTTACATTTTTTAACATTATGCAGGTGAGTATTCTCTTTTATATGGCGTCCACCCTTCTCTCGCATGTATGGAACCATGTCATCACCCTCGTATCACCCTTGTTTCACTGAATTTGAAAAAAATATGCATTAGAGTCGCCCTGCGTGCTGAGCACAGGGCGTTTTTGTTTTTGTGTCAGTATTTTTACAGGGTAGAGATGCTGCCGGTTGGCTATTTTGATGTGATCATACTTGGCGAAGTTGGTTAGATCGGTTGATGGTTAGAATTAGTACAACCGGCAGTTATTCAAATTGTAAGGAGAGTTGAGATGGGCGGAGGAAAAGGAAAGATTTCTGTTTCAGCGCCACCACCAGCACCTGTGCCTCCTGCGGCTCCACCGGTGCAGGAACAGAATACTGTGAGTAAGACTGAGATGTATTCCAGCATCACAAGCCGTCAGGCTGGTAAGGACAGCAGACGAGCAACTATTTTGACAGGTAGCCAGGGGGATGAGTCGGAGGCGCAGCTGAAGAAAAGTACCCTGCTTGGTAGCTAAGATTACGGAGGCCTGTCCTGAGGAGCCGTAATGGCAGTTCGGAGAATAGGCAGAAGGAAGGATTATGTCCCAATCATTATTAAAGGCCGTCAGAACTACGAGCGCGTTTTTGGAGGCGCAGAAGCAAGACTGGGAACCTGCATGGCGGGATGTGGCGCATTATATTGTGCCGCATAAGGGGACTTTTGGTTTTTCAGACTCTGGAAGCACTTCTCGGTTCAGTAAGAAGATTATTGATGGAACGGCATCTAGGTCAATCCGCATTCTTGCAGCAGGAATGCAGAGTGGGCTTACGTCTCCGGCGCAGCCGTGGTTCAGGCTGCGACTCGTGGATAGGGATTTGATGGAGTATGCACCGGTACGTTTGTGGCTCGATGCTGTTGAGAACCGCATTTACAACGAACTGGCACATGCAGGGTTTTATCAGGCAGCCCACAGTATGTACTCCGAGCTCGCAGCATTCGGCTCAGCAAATATGTACATGGCGTCGGATGAGAAAAGACCTTTCAGTTTTTCTTGTTTGACATGCGGTGAGTACGCATGGGCGTCAGACCGTTATGGAAAAATAGACACCGTGCTTCGCCGCACAAAAATGACTGTTCGTCAGGTGGCAGCACTGTTTGGTGAGGAGGGTTTGTCCGCAACTGCCCGACGAATGCTGGCACGTGATCCGTACAATATGATTGAGGTTGGGCACCTTGTTTGCCCGCGAGAGGGGAAAAGCATTGTTGTTTCTGGGAAAAGCAAACCATTTTTCGTGGGTAAGAAAAACATGCCGTGGGCATCCATTACATTTGAAATGGGAACAGACGCGACCACAGTCTTGAATGAAAGTGGCTTTATGGAATTCCCTCATTTGTGCGGTAGATGGGATGTAACAGGCATGGATACTTACGGGTATTCACCGGCAATGGATGTAATGCCGGATGTAAAGATGCTTCAGGAAATGGCAAAGAGCCAATTGCTTGCGGTGCATAAGGTGGTGAATCCGCCAATGCGTGTACCAGCGGGCTATAAGCAGCGTCTGAATCTTATTCCGGGTGCACAGAACTTTGTAAACAGCACACAGCAGGATGCGGTTTCTCCGCTGTATCAAATTAATCCTGATATTCAGGCTGTTTCTTATAAGATAGATGATGTGCGCCGAGGTATCCGCGAAGGCTTTTTTAATGACCTGTTCTTAATGTTCACGGGAGAAGGGCGCAGCAATATCACCGCAACAGAGGTGCTTGAGCGTAGTCAGGAAAAGATGGTCATGCTCGGACCGGTCATAGAGAGACATCAGACAGAAATCCTTGATCCGTTGCTGGCGCGAATGCTTGGTGTTCTCCAGCGTAGCGGAAGAATGCCGGAAGCTCCACCGGAGTTGGATGGCAGAGCGCTGGAAGTAGAGTACGTGTCTGTGCTTGCTCAGGCGCAGAAGCTTGCAGGCTCTAATGCAATCCGCCAGTTGACGGAACAGGTTGGAAGAATGGCGACAGTGGCCCCGTCAGTTCTCGATAAATTGGATTTTGATCAATGTGTGGATGAGCTTGCTTCTACAGCAGGTGTCCCGGCACGGGTTCTCAGGTCTGATGAAGATGTTGCGGCGCGACGTGAGGCTGCAAGGGCTCAAGCTACAGAGCTTCAAGCTCCGGAACAAATTGAAAAGATGGCAAGTGCTGTTTCTTCTGTTGTGGGAGCTACTAAAGAGTCTCCTGAACTTCTTGAAATGGTTGGTTCTGTAGTTGGCAGTGGAACGGACGTGAAGTCACAGAAACTGCTTAAGGAAGCTCTGACATTCACTGGACGGTAGACTGTGGAGAGAAAATGCAGACAGATACAGAACTGCAAGGGCTGTGTGAATTGAGTGAAACAGAACTCTCGCGGCTATTAGCAGAAGACTATGGTGTGGAACAGGCACGAAGCGCAGACGCAGAGACTCGGATTATTTCGTATTTACAAGATTTACGGGAAGTGCTGCGCCTTGAATCTGGAGCAGGGGTGCGAGTGCTGCGCATGTGGCTGGATGAGGCATGTATGAATAACAGGCTTGCACGGGATGAGCATATGCGGGAGCGGGTGGCTCTATTGGAGTATGCGCGTGACCGCATGGCGGATGTCGCATTGGCTGATCCGGTATGCCACGTGCGATTGCAACTCCAGTTTTCTCAGGAGTGGGCGGCAACTGGGAACAGCGGAATGTAACTAGCGGTTGGGATAACAATGAACGGAACTCGGTAGCACCGTCGAAAACGGGAGGGTAGATATGCATACCGTGATGGATAAAACAGGTACTGTGTCGGATTTGAAAGCGGATGGGAGTAAGCAGGGCGTTTCTTCTGCCCCTGTTGTGGGTGCAGAACAGAATAGTTCAACAGGCGTAGGTGCCCATGGGCGGCCTGTACAATCCACTGCGAATACAGGACATACTGTATTGAGTGGCAACAGTCAGTCAAATCAACAAGGTGTGGAGGACGTGTCGCAGACTTTTTCAGCACAGGGAGAGAGTCAGTCTACAAATGGACAACAGGAGTCCGCGGGCTCTCAGGTTGGGCAGATGTCGCCGTTTGCTGTGAAGTTTCCAGACGATATTCCTGTAAGCCAGGAGCTGTTGGATAATTATCAGGCGTTTTGTGCGGACTGTGGATTGAGTAACGAGCAGGCTCAACAGGCGGTAGACTTTTACTTGAAGGAACAGACGCGCCAGATGGATGCTGAGCGTGAGCTCTCTATGAATATTTTGCAGAACGGCGCATGGAAAGGACAGTTTGAACAGCGCCTAGCGGTGGCAAACAGTGCAGTGCGTGCCTTGGATACACAGCTTGGTGGACGCCTGAAGCCGATGCTTGAGGCAGGGTTGGGTAACAACCATGTGTTTGCAGAAATGATGGCCTGTGTGGGGGATCTGCTTCAGGAGGAGAATTTTATTCCGCATGCGGGTGGCAGTGCGACAGCACGCTCTATGTCTACTGAAGATTTCTTACGTAACGAAGTATTTAAAACCCGTTAGGAGGGGTGAATTATGGGTGCAACACTGAAAGAGCTCGCAACTGTTCACAGCACAAAGCAGCCACAGCAGGTGGATAGCTTAACCGAGGAAGCACCGGTACTGGGGGTTATTCCATTTGAGGAAGCATCCCATGGCCTGTGGAACATGTACGAGGATGTGACAGACGTTGAAGGTGCAGGTTGGGTTGAAATGAATGCGCCTTTACCGGGGGTGGATGTAACCAGCGATCTTAAAAAAGTCGATCTTTCCATTCTTGGCGGTGAAATTGAGTGTCCGGAAGATACTGCTCGTATGTTTGGCAGTAAGGAAGCCTACTTTGCACGCAAGCTTCCTAAGATTATCCGTAAATCCGGTATGGCTGCGGAACAGCGCATTATCTACGACAACTTTCTCCGCTGGGCAGCAGATAACAAGCGTGTGGTAAGTGCCGGCGCTTCTACTGACGATTGCTACTCAATTATTGCTGTACGTTTTGTGTCTGGTGAAACCACCGGCCTGTATTCTAGCGAAAGCTTTAAGCAGGGCACATTGCTTGATGTACAGCCAATCAACGGCGGTCAGCTTTATAAGGCGTCTTCTGGGAAGCATGAAGGAGTTCTCTGTTATGGCTGTCGCTTGAAAGCCTATTTCGGTTTGCAGATTGCCAATGCGTATTCTGTAGCAGCTTTGGTTAACATCAACAAAAGTAACACACCTACTGCGATGATGATTGATGACCTTCTTGCAGATGTGCGTGCGACCTCTGGCACTACATATCTGTTTATGCATGGTAAGGCGCAGACTTTGCTCAATGAACATAAAGGGAAATCACTTCAGGTGCTCCCTGGCGGTCGCGATCTTGATCGTCAGATTACTCACTGGAACGGTGTGGAAATTGTGACTTCATACAACTTCCTTGATGGTACAGAAGCAGCGCGAACTGTGTAACGAAATGAGGTGAGACAACAATGTATAAGCATACCTTGCGAGTAAACGGCGAGTATTTGGCAAAGGCGCAGACTCTTCCTGCTAACAGCAGCTCTGTAGGAAACGGTGGTTCTATTAAAGCAGGTTCTACCATGGGGGCTGTTGAAGTTGTGATGGCGGCGGCGGATGCTGTGAGTATTCCGGCTTCTACCCAGCTGACCTTACAGCTTGAAGGTAGTGACGATAATACAACCTTCACTTTGCTGCCTGTGAATTTTGTTGTGACCACTGCGGGCAGCGTAACAAAGTACAAGAAAGGCGAAGAACTTGCTCGTCTGCCTATTCCGTCTAATGCCCCAAAGCATGTTCGTTGCAGAATAGTTACGAATAAGACGGGAGTGACTGGAGGCGTGGATGTCTTCTGTGACTTCCTGCCTCGATAAGTAATAAAACGCGATATCAAAGGGCGTTATCCATAATGTCCAGAGGGTATGCCCAGCTCTCTGGACATGTAAGGATTTATGAAAAGGAAGTATTTATGAGGTCAGCAGTATCCATCTGCAATAAAGGTTTGCAGTTTGTAGGAGGCAGTCCCATCAGTTCACTGGAAGAAAAAACACGCGGGGCCGAGTTATGTAGTTATCTGTATGAAGAGGTTCGCGATGAATTGCTGGAGGCGCATCATTGGAGTTTTGCAACTCGTTACGAACGGCTGCCCAAGCTACCCGACAGTCCGCCATTTGGTTTTGAATGGGCGTATCAGCTTCCAGCAGACTGCATTGGTGTACGCCAGTTACAGGACGGCAAACCGTTTGAAGTTGTGGAGCGACGTGTTTTGTACACGGATAGTAATCCGGCAAAGGCTATCATTACAGTACGAGTGACAGATCCAGCGCAGTATCCAGCGCTTTTTGTTGAGGTGCTGGCACGCAAACTCGCTGCTGAGCTGGCCGTGCCCTTGATGAACAGTACAAAGCTTGAACAAACTATGTATCGCAAGTTTGCTGATGCCTTTGCACGGGCTGCGGCGGTAGATGGAGCAGAAGGTGTACAGCAGGTTGACGAGTCTGATGGTTGGTTACAGGCCAGAACGCTATAAGTCTTTAGGCGGGGTAACGGGAGAGAAGAATGAGTGCGGTCACTGTAATACAGAACAACTTTAACGGGGGTGAGTTATCTCCTCTCATGGGAGCCCGGACAGATCAGGTTAGGTACGGGAACGGCTGTACAAAATTACACAACATGCTGGTGCTTCCTCATGGGCCAGCATTGCGGCGACCGGGGTTTCAGTTCATAGGCAAGTGTCGTGAGAACACCTCCCGTGTCAGGCTTATTCCTTTTTCATTTAATGTAGACCAGACATATATTCTTGAGTTTGGAAATAAATATATTCGGGTGTGGAAGGATGGTGGTCTAGTTGTTAACAAAACAGGTACTCCTATAGAAATTGGAACTCCATGGACTAGCGAGATGCTGGACTTTCTTTCAATCTGTCAGTCTGCGGATGTCCTTTTTATTGCGAGCAGCTTTACTCTGCCTCATAAGTTGTGCCGTGGAGGCCATGCTCTGTGGTACATTGAACAGATGGTTTTGGGTAGCAGTATGAAGCCGCCGATAAACTTGAATGCGCAGAGTAAGGGAATCGCTTCAAGAGAGTATTCATATGTGGTTACTGCTATTGATCCATTTACTAGGGAAGAAAGTGAGCCCTCTGAAGCAATAACATTTCAGGGACCTGAAACTATTTCTGTTGCCTCTACTGTAACACTCACATGGCAGTCGGAACAGGCTGACGCTGTTTATGCCATCTATAAGTGCTGGAATGAGTCCGGAAAATATGGATTTGTAGGACATGCCTCCAGCAAAAAATGGGTAGATCGCGGGGCAACTCCTGATTTTTCAGAGGGATATCCAGTTTCTCGTAAATTATTTCAGCGTGTTGATGAGTATCCAAGTGCAGTGCAGTTTTATCAACAGCGATTGTGTTTTGCTGCAACCCGCAGTCAGCCACAGACAATCTGGATGAGTCGCTCGGGAAGCTATACGAATTTCAATATATCTGACCCGTTACGTGATGATGACGGTATTGCTGCAACTCTTGCTGCAGAGAGGGTGAACAAGATTGAATGGATGGTTCCGGGGCGACAACTCATAGTTGGCACAGCGGGAAGTGAATGGAGCCTGAGTGGCGGAGATAACAAGGCTGTCACCCCGTCCTCAATCAAGTTCGAACGACAAAGCACCATTGGTGCAGCACCTGTTCCACCTCTGGTTGTTGGAGAAAGTATTCTCTTTTTACAGCAAGGAGGGAAAGTTATCCGTGAGTTCCTGTATTCCTTGCAGAAAGACGGATATATGGGGACTGAGCTTTCAATTCTTTCTGAACACTTGCTTAAAGGAAATCCTGTTGTGTCGTGGGCGTATCAGCAGGAGCCGTATTCTGTTGTGTGGTGCGTGCTGTCAGATGGCTCCTTGGCCGCCTTTACCTACGAGCGTGAGCATGATGTGGTTGGATGGCATAGACATGTGACTGAAGGAAAATTTGAGTCGGTATGTTGCATCAAGGGGAGTGAAGGGGATGAGCTGTGGTGTGTGGTCACGCGCAATGTTAACGGGGCAGCATATCGTTACGTTGAGCGACTGGCTCCATACAGTATGGATGGTATAGAGGAACAGTTCTTTGTTGATTCGGGTGTAAGCTATCGTGGAGAGAAAACAGCTACATTTTCAGGGCTTGATCATCTTGAAGGAAAGAGCATTCAGATTTTGGCTGATGGTTTTGTAATACCTCCGCAAGTTGTGTCAGAAGGTAGGATTATCTTGCCGTACGCTGCGTCTGTTGTGCATGCCGGATTACAGTACTCATCGGAACTTATTCCAACTGAGCAAGATGTGATGCTGAAAAGCGGCAGTAGTAGAGGGCGAACTAGGCGTGTAAACAGAATGTGTCTGCATCTGTACGAATCTTCGGGCGTTCAGGTCGGGGTTGGAAATGTAGAGCCTCTACCGGTGCTGTTGGGTGATGGTGCTGTCCTTGATGCTACACCTGCATTGTTTAGCGGGGAAACGGTTGTAGAGGTTAATGGCGGTTATGAAATGCAATCTAATGTTCTGTTTAGACAGGAAGAGCCGCTTCCTTTTACGTTACTTTCATATTCAATGCAGGTCGAAATAGGTGAACGATGATAGTCCGCAAGGCAACGATTGAGGACGCAATAGCGTTACGAGGGCGTTTGCGGCAGCAGGATTATGATGAGGTATGGGCAGCCTACGGGCATAATCCGGATGATGTGCTGGTTGCATGCGCCCGATTTTCTACAATGCTCTGGTGTGCAGAAAAAGGTGAGGCTATTGTGGCTGTATTCGGTGTTGCCCCTTCGATAGATGAATTGGGAGTAGGGCAACCTTGGTTGCTTGGAGCAGATGAAATTTGTTCCGATCCACGGGTGTTTTTTCGTTGGCCGAAGCAAATTCTATTATTGATGCATCGGGCTTTTCCGGTGCTTAGAAATAGGGTTGATGCCCGTAATACCAGGTCGATTTGCTGGCTTCGGAGAATGGGGTTCACCATTGAAGATACTTCTGTACCGTATGGTCCGTTCAATATGCCGTTTTATGTTTTTTATAAGGAGGAAAGAGTATGTGTTCCGTCGTGGGGGTAGGTGTTTTGCTGAGCGTTGCTGCGTCGGCAGTGGCGAGTAATCAGGGGAGTGCAAAAATCAAAACCAGTGGCTACGCAGTTAATACGGCACCGGTTGATGCATACGCAGCACAGCAAAAAGCAAGTTATGCTTTGGCGGAGGGAGAGCGTAACGTTGAACGGGAGCGGCGTAACTACCTCCAATCTGAAGGTCGCATACAAAGTACGTTTGCGGCAAACAATGTATCTCTTGCTTCTGGAAGTGCACTTGATCTGCTTGTAAATAACAGAGCCTATGCTCAGGAGCGGATGAACGATATTCGTTATGAAAGTGAAATTAAAGCATGGGAATATGATGTGGCCAAAACCAAGGCTGAAGCCCGCAGTGTTACTCCGAGACAGTCTTATGAACGAGATTCGTGGGAAGAGACACTTTCTGACCCGTTATTTCTTATTCAATCAGCACAAAAAGGGCTTTCACTATTTAAGTAAGGGCTAATGACCATGCGTAATACTGATAAGAAAGCTATGCCTGTGGATTCTGTAGAGGCGTTGCAAGCTCTTGAGAAAGTTGTAAGTGCCGAGCAGGAAATGCGTTCGGTGGCAGATAACGGACTGACGTCTGGTGCAGCCGTTTCTGAAGTTTTTTTTGAAGCGATGTCCGGTGGAAACGACTTTACAAAAGGTGCAGTTGCTTCTCAGCTGATAGGCAGTGCCGTGCTACATTCACAGTCAGAACTGTTTGCAAACAAAAAGCAGATAGAAGAGCACGCAGAAGTATTGTGCCGTACCCGTCTTAAAGGGTTGTGTGATGATGCTATGCTTCTTGGTCGTGCGTATGCAACTGCTAGTGAGTCAGCAAGTGACGATGTTTCTCGGAAAAGTATGCTGGAAGCTTTGAATGACTTACTGGAGAAGATGTCACAGACTGAAGATTTGGTATGGGCAGTCAGAGGTGAGAACTGTGCAGAGAACATGGTACAGAAGCGTACAAATACTTCAGCTCTGTTGTGCAGTTTCCTTTCTGAGATTGCTGTCTATAATCCTAATGCTGCATCGGTACTATTTGCAGAACGCAAAGAGTTGCTTCGGAAGGCAGATGCAGAGACCGTGTCGAATATTCTTTTGCGCAGTGCAAGTGATCATGCTTATAGTATACTTTTAAAAACACTGACTACCGATGATCCGCATCAACGTGTGGAAGAACTATATACTTCTTGTCATGAGACTTCGCCAACATCTTTAAATATTTCAGAAAAAAGTCATTCGTTCTTGTTGGAACGGGTTGAAGCAGAGCGTGCACAGTTTTTCCAGATTGATACTATGCTTACAGCGGTAAAACGAAGAAATGCAGCACGAGAGATGTGTGAGTTTTTGGTCAATGGCGATAGAGTACAGGCAGTAGCAGTTTTGTATGATTCCAAGCTGTTTCCTGAAAGTGACCGACAAGCTCTATTACACGTGTTGCGCAAACAGCGGTGGGAAACGAAGCCTGAGAGGTTTGTCGAAGCCTTTGCTTCTGCTGTAAACGGTGAACGTGATGCAGAACCATATTGTGTTTTTCCAGATGAGGCGTTGGCTCCATATGATGTTCTGTTGCTGTATGATGTTCTAGAGGAGTATTCGCCGAAAATTCAGTTTGAAAATGAACGCCTATTAGACTTGTTGGAAAGAGCTCAATCAAAGTTGCAGATGCTGGTTACAGAACAAAAGATTAAATATGCAGATGCTGACTATAACCTAGAGCGGCGGGGTGTACTATTGGATGTGACCTTACTGCGCTATATATTTTTTTCTGTAATTTCGGCTCGAAAAGAAGATAAGGACATTTCTACGGTTTTGAATGCGTTGGAGAAAGATGTTTTTTGTTAGTCGCAGGCTATGCTCAATGTCCTGTTTGTTGTATAGCTTCTAGAAGGACTACAGCATATAATAAGACTAATTGATGTCTAGATTTTTTATAGAGGAAGATTCTTCTTATATGTAGATAGAATAGAGGATGATGTTGTTTGTTGTTTAATTAAGCTATACAATATAATGGAGCTTACACTTTTCTCTGATATCCTTTTATTTCTAAGTGATAGGAGTAGTCGTGTATCAACAGATGAAGTGTGTTCAACAGGTGTGTAGTGGTTCGTGTGGCCCGAATGGAAGAGCGTGCGAGTATAGCTCTCGTTTGCAGGATATTTTACAAGTTCAGTACAACATTGAGACGGCGTTACTTGAATCTGTGGTGAGAAATGCCACTGTCAAAGGGGTCGGGCGGTTGCACGATTTGCTATCAATGCAGGAAGCCGTGTTACATTCGGATGTCGAAACAAAGCTTGTTTTGCGTCGGTTCTATGAAGAGCTTTTTGTTTTGGCCTCAAACTGTATGTTGTCTATGCTTTCAGTGCAGTTGATACCGATGTTTGAAGAAGGTCGGGAACTATACATGTCAGTCGTGTTTAACCGAAAGGTGTTGTATGAGCATAATAAAAAGCTCGTGCGTTGTATTGAAGAGTTTGACGAAGTAGGTGCGTGTGCTGCTTTACGCGGCCAGTTGCTACGAATGGGAACATACTATTCTGTGTATCTTAATTGACAAAAAAGCCGCATAAAGCGGCTTTTTTTATGTGTACTCGGCAGCGGAAATATTCGTGCGGAAGCTGCGCGGGTGCTGCGAGTAAATCAGGCTGTTTTAGCAGAGAACTTTTTTGAAGTTACGCAAAACAGTCTTAAGCATGTTGTCAGATGGCTCAATAAAGCCAAAGTGCATGCCGCGAACAAGACCGACCATAGTAGCCATAAGCATGTCCGCTGTTTCCTGAGAATCAATGTCTGCGATGATTGAGCCGTCAAGTTTACCTTCTTCAATAGAGTCACAAAGGTAGCCAGTAACGTATGCATAGATTTCTTTGATCTGTACGAAGAAATCTTCGCTGTTACCGCAGTAACGGGTTGGTGCATCGCGGAAAATAAGGGAGAATTCCATGTGATTCTTTTTTACGAAGACGTAAAAAGATTTAATCACAGATTCTACTTTTTCAAGCGCATTTTCCGGCTCACGTACTTCAAGATATTTTTCAATATCTTCAATGAGCTGGTTTTTTACGTTTGTAATGAGTGTAAGAAAAATATCGTCTTTAGTGCGGAAGTGACGGAATATGGTACCTTCTGCAACACCTGCTTCTTTGGCGAGAAGACTGGTAGGTGTATTACTAAATCCACGTTCAGCAAAAAGACGTGCAGCAGTATCAAGAATAATATCGCGTTTCATGGTAGCCTCATACCTGTATTTGTCAGTATGTGAATCAGTTGCGCCAGTGTGTACTCGCACAGGTGAGAGGGGATAACGCGATACCGTGAGGCTGTCAACGACTTGAAGCAGATATTCGGTACGGGAGGCTATAAAATTTCACCTAGGGGCGAATAGCGTGCAGGGCACGTAGACCGTGCTTTTCTACAGATTTTCTGTTGTGTCTGTGCTGTGCTTGTAGACATCTCGCAAGGCCTTACCTGTTTGTACCACTGTCGATTCTAATTCTTTCATAAGATTAACAACTGCTTTTTGGTCTTGTGCCTCTGCTGCACGGGCAACGCAACTTGCCATTTTATCAATTTCGCGGAGTGCATATTTTTGTGCCTGCAGTTGTAGCCTTTCGGCAGTATGGAGAATTCCTGACATACTCTCTTGCTCAAGAAGAAGAGAGGCTTCTTCAAAAGTTTCCTGCAGTTGAGAGATTATTTTAGGAATTTGTGGAAGAAACACACTATCAATTACCTCTGCCGGATGGGACACTTTGTCTGAATTAAGTGTCAGGTGGCTTACTGCCTCAGTAAGGGGGGTATCATCCCAGGTTGGTGTCTCTTCATTGTTTTCAGTAATGCTGTTGAAGGCTTCATGGTTATCAGATGTTACACGGCTCTGGGCTTCTTGAGTTCTTCGTTCTTGAGCTATGCGTTCAAAAATCGCGTTTGTAGCTTCTTCGCTATCCAAATCATCAAAAGACAATAACGGTGGAGGTGTTATGCTGTTTTCTTCTTCCTCCATAATATGGTCATGTGCTTGATTTTCATCAAGTAGCAACTCTTCATTGTTGTCAGAAAATGCATCAGGTTGCTCAGACGTGTTTCCTGCCCCACTATTACTTTCGAGCACTTCTTTTAAGTACGCTTCCTCTTCTGGAGTAATCAGTTTTGGGGTGGGTAGCTCCGCGTCAGTAGAGTCATGCACAAGCGTTTCTTCAATTTCTTCTAAAATAAATTCTTCATCTACTTTGCCCTGTTCGTGTTCATCTGATTGCTTTGTGTATTCAGCGTTAAACTGGGTAGCGGACTGTTCAGCTTTTTCACAGTCTTCGTCCTTGTTGGGAGCGGGCTTCGCGTCATCAGTCAGGTCTTCAGTAACGTCATCTTGTTGGATGGATGAATCGATAGTTTCAAGAGGGTCTTCAGTTGAGTGACCATCATCAGCAGGTTGCTCTTTTTCAGTAAACTCTGACTGCAGAGTTTTCTTTACAATAGGTGAAGATGGTTCAGCATCAGCCTCTGAAGTAATTTCAAGTTCTTCCGTTGTGGTTTCTACTTGAATTATATCTTCTTTTAGCAGAACTATTGGCTCTGGCTCTGGCTCTGGCTCTGGCTCTGGCTCTGGCTCTGGCTCTGGCTCTGGCTCT